>CAZBSH010000003.1:0-81677 GCA_964494645.1 uncultured Christensenella sp. | reverse complement strand
ATACCATGTTTCGCAGGCGGAAAGCGAACGCTGCTTGACAGTGTTTTTTCGGTATACCTGCTGAGCGCGCTGGAGCTTTCGCAGGGGCGCATGAAAAAGGATACGTTGCTTGCGCATGCCAAAACAGGGCTTGCGGGGGTAACATCCGGCGAGGCAGAGATGCTTCATAACTATGCTTACGCGCATATACGCGACGGGTTTGCGTTTTTAAAGCCTTTTGCTGATCCGCTGGCAGAAAAAGCGCGTGAGAAGCTGATGCTGCCCATTGAACAATTGCGCAAGGGCGCGTCGGGAGTAAAAACAGCAGGAGAGTTGATCACGTGCGTGATGCGGTATGCAGAACAGATGAATGCGCAAAATAAGTTATTGGCGCACATTGCGTCGGCTGAAAAAGCGGGGTTGCTTAAGAGTGCGGAATTTGGAACGCAGGTATTTGAAAAGACAATGCATATCCTGCGGGAAGCGCAGGAGATTTTGCGGGATACACATATCACGAGACAACAATTGAAAGCGCTGCTGGAAACAGGGTTTGGCGCGCAAAAAATAAATGTGATTCCGCCAAGCGCGGACGAGGTAGCGGCGGGAGAGATATCTTATATCCGATTAGGCGATATCCGTGCTTTGTTTGTGGTGGGCGCAAACGAGGGGAATCTGCCAAACTATTTGCAAAGCTCGGATATTTTGGCGGACTATGAGCGAGAGCTGATGCTTGGCCAGCTTGCGGGACTTCGCTTCACGGGAAATGTGGAAAAGCAAAAACTGGCGATCTTGAAAGCACTCACCAAGCCGACACAAAAGTTGTTCCTGAGCTATGTGGACGATGGAAAAAACAAGATATCATCCGTTGCGCAGCGCATTCTTGACCTGTTTGGGAGCGTCAAGCAAAACAGGGCGGCGGATAGCGCATATATGCTTCGGACAAACGCATACGCGCAAGCGGCACAGGTGTTGCGCAATATAGCGGACGGAATCGACACAGTGTATGACGAAGGCCGGTTGGCGGCAATACTGGGGGACGACAAAGCTTCTGAAAAGTTGCGTGCCCTGGAGCGCGGAATGGCATATCAAAATAGACCGGTGACCTTGAAAACAGCGGCGGCGCAAGCACTGTACGGAGAAATACGCGGTAACGCGAGCAGGCTGGAAAAGTATTATGAGTGTCCGTATAAACACTTTATGCAATATGGGCTCAAAACAGATGTGCCGCAAGAATACACGATTAACCCGATGGATGTTGGAAACTTTGCGCACGATATTTTGGATAACCTGCAAAAGGAGGTCTCTCAGGCAGAGCAAGGCTGGGTGGATATACCGGAACAGACGTTTTCGCAATTGATCGACAAATGTGTAAAGGACGCGCGTACGCAGCAGGAAAAGTTTACGCTTAATAAACACAATGAAAACGTGTTACGCGCTGTGGAGCGAGAGGTAAGGCTGGCGGCGGCGGCGATCCGCGCCCAAACGCGCGAAGGATTACTGAAGCCGCGCGAAAGCGAATTTTGGTTCTCGCAGGAATTTGGGGACGGCATCAAGATTGATGGAAAGATCGACAGGATCGATACGGCGCAGCTCGATGGCGAACAATATTTTGATATTGTGGATTATAAGACGGGCGAACACGATTTTGATCTTGGACGTTTTGCGGGCGGTGTTTCGCTGCAGCTTGTGATCTATATCATGGCGGTACTCGCGCTTCTTGGAGAAGGCGCGCGTTTTGCGGGCGCGAATTATTTTAATATCCATCTGCCGGAATTTAGCGATGAGAATGGTGACATTGCAGAGGCTTACCGCATGGCGGGTATTTGCGGCGTTGATGAGGATGTTGCCGCAAAGCTTTTTGGAACAGCGGGCAACAGCTTGTTTTCGCTGCGGTTGCGCGTACTGCGCGACGGCGGATTTGACGCAAATGCCCGACGGCGGCAGTATGGGCAGGAGGAGATCAGCACGCTGCTGGGATTTGCAAAAAAGCTGATTGCGGACGCAGCAAAAAACATCCGGGAAGGCGACACGTCTATACGACCTTATGCCTACAGAACCGGCAGAGGATGCGATTATTGCGATTTTGCAAGCGTGTGTATGTTTGATGAAGGATATGCGGGCAATATGTCACGCGTTCTTTTGGAGGAAGAGAAGGAACAGACGATAAACAGGATACGGCAGGAAGAAGAATAGATGCAGTTTACGGAAAAACAGGCAAGGGCAATTGGAACGGATGGTACAAGCGTATTGGTTTCCGCTGCGGCTGGCAGCGGAAAGACAAGCGTGCTTGCCAAGCGCGTCGCGCGGCTGGTGGTAGACGGATGCGATATCCGCAATATGCTGATCATGACGTTCACAAACGCGGCGGCGGCAGAAATGCGTCAGCGTATTTCGCGCGAGATTTTTCAGGCGGCGCAAAATGATGTGCGCCTTTTGCAGCAGGCTGAATTTGTTTCTCTGGCGGATATTTCTACCTTCCATTCGTTTTGCGGCAAGGCTGTGCGGCAAAATTATTCACTGCTTGGCATATCGCCGAATTTCAGGATCGCTGATAGTGATGAGGCAGATCGGCTGCGCGCGGAAGCGGCGCGCGAATTGTTTGACGACTGTTATGAGGAGCAGGCGGAAGGCTTTTTGCGTCTTGTGGCGCGCTATACCACGCGCGCAAACGACACGAGCCTGATGGAATATGTTTTTGATAGTTACAATTATATGATGAGCAAGCCGGATCCCTTTTCCTGGGCGGAAAGTTCCCTTCGCAAGGGCGACGACTACATCAATTTTTTGCGGGACGAATATGAGGCCGGTATGTTGCGCAAGCTATTTGAAGCAAGGCAGCTGATGGAGCTGGCGGCGGATATTTCCTCCGCGTTTGACCAAGAACAGCAGAAGAAGGACGAAGATTGTGCCGCGTTGCTCAATGAGATGATCGAGTGTGCGCGGGATGAAGGACTTGTTGCAATGACAGAGCGTTTCTCGCGCAGTACGCTTCCCGCGTGTAAGCGAAAGCTGTGCGACGAACACAAGGATAAGATCGGATTGTTGTATAAAACGGCGCGCGCGCATTTGAAGGATGTATTGACGGATGAGCGTTATGGGCGCTTTTGTGAAACGGCAAAAGAGGAGCTTGCGCATACGCAGAAGGATGTGGATGCACTTGTTTCGCTGGTGCGCGGATTTTCGCAGCGGTACGCGGAAAAGAAAGAGGAGCGCAACGTACTCGATTATGAAGATTTGCAGCATTTCGCGCTGCGTGCCTTACAGGACAGCGAGGTGCGTTCGTTCTATGCGCAGCAATATTCGCATGTGTTTGTGGACGAGTATCAAGATACCAATCCCGTACAGGAGGAGGTCATCAAGGCGGTAAGCGCAGGCGGCAGCCTTTTTATGGTGGGGGATATTAAGCAGAGTATTTATAAATTTCGGCTGGCAGATCCGATGATATTCAAGCAAAAGGCGCAGGAATTTAAAACAAAGACACAAGAAAACGAGATCATTCTGATGAATGACA
This sequence comes from uncultured Christensenella sp., assembly GCA_964494645.1. Taxonomy (GTDB): domain Bacteria; phylum Bacillota; class Clostridia; order Christensenellales; family Christensenellaceae; genus Christensenella. The sequence goes on along the minus strand of CAZBSH010000003.1, from coordinate 78,187 downwards.
ATTTCCGCAGCAGCCGCGGCGTGATCGAAGCGGTGAACTTTGTGATGGATAGCGTAATGAGCGAGCAGACAGGAGAGATCGTCTATGACGAGGGTGAGTCGCTGCTGTGTAATGTGGAGGGCGGGCACGCGGAAATACTGTTGTGCGAGGCTGATACAGGCGAAAAAAACGCGCGGCAGGCGGCGATGATCGCGGACAGTATTGAAAAACAGCGCAAAGAAACGGTGCGCGATGCGCACACAGGTGAGCAACGGCGCGTGCGGTATGGAGACATCGCCATCCTCCTGCGGTCGCGCAGCGAGTTTTTGAATGTGCTGAAAAATGAATTGCGCGGACGGGGGATTCCCTGCGTCGTGGACATGGAACAGGCGCAGGATCTGAAAGAGATCGAGCTGTTTGTCAATTTGCTGCGGCTTGCGGATAATATGCGGCAAGATGTGCCGCTGCTTTCTGTCATGCGTTCGTATATCGGCGGATTTGACGAGCAGGATTTTGCGGAGATACGGTTGTTGAAAAATGAGCGAGGGATCCCTTTTTACGCTGCGGCAGAAGCGTACGCCCAGCAGGAAAACGTGTTGGGCAGACGATTAAAAATGTTTTACGATACACTAAAAAAGCTGCGGGTATACGCGCGTTCCCTGTCCCTGACTGAGTTTTTGATGCGCGTGGAGCGGGAATATGATTTTGAAACGTATGTGGCGTGTACGCCGGGCGGCGCGCTCAAACGGAGTATATTCCTATGTTTTATGGAGCTGGCGGCGCAAACGGCGCAAACGGTCGGCAACAGTTTGTATCTGTTGCTGCGTGCGCTTACAGACATCAAAAAAAGGGATGGCGCATATATCAGTACGGGAACACCGCCCGTTGATGCGGATTGTGTGCGCATTATGACGATCCACGGCAGCAAGGGGCTTGAATTCCCGGTGGTATATATTGCGCGCATGGAAGCGACACTGCGACCGCAGGAATTAAATAAGAGCATCTTGCTGCACTCGGATTATGGGATTGTGGCAAAATATGTAGACGACCAAAACCTGCTGCGGCGGGATACGGCAGAGTCTGTTCTTGTAAAAGAGCGATTGCTGCGCGAATATAAGTCAGAGGAGCTGCGCATTTTGTATGTGGCGATGACGCGCGCCAAAGAGAAGCTCTTTTTGACAGGTAATGTGTCTGATCTTGATAAACGGTCTGCGACGTGGGAATTGATGCGCACGACGGAGAATTATCAGAATGTAAAATGTATGCTCGATTGGATAATGGCGGCAAACACGGGAACGAATAAAATCCCGGTGACACTTTTTGCGGGCAGCGAACAGACGGAGCGAGCGAGCAAAACATTTGATTATGCCGCATTCAAAGAGGAGCTGCTTGAAAAGACACAGCCATCAGAGTTGATCAGCATTTGCAGGCAGCCGGTCATTCCGGCAAAGGTATCGGTAAGTGCGCTCAAGCAATCGCAAGACAAAGCGGTTCGCGCGTTTTTGAGACCGCAAACAGAAGAAGCGGAAGAGATCACAGGGGCGCGGCTGGGTACGCTTGTGCACAGCGTGATGGAGCGCGTTACAAAGGGACAGGATGTAGCGCAGGCGGCAGAGGATATGTTTGCGCGCAATATCATTACGCCGGAAGAGAAAGAAGCGATTTTGAAAAACCGGGAGATGGCAGAGGCTTTTTTGCGTACGCCGCTTTATAAGCGGATCAAAGCTTCGCCGCGTGTGCTGCGTGAGCAGAGTTTTAACCTGCAAGTTGACGCGCACAGTGTCGGTTTTGAGGGTACGGGAAAAATGCTTGTACAGGGGATCTTAGATCTGGCGTTTTTGGAGGACGGGCAATGGGTGCTGGTGGATTATAAAACGGATCGCGTGAGTGAACAAACGGTAGAAAAAACGGCGCAAGGATATGCGGTACAGCTTGACCTTTATGCGCGCGCGTTAACAGACATTAGCGGAATCCCCGTAAAAGAGAGATATCTGTATTTTATGCGGCTTATGCACTGCAGTTTGGTGTGAAGCCAAAGACGGCGGGACGGGTTGTAAAACCTGTCCTTTTTTAGTGCCTAAAAAACAATACAGGAATATTATTCACATATGTGAGCATATTTGGTAATTGCAGGATTAGGTGAAATGATATAGAATGATGATAGTGATAAATAGCAAATGTCCGTGTTTTTTAGAACAAGGCACATGTGCTAAATATATGAAAAGTAAAAGGATGATGAAAGATGGCAAAGATCAGTAAGGCAAAGTATCAGGAAATGCTCGAAAAGATGCTGCTTACCAGACGGTTTGAGGAAAAAGTAAGCTATTTCTTTTCTATGGGTATGGTTCACGGGACGACGCATCTGTACATTGGCGAAGAAGCTGTGGCGACAGGCGTATGCTGTGCGCTTAATCCGGAAGATCTCATCGAGAGTACACATCGCGGGCATGGACATTGTATCTCTAAGGGGATTGATTTGAATCAGATGATGGCGGAACTGCGCGGCAAGGTTACGGGATATTGTAAGGGAAAGGGCGGCTCTATGCACATTGCCGATCTGGAACGTGGCAATCTTGGCGCAAACGGCGTTGTCGGAGGAGGTATTCCGCTGGCGACAGGCGCGGCGCTTACGACAAAGATGAAAAATATCGACCGCGTGGTCGTATGCTTCTTCGGCGATGGCGCAAGCAATGAAGGGTCGTTCCATGAGGCAGTCAATTTAGCTTCTGTGTGGAAACTGCCGGTATTGTTCGTTTGCGAGAATAATAAGTACGGCATGTCTGTGCCGCTTGCGCATTCTATGAATATCACGGATATCACGGAGCGCGCAAAGGGATACGGCATCCCCGGTGTAAAGGTTGATGGGATGGATGTGCTCGCGGTATATGAGGAGACTTTAAAAGCCGTAAAGTATGTAAAGAAAAACGGACCAATGCTGATGGTGTGCGAGACCTATCGTTATTTGGGGCACTCCAAGAGTGACGCGAACGTATACAGAACAAAAGAAGAGATCGAAGCGTGGAAGAAAAAGGACGCGATCCAGAAATTGGAAAAATATCTGGTAACGAACAAAATTTTCACACAGGCAGAGATCGACGAGATCGAAAAAGATACCAGACAGCAGATCGAAGACGCGGTCACGTTTGCGGAAGCAAGTGAATTCCCGGGTCTTGAAACGATCGAGCAGGATGTATACGCGGACTAAGCGGGGAGGGTAGAAATAATGAGAGAAATTACATATGCGCAAGCAATCAATGAAGCAATGAGTCAGGAAATGCGCAATAATCCTGACGTGTTTTTGATGGGAGAGGACGTTGGTCTTTATGGCGGGGCGTTCGGCGTTTCTGTTGGGATGTTCGACGAATTTGGACCGGAACGCGTGCGCGACACGCCGATCAGTGAAGCGGCGATCGCAGGGTGCGCGGCAGGCGCTGCGGCTACGGGAATGCGTCCTATTGCGGAAATGATGTTTTCCGATTTTATGACGATCGCGATGGATCAGGTTGTCAATCAGGCGGCAAAGATGCGGTACATGTTCGGCGGCAAGGCAAAGGTTCCGATGGTCATGCGTATGCCCGAAGGTTCGGGCACAGGCGCTGCGGGTCAGCATAGCCAGAGCCTTGAAGCATGGATGTGCCATGTGCCGGGGTTAAAGGTTGTTGCGCCGTCCACACCGGCAGACGCAAAAGGTCTGCTTACAGCGGCGATCCGTGACGACAATCCGGTCATGTTTTTTGAGCAGAAGCTTTTGTACCGCACAAAAGGAGACGTGCCGGAAGGCGAATATGTGATCCCGCTTGGGAAATCACATATCGTACAAGAGGGCAAAGACCTGACGATCGTGACCTACGGCAGGATGCTGCAAGTGGTACAGCAGGCGGCGGAGGCTGTCGCAAAGGACGGTATCAGCGTAGAGATCATTGATCCGCGCACGTTATATCCGATGGATACGGAAACGATCATCCATTCTGTAAGCAAGACTTCGCGCGCGATGATCGTGCACGAAGCGGCTGTTACAGGAGGTCTTGGCGGAGAGATCGCGGCAAAGCTCGCGGGAAGCGAAGCGTTTTATTATTTGGATGCGCCGATCATGCGCGTGTGCGGTCTTGACGTTCCTGTGCCGTATTGTCCGGAGCTTGAGAAAAACATCGTTCCTACGGTGGATAAGGTGACGAAGGCGATCTATGAGATCATGCGCTGAGGGGTGATGAAAAATGGCTGAAAAAGTAATTATGCCCAAGGCCGGTATGTCGATGGAATTTGGAACCATCATCAAATGGCTCAAAGAAGTGGGCGACAAAGTAGAATATGGCGAGCCGATCTTAGAGATCGAGACGGATAAGACCTCTATGCAGGTGGAGGCGATGAACGACGGATATTTGCTCTCCAAGCTTTATGAGGCGGGAGACGAAGTGCCTGTTGTAACAACGATCGGCTACATCGGTGAGCAGGGCGAAACGCCGCCAACGGATGATATCCCTGCTGCCAAAGCAAGTGCGCCCGCGGCACAGGAAACAAAAGAGGCAGCGCCGATTGTGGAGGAAAAGAAGCAAGCGGGGTTCTCAATAGGTGGTAAGCTGCGTGCGACACCCGCTGCCAAGCGGATCGCGCGTGAAAAAGGGATCGATCTGGCATCAATCGACACACATGGCGAACCGATTAAAGCGAGAGACCTTGCGGATGCTCGTGCGGCAATCAAGGCTACGCCGCTGGCAAAACGTTTGGCAGAGCAGAACGGTGTAGATATTGCTGCTGTTGCCGGTAGCGGGTTTGGCGGAAAAGTTAAAAAGGATGATGTGCTTGCCGTATCAGCAGCTCCGAAAGCTATGGCAGCGCAATCGGCTGCTGAAGAGGATGTTCTTATGCCGCTTAATGGTATGAGGAAGACGATCGCCAAGCGCATGCTGGAATCACATAACAACGTTCCGCCGGTCACACTCAACACACAGGCGGATGTGACGGGGCTGTTTGATTTGCGTAAGAAGATCAATGATATTTCGGACGTGAAGGTTTCCTTCAACGATCTTGTTGTGAAAGCATGTACAGTCGCGCTGCGTGAATTTCCCAACATCAATGCATCGTATACGGAGCAGGGCGTTTTGTACAAAAAAGACATCAACATCGGTATCGCGGTTGCTCTTGACGACGGGCTGATCGTCCCTGTGCTGCGCAACGCGGACGGCTATTCCTTACAGGGACTTGCTGCGGCTGCAAAGGATATGGCGGGGCGTGCGCGTGAAGGCAAGCTTTTGCCCGACGAATACACAGGCGGCACGTTTACGATCAGTAATCTCGGAATGTTTGGCATTCAGTCGTTTGACCCGATCATCAACATGCCGGAAGCGTGTATCCTAGGTGTGTGTGCCATAACGGATCAGCTTGTGATGGAGGAGGACGGCAGCATCAAGAACCATAAGAAGATGGGCTTTTCGTTGACGTTTGACCATCGCTGCGTGGATGGCGCTTCGGGCGCGAAGTTCTTGCAGCGTGTTGTAGCGCTGATGGAAAACCCGTTGGGAATGCTGATCTGAGGAAAGGAAAAAGCAATGGCTGAAAAAATTATTATGCCCAAGGCCGGTATGTCGATGGAATTTGGAACCATCATCAAATGGCTCAAAGAAGTGGGCGACAAAGTAGAATATGGCGAGCCGATTTTAGAGATCGAGACAGATAAGACCTCTATGCAGGTGGAGGCAATGAACGACGGATATATTCTTTCCAAGCTTTACGAGGCAGGAGCGGAAGTGCCGGTTGTGACGACGATTGGTTACATCGGAGCGCAGGGTGAAACACCGCCGGCAGGCGACGCGCCTGTTGTTCCTGCGGAGTCGCCGGTCGAGGCGGTACCTGTTGGGGATGTACATAAAGAAGGTAAGGCGTATGACGTTGTCGTGTTAGGCGGCGGACCGGCGGGATATATCGCGGCGATCAAGGTCGCGCGGTTGGGCGCGAAGACAGCAGTGGTCGAAAAATCAGCATTGGGCGGCACTTGCTTGAACCGTGGGTGCATTCCGACAAAGACATATTTAAAGACCGCTGAGATCATCCATGAGGCGATGGAGGCAAAAAAACGCGGTGTGCTTTTCAAAGACCTTTCCTATACGGTCGACATGAAAGGCGTGGTCGCTGAAAAGAACGGCGTCGTGAAAAAATTGGTGAGCGGCGTGACCGGATTGATTAAAAGCAACGGCATCGACGTTTATCAGGGTGAGGGCAAAATACAAACAGATAAAACGATCGTGATCGATGGAAAAGAAACGATCTCAGCCGACAAAGTTATTTTTGCGGGAGGATCTAAGGTTTCACGTATCAATATCCCGGGGATCGACTCTTCCGCTGTGATGACGAGCGATGATATTCTGGATTTGGAAGAACTGCCCGAAAATCTGGTAGTGATAGGCGGCGGCGTCGTGGGTGTGGAAATGGCTTCCGCGTTTTGTGCGTTTGGCAGCAAGGTGACGGTGCTTGAGATGATGGATCGCATTGTGCCGGGCATGGAAGGAGAGCTTTCCGGCGTATTGAAGCAGTCGCTGAAGGCGCAGGGTATTGACATTAAAAACGGTGTGGGTATCGTAAAAATCGAGCAAAAAGGTGGAAAAGCATATGTACACTTAAAGGAGGGCGAGCCGGTGGAAGCGGACAAGATATTGCTTTCGATCGGTCGTGTGCCTGATTTGAGCGGCATCGAAGATTTGGACGTTGCGGTGGACGAACGCGGACGCGTCAAGGTAGACGATGGTATGAAGACAAATCTCGACTGGATGTGGGCACCTGGTGATTCCACTGGGCGGATGATGCTTGCACATGCGGCATTCAATCTGGCGGAGATCGCTGCGGAAAACGCGATGGGCGGACACGAAGCATACACAGGAAAGTATATTCCGTCCTGTATTTATACCACGCCGGAGCTTGCTTCTGTAGGGCTTAAGGAAGAGGACGCAAAGAAAACGCACGAGGTAAGTATTGGGAAATTCTTTTTTGCGGGCAACGGACGTGCGCTTGCATCCGGCGCGGGCGATGGGTTTATCAAGGTGGTTACGGACAGTAAAACGGGCGAGATCCTCGGCGTGCATATTGTCGGACCGTGTGCCGCGGAAATGATCAACGAGGCATGCGCGCTGATGACGATGGAAATCACGGCGTATGAAGTACCGACGATCGTCCATGCGCATCCCTCTTTCAGCGAGGCGCTTATGGAAGCGGTAGCCGACAGTATTGGTGAGTCATTACATTTACCGAAAAAGAGATAATTTATACTCCTTAAAGATAATAGACATAAAAGAGCAGGCTGATTCGCAGACTGCTCTTTTATGATTGCGTTTTTAAAGCTATTTTAGTGCGCCGTTTACGCCCCAGACGGGCATCTCATCGAACTTGATATACAGGTTAGCCGCGGGGATATCGTAATCCTTCTCCATCAAAGTGACGATTGCTTTGGTCAGATCCGCCTTGCAGCTGAACGGCTGCATTTGATAAAGATAAATTTCGATCATGCACAATCCATCGTTAAAACCGCGGCGATACATATCGCATTCATCCGAGATTTTGATCAGCGTCTGTTCTGCGGTTTTGCTTGGCAAGATGGAAATGAGATCGCCGAGCTGTGTTTGCAGCGCCTCTTTCTTTTCCGGAGTAAGCTGCTTGTTGGTGTGTAAGTTGATATATGGCATAGGGTAAGTCTCCTTTCATAGTTTTAGATCCTATTATTTTACATCCGAAAGAAAGGATTGTCTTTCGAACGTTAATATCCCTGTTCTTCAATATAGGCGGCAAGGTCTGAAAGTATAGGTTCTTGTTCCGGTGCATGCGAGATCGCGCGGATACGCTGCGCGAGGTCAGCGCTGCGGAACGTACACCCGATGAGCGCGGGCGCGATGCCGTCAATAAAATCCGCGTCCATTGCGTCGGAGAAGACCTGTGCTTTGCGGATGACCGCATCTTTTAAATCGAGCATAAGCTCGATACCGCCCCAAGCAAAACGTGTTTTGATGGTGATATCGAATTGCGGCGATTCGCCGAACAGCCATTCCCAGCTTTTGTTGCGCGCCGCAAGCTCTTCGATCTCCGCGCGCGCCTCGTCCGTAAACGGATAGGGCTGCGGGTCGCCGTATTCGGCTTTGTATGCTTTTAAAAGTGCCTCTGTCATTTTTTGTGGCGAGATATCGGGGGTTAACTCTTTTAAATTTACCACGCGCGCGCGCACAGAAGAAATGCCTTTTGATTCAATTTTGTCTTTGGATACCGCAAGATATTGCGACAGTTTATCCATGTCGGAATCAATCAGGATCGTGCCATGATGAAACGATCCGTTTTTACGTCTGCAAAAAGCATTGCCGGAGAATTTGCGCCCGTTTGCCATGATATCATTTCGACCGGAAAATTCCGCATGGATGCCAAATAAATTGGCGGCGTCGAGCATGACCTTTAGCTGGCGGTGTACATCGTAGGTATCATGCGCGGCAATAAAGGAAAAATTCAGGTTGCCGATATCGTGGAATACGGCGCCGCCGCCGGATATCCTTCTTGCGAGCTTGCCGCCGTCCGCAAGAAGCTGTTCATGACGGCATTCCGCCCATGCGTTCTGGTGTTTGCCGATGATGACGGAATCCTCGTGCGTATACAGGTACATGACTACGTCGCCCGGTTCGATATACTTTAGCATATATTCTTCCGCGGCGAGTGTATGATGGGGATCAAGAGAAGGGTTGATGTAATAAAAAAAACGGTTTTGCATGTGGATATCCTTTCGGTGTGTATTGATATTTCTATTATAATGGAAGAGGAAAACGCATTCAAGTTTGGATTGCAGATTTACCCTTCTTGCGATATGATAGGAAGGAAGGACAAGAAAGCGGAGGAGCGCTATGAAGTATTATCAGGCGGAAACACATTGCCATTCGGCTGAGATTAGTCCATGCTCGCGGATACCTGTCAGTTATCTGGTCAGGGAGTACGAGGCGGCAGGGTACCGATATGTGTTTTTGACGGATCACTATCATCCGCATGTGTTGGAGCGTCCGGAACTCGACGATGCTTGCTGGGAAGAACGTGTTGATTACTTTTTATCCGGCTATCAAAAGGCATGCAGATGCGCCGAAGGTACGGATGTACGCGTGTTGTTGGGCATGGAAGTGGTGCTCGGGCGAAGCGAAGAAACGGGGATCGGAAACGACTTTTTGGTGTATGGGTTCGATAAGGATTTTTTGATGGAAAATCCGTACTTGTACCGTATGGCTTATGATGCGTTTTACAACACGATCAATAAAAATGGATTATTGACATTTCAGGCTCATCCGTACCGTTATGGACTTAAGCCGGTGGAACCTATTTGTTATCATGGGATCGAGGTTGTGAACACACATCCGCGGCATGCTTCGCGCAACGCGATGGCGATTGAGTTTGTGGCACAGCACGACCTGTATGTAATTGGCGGAAGCGACGCACACGCGGAGGAGGATATTGGTCGCGGCGGGGTGATGCTGCCTAATGGGATCGAGACGTCAGAAGATTTTGTACAATATTACCGCGAAAATGGTTCGCCGGAATTGATCGTCACCTTTGGCGCTGACAACATATAAATTCGTTTAATATATTGCCCAAGCGGTTATATATGATAGAGTAAAGAAAAGATTGAGGGAAAGAGGTATCGTAAAATGGCACAGAAAATAACAAAGGATATGAATATCATGGATATTCTGCAAATTGACGAAGGACTTGCGCCTATCTTTATGGAATCCGGAATGGGTTGCCTTGGATGTGCTGCGGCACATTTTGAGAATTTGGAACAGGCGTGCGGTGTGCACGGGATCGATGCGGATGCGCTTGCGCAAAAGCTCAATGCGTATTTAGAAAGCAAATAAGTTTCACAAGAGGCGGCGCAAAGCCGCTTCTAAAATATTAATCAATGAAATCAAAGGAGAATTAAAAAATGAAAAAGTATGTATGCACAGTATGTGGTTATGTTTACGATCCTGAAGCGGGCGATCCGGACAACGGCGTAGCGGCAGGCACGAAATGGGAAGATGTCCCGGCGGATTGGGTTTGCCCGATGTGCGGCGCAGATAAATCTGCATTTGAAGAGGAATAAGACGGAGGGGTATGTATGAGCGCGGAACCAACAAAAATAATGGACGGCATCTGGTGGGTAGGGGTGCAAAATCCCGACCTGCGGATTTTCGACGTCATTATGAGGACGGAATGGGGAACGTCCTATAATTCCTATCTGATTAAAGGCGCGGAAAAAACGGCCGTCGTAGACGCTGTAAAAGCAGGGTTCTCAGACGAGCAGCTAGAAAGAATCAGCGCGGTCGTAGATCCCAAAACAATTGACTATATCATTTGCAACCATACGGAGCCGGATCACTCCGGAGCACTTATTAAGCTGATGGAGGCGGCGCCCGACGCGGTTGTTGTATGTTCTCGTCCGGCGAAAATGCTTATTCGCGAAATCATCAACCGCGATTTTGAATGTATCATCGCGGGGGATGGTGTAACGCTTGATCTGGGCGGAAAGACGATCGAGTTTATTTCAGCGCCTTATCTGCATTGGCCGGATTCTATCTTCACATATGTGAAGGAGGACGGGTTCCTTTCGTCGGGAGACGTATTCGGATTCCATTTCTCGGCTTCGAATATTTTTGATGACCTTACAAAGCTGGATGCAAACATGATTTCCTCTCAGAAGTACTACTTTGATGTGATCATGTCACCTTTCAAAAGCTATGTCTTGGAGGCGGTCGAGAAGATTCGCAATCTCAAGATTGATGTGATCGGACCGTCGCATGGTCCGGTACTGCGGCAAGATCCGTGGGCTGCTGTGAAGCGCTATGAGAATTGGTCGATGCCTGTGATCAATGATCCGAAGAAAATATATATCGGATATGTGACGTGTTATGGTTACACCGCAAAACTGGCGGAGCAGCTTTATGCAGGCGCGGATCAGGATGGCGTAGAGGTAGAGATCGAGGATGTTTCCAAGCTCCCCGCGGGAGAAGTTGCTGCAAAGATCGAGGCGGCGGACGCGTTTGCGCTTGGTTCGCCCACATTAAACCGTGATGCGCTCAAGCCGGTATGGGACGTGATGTCCTCATTGTGCTCTTATGTTGTCAAAGGAAAGAACGCGGCGGTATTCGGCACATATGGCTGGAGCGGCGAAGCATGCAAATACATGAGTGAGCGTCTGTCCAACCTTGGTGTGAAGATTGCGGGGGAAGCAAAGGCAAAGCTCAATCCGAACGAGGAAGAACTTAAAACGGCGTATGAGCTTGGTGTTGCGCTGCGCAAGACAGTGAAATAGTTTTTAAGAGATATAACGCAAAAACCACCGCAGTATCTGCGGTGGTTTTTGATTGTTTTTGCAACGTGTATGCGATACAATAAAGAAAATGAAATTCACAGGAGTAGCGGCATGAAAAAGCATATTGTTGCGCTCGATCAGGGTACGACCAGTTCCTGCTGCATTATTTTCGATGACGATCACAATATTGTTGCTGTCCGGCAACGCGAATTCCCGCAGTATTTTCCGGAACCGGGCTGGGTAGAGCACGATCCGCTGGAAATTTATTCTTCGCAGTTTACCGTTCTGGAAGAGGCGCTGGAAGAATCGGGGATCCCGCTTAACAGCATTGCGGGCATTGGCATCACCAATCAGAGAGAGACCACTGTTGTATGGGAAAAAAGCACCGGCAAGCCCATCTATAACGCAATCGTCTGGCAGTGCAGGCGTACGGCGGATATTTGTGCGCAGTTGAAAGCAAATGGATGGGAACCGTATATTCAGGAGAATATGGGGTTGGTGATCGACGCCTATTTTTCTGCAACCAAGCTGAAATGGATACTTGACCACGTGGAGGGAGCGCGTGCGCGCGCAAAACGCGGCGAGCTTTTGTTTGGCACGGTGGATACATGGTTATTATGGAACTTGACAAAAGGTCGCGTGCATGTGACGGACCTAACGAACGCATCGCGCACGATGTTATTCAACATCAAAACTCTTGCATGGGATGAGGATATATTAACGGAGCTGGATATTCCGGCATGTATGCTGCCGGAGGTAAAGAGTTCGGCCGAACTATACGGTTATGCGACGCTGTTTGGAAAAGATATCCCCATCGCGGGTATCGCGGGAGACCAGCAGGCGGCGCTTTTCGGACAGGCGTGTTTTGAGCCGGGGCAGGCGAAGAATACATATGGTACCGGTTGCTTTTTATTGATGAATACAGGGGAAAAGCTCTGTTACAGCAAACACGGATTGCTGACAACCATCGCGGCGACGCCCAAAGGAAAGATACACTACGCAATCGAGGGCAGTGTGTTTATGGGCGGTGCTGTCGTACAATGGCTGCGCGACGAGATGCGGTTGATAAAAGACAGCAGGGACAGCGCATTTTTTGCGGAAAAAGTGCCGGATAACGGAGGGGTCTATTTGGTTCCCGCATTCACCGGATTGGGCGCGCCGCACTGGGATATGTATGCGCGGGGGACGATCGTAGGGTTGACGCGCGGCGCAACGGCGGAACATATTATACGCGCCGCGTTGGAAGCAATCGCTTATCAGAGTGCTGATGTGCTGGACGCGATGCAGGCGGATACGAAAATAAAGTTGGGGCGGTTGCGTGTTGATGGAGGGGCTTCGGCGAATGATTTTCTGATGCAGTTCCAGTCGGACATCACACATACGCCGGTGATGCGTCCGCGTATCCGCGAGACAACGGCGCTTGGTGCCTCATATCTGGCGGGGATCGCGACAGGCATATGGAACGACATGGATGAAGTCGCTAAGAAATGGACGCTGGATAAGACGTTTGTACCGGCGATGCCGGAAGAACGAAGGCAAAGCTTGAGAAAGCATTGGGCGAAGGCAATCGAATGCGCGAAAGGTTGGCGGGATGAAACAATATGACGTATTGATCGTGGGCGGCGGGATCACAGGCTGCGCCGCTGCATATGAATTTTCAAAATATGATTTTTCCACCGCATTGCTGGAGAAGGAAAACGACGTTGCGTGCGGAAGTACCAAGGCAAACAGCGCGCTGATCCACGCGGGATTTGATCCCGCGCCGGGGACGCTGATGGCAAAATATAACGCGCGCGGCAACACGCTTGCGCACGAGCTGGCAAAAAAGCTCAGCATTCCGTTTGTAGAGACAGGTTCTTTGGTGCTCGCTTTTTCAGACGAAGAGCAAACGGAGATAGATAAGCTGATCGAGAACGGAAAGCGTAATAATGTCGCGGTGGAAAAATGGACAAAGGAGCAGGTGCTTAAAAAAGAACCAAATCTTTCCGAGCGGGTCGTATGCGCGTTGTGGGCACCCACATGCGGGATCATCAGCCCGTGGGAATATACGGCGGCGCTTCTTGAAACTGCGGTCAGAAACGGTGTGGATCATTATTTAAACAGCGAGGTGCTGCGCATCAGCAGACAGGACAACGTGTTTATTGTCACCACGCCGCGCGAAAAATATGCCGCGCAATATATCGTTAACGCGGCAGGGCTTTACGCGGACAAGGTATATGAAATGGCGGGGGGAAGCGGATTGACGATCACGCCCGTGCGCGGAGAATATTATTTGTTCGATAAAACATTGGGAGATCTCGTGTCTACCGTCATATTTCAGTGCCCGACCAAAGCGGGAAAGGGTGTGGTGGTTGCGCCTACCGTGCATGGGAACCTTTACGCGGGACCGGATATGCAGGTGACGGCGGAGCGCGACGACACGGCAACGCATACAAAAGAACTCGCGTTTGTCAGGGAAATGGCGCTGAAATCTGTACCGATGATCGATTTTTCGCAAAATATCCGTAATTTTGCCGGATTGCGCGCGGTTGCGGGAAAGGATTTCGTGGTAGGGGAATCAGAAATCAAAGGGTTTATTCATGCGGCGGGAATCAAGTCGCCGGGGCTTTCCGCAGCACCGGCGATCGCGGAGGGGCTTGTCGAGATATTAAAGGACAGCGGACTTGCGCTGCGTGAAAAACAGGATTTTTTTGATGAGCGCGAAGTCATTCGCTTTCATGAGTTAAGTGAAAAGGAGCAGAATGAGCTGATCCGGCGCGACCCGGCTTATGGACGGGTGGTATGCCGATGCCAGACTATCACGGAGGGTGAGATACGCGATATCCTGAAACGTCCGGTGGGGGTGACGAGCATCGATGCGATCAAGCGCCGCTGTGCGGCGGGGATGGGACGGTGTCAGGGCGGATTTTGTGAGCCGCGCATTCATGATATTATGGCACGCGCGCTTGGGATGAAGATGAAAGATGTTTTGCAGGACACGCAAGGCAGTTATATTGTGACCGGAGAAACGAAGGAAGACGGATATGGAATATGATGTGGCAGTGATCGGCGCAGGACCGGCGGGGCTTGCGGCGGCAATCGAAGCAAAGAAAAGCGGCGCAAAAAAGGTAATCGTTTTGGAGCGCGATTTTGAGGCGGGCGGTATCTTAAACCAGTGTATCCACAACGGTTTTGGGCTGCATTACTTTAAGGAAGAGCTGACAGGACCGGAGTATGCGGAACGGTTCGTGCGTATGCTGGATGAAACGGACATTGAATTGAAGCTCAATACGATGGTATTATCCTTAAGCGCGGAAAAACATATCCGCGCGGTAAACCCGTGCGATGGAGGGATAGATATCGAAGCGGGAGCGGTGATTCTTGCGATGGGGTGCAGGGAACGTCCGCGCGGCGCGCTTGGTATTCCCGGAACGCGTCCGGCGGGGATATTTACAGCAGGAACAGCGCAGCGCTATGTGAATATGGAAGGCTGCATGATCGGCAAAAAAGTTTTGATATTGGGTTCGGGGGATATTGGGCTTATTATGGCGCGGCGTATGGTGCTGGAGGGGGCGGAAGTGACGGCGTGTGTGGAGCTTATGCCGTATTCTGCAGGTCTTAAGCGTAACATTGTACAGTGCTTAGACGATTTTAATATTCCGCTTTACTTATCAAGTACGATTACAGAGGTGCGCGGAAAACACAGGGTGAGGAGCGCGGTCGTCTCGCGTGTGGATAAAGACCGGAATCCGATTGCCGGCACGGAAAAAGAGATCGAGTGTGACACGATCCTTCTGTCGGTGGGGCTGATTCCTGAAAATGAGCTTTCTAAAGCGGCGGGGATCGAGCTTGACGGACGTACAAAAGGTCCGGTCGTTTATGAAAATATGGAAACCTCTTGCCCGGGTATATTCGCGTGCGGGAATGTGGCGCAGGTGCATGATCTTGTGGATTTTGTGACGATGGAAAGCATCAGGGCGGGCAAATCGGCTGCGCGTTATGCGGCGGGAGAGAAAGAAGCAACAGGGGAAGCATTTGATGTGTATGCGGGAAAGGGTCTGACATACGTGCTGCCACAGCGTGCGCGGTTGGAGGGAGTAACATCGTTTTTGGAATTATTCTTCCGAGTGAATGATGTGTATCAGAATGTAGAAATCACAGTCAACGGAACAAGTGGGCGCATTGCGCGTTTTCGGCGGGACTATGTTGTGCCGGGTGAGATGGAAAAGGTGCGCATTCCAAAGAAATTGCTTGATGGAAAAGAAATCCGGTTGGAATTGGAGGCATTACAATGAAAGAGTTTACGTGTATTGTATGCCCGAAGGGATGCCGCATTGTAGCGGACGACGCGGGGATACGCGGCGCGGGATGCGCGCGCGGCGTGGAGTATGTCACGAAGGAGATGCAAATGCCTGTGCGTATGATCACTTCCACAGTACGGCTTTTAGGCTCTGATTTGCCGCGTCTGCCGGTGAAGACAAGCGCGCCTGTTGAAAAGCGTATGATGATGCGTGCGGTGAAGCTGCTAAACGATGTTACGGTAAAGGCGCCTGTTGCGTGCGGGGACATCGTTTTGAAGGATATCTTGGGTACGGGCATCGATTTTGTTGCAACCAAAAGTGCGTGTAGCCTGTAGACGCATAGAAAAGAGGGGATTAGCGTGAAAAAGAGGGATTTGGAGTTTGCTTCCGCAGACAAAAAAAGCAGGGTATACGCATGCTGCTGGCAGGATGAGGAAAGCGCGCCGCGCTTTTTGGTGCAGATATGTCATGGGATGTGTGAGTATATCGACAGGTATGAAGAGCTTGCCGAATTTCTGTGCGCGCGCGGCGGCGTTGTTTTTGGCAATGACCATTTGGGGCACGGCAAAACAAAGGCAATGAATGAGCCGTCGTATTTTGGATATTTTGCGGAAAAAGACGGGGAGAAAATCGTAGTGGAAGATGTGCATACCATGACAACCATGGTGGAAAATGAATTCCCCGGTTTGCCTATCATACTCATTGGACATAGCATGGGCAGCATGATCGCTCGCAGTTATATGACAAAGTATGGCGATGGGATCACTTGTGCGGTATTTATGGGTACATCAGGCGCGAATAACCTGACGGGAATCATTCGCTTTTTGGCGCGTGTGGGAATGATCTTCGGACGTGCGAAAAAGCCGGCGACATTGCTTGATCATCTTGCGTTTTCCAAGTATAACGACAGGTATGAGGATGTGAGAAGCGAAAAAGACTGGATCACGCGGGATAGAGAGCGTGTAGAAAAATATTTGGCAGACCCACTGTGCATGTTTTTGTTTACAGACAGGGCGGCATATGATTTTGCGAATTTGTTGGATGAGGTGTCCGGTGTGAAGTGGGCTTCTAAGCTCCCTAAAGAAAAGCCATATTTACTTGTTTCCGGAGAGATGGATCCGGTGGGCAATTATGGTGATGGCGTACGTGAAGTATATGGGTGGATGAAGCAAGCGGACGTAAGGGATGTGACGATAAAGCTTTATCCCGGTGCCCGGCATGAAATATTAAATGAAATCAACCGAGACGAAGTAAAGGAAGAAATATTTTCTTTTATTGCGTCGCGGGTTTTATGAAAGGGTAAAGGGAATGGAAGAACAAAAAATCAAACAACAGGAAGAAGAGCTAGGTGTAGCCTATGCGGATATGCCGCCGGAGGACTGGAGAAAAGCCTTCATGCGCCGCATGGAAGGGGTGGAAGCCCTTTTGGTGGAGCAGCGAGAGCATAACAAAAAAGCACTGCGGTCTTCACGTGTGCATACGGTGATCATGCTTATATTTGTTGTGGTATTTGCGGTCGGACTCCTTGCTATGAATTCCACGCTGCAGAACGCAACAAAGGATTTACCCGCGATGTTTCAGGCGGTGACCAAGCTTACCGAAACGGCGACGAAAGATCTTAACGAAACGATTGCCCAGATCAACGCGCTTGATTTCGGCGCGTTGAACGATACGATCAAAGGAATCGCCGGTATACCATTTGATGCGCTTGGACAAAGCATTGCATCGTTACAGGCGATCATCAAGCCGCTGGCAACGATGATGGGAACATTTGGATAAGGGCAAGATAATAAAAACAGCCCACGATACAAAAGTGTCGTGGGCTGTTTTTGTAAATGGTGCAAAAAAGTGTAAGGACATCAAAATAAAAAATCACATTTTTTGAAAGTAAAAGATGAAAAAAAGCCTTTTATAATAGCGCAAAATGAGACTATATAGTAAAATATAATTATTAAAATCATAATTTCCGCAACAAATTATCAAAAAATAAATTCTATTATTGCACATTTGAGCAGCGTTGTTCAAAAGGTGGTTTTTTTTGAAAAAATTGCATGGTAGTATGATTAAAACCCCACGAAAACAGAAACAATTTTTGAATCGAATGAATTACTTGCAATCAATTGAATACAAGGAGAAATGAGATGCCCAAAAAATATGTAATCGGCGTGGACTTAGGAACGACGACGATCAAAGCGGTCTTTTTGGATACGCAAGATAACAAGATCATTTCCACACAGACAGAAGAAATCTTTCCTGTTGAAACACAAAATACGGAGTATATGGAATATGATCCCACAGATTGGATGGAGTATACGAAGCGGATATTGGCTCGTGGGTTTGAAGAGGGGATTGATCCTCATGATGTTGCGGGGATATGTTTTGGCGGTTGGACAGTGATGGCTTTCTTGGTGAAAAAGGACGGGACGCCGGTCACGAATGCGGTGCATTATAACGATATGCGGCATTTAGAACTTTTAGAGGAAGCGGATAATCTGTATGGAAAGCTCGCTGTGGAGCGCAATGGAAATTATATCGGAATGTATAGCGCTTCTGTCAAACAGTATTGGTGGAAAGTGAAACATCCGGGGGTATGGCGCGCGGCGGATTATGTGGCAACAGAAGTCAGCTATATAAATTATATGCTGACAGGACAATGGGCGTGGAATCGCGTAGAAGCCGGATTTTACAGCCAATATAACGCCCATACCAGGGAATGGGACGACGAGATCATTTCTGCGATGGGATTTGACCGATCGATGTTTCCGCAGTTGGTGGATGCGTGGGAAGTGGTTGGAACGGTAACGCAGGACGGAGCGGCGTGGAGCGGTCTTGCGCCGGGGACGCTTGTATTCGGCGGAGTAGACGACGCATCACCTGTGGCGCTTGCGACAGGAGCCTTTCGGCAGGGACAGGGATTTGTTTCGGCGGGGTCAGCGGCAAATATTGCTGCCAACACGCAAGGACCGGTATCTCATCCGACAGCGATCACCTATCCGCATTGTATTCCGGGGCTCACGATGACGATCACGGTCATGTCGGCAACGGGGTTGAGCTACAAATGGATGCGCAATGCGTTTGGACAGCTAGAAGCGCAAATGGCGCAGATGACCGGGACGTATACGTACGATTACCTGAATGAGCAGGCAAGAAGCGCAAGACCGGGTGCAAATGGCGTTGTATTCCTGCCTTACCTAGATGGCGATTATACCCCGAACAACGATCCTAATGCACGCGGGGTATTCCTCGGAATGGGAACAGAGACGACAAAGGGGGATATGCTGCGCGCATCATTGGAGGGCGTTGCCTTTTCGATGAAGGACAACATGATGCTTATTCGTGAAATGGGTGGAGATATCGACAACATTGTTCTGACGGGAGGAATTGCGAGAAGTCCGCTTTGGCTGCAGATCATCGCGGATATTACGGGATGCCCGGTATCGCTGCCCGAAGAAACAGAAGGCGCGCCGTTTGGAAGCGCGATCATTGCGGCGGTAGGCGCCGGACTGTATGAGGACTTTGAGCAGGCAGTGAGACAAACGGTACGGGTCAAGCAGGACGCGTTTGTACCGACCGAGAAAAACCGTGCGCTTTATGAAGAACTGTATGAGGTATACAAAAGTTTATATCCGAGTTTGCGGCAGGCGTTTGCCCGGATCGCGGATATAAAGGAAAAATATAATCAGGAGTAAGAGGAGGAAACAATGAAAAAGTTATCGATGGTTTTGGCAGTAATCCTTGTAGTGGTATTCATGCTTGCGGCATGTACGCCGGTCGATCAGCCCGCGCAGGGTTCGTCCGCACAGGCGACACAGGAAGCGACTGCGGCAGGTGAAAGCGCTGCCGCAGACAAGCCGGCGGCAAAACTTGCGGCGGGAGACTTTAAAAAACTGGGATTGGTACATAATGTGCAATCATGGCAGATGTATCAGGTCATGGAAAGAGCGATCAAAGCAAAATGCGATGCGGCGGGCGTGGAACTTGTGGTCGCAGACGCGAACGGCGACGCAAACAAGCAGCTTCAGCTTATTGAAACAATGATGAACTCCGGCGTGAATGGCATCATCGTTGTTACGATCGACGGTCCCACACTTGAGGATGTGGCGAAGCGCTGTACGGAAAACGGCGTTGCGCTGGTATCAATGTACATCGAACTGCAAAATGCGACGGCAAATATGCTGGTGGACGAGTATCAGTACGGATATGAGATCGGAAAAATGGGCGCGCAGTATATGGCGGAGAATTTCCCGGATGAAGAACTTGAAGTAGCGCTTCTGAGGATACACGATTATCTGCCGGGTATTGATCGCGGTCGTGGTATGGAAGATGCGGTCAAGGAATTCTATCCCACGGCAAAGATTGTCAATGACCAGAATTCTATTGATGTGGAATCCGCGATGAAGTCTACAGAGGCGATTTTGGCGGGAAATCCAAACACGAGATTATTTCTTGCGGATTCTGATGATACAGGCGCAATTGGCGCTTACGAAGTATTGAAGGCAAAAGTGAAGCCGGAAGACCAGGCAAAATACTGTGTGATCGGCGCTGATGGCGTCCCACAGGCATTTGGATACATTTTAGAAGGCGGGATGTACCGCGGGACGGTTGCTCTTAATAACTTGGAGATCGGTAACACAGCGTTCCAGATCTGCGCGGACGCACTTGCAGGCAAAGAGTTTGAGAAGGTACAGTATTGCAGCTTTGAAGAAGTAACAAAAGCCAACGCGCAAGAGTATTTGAAACAATACGAATAAGATATCTCTGTATGCGGAGAGGGAGCAGCCCCTCTCCCGCATACCTTATACTATCAGTTTTGCGGGCAATTACACAATCGCATTGCCGGAAAGGACCGGAGGCAAACATGCAGGATAATATATTGGAAATGAAAGGGATCACGAAGTTGTATCCCGGGGTGGTGGCGCTTGAAAACGTTAATTTTACCCTTAAAAAAGGAGAGGTGCACGCGCTGATCGGAGAGAATGGCGCGGGAAAATCTACCTTGATCAAAATATTGGCGGGCGCTGTCAAGCGGGATGGCGGTTCGATTGTATTTGATGGGCAGGAATATAAGAATTATTCGCCCCATGAAGCCATGAAGATGGGAATCAGCGTGATCTATCAGGAATTTAATTTGGTTCCTCTGATGTCGATCGAAGAAAATATGTTTTTTGGGAAAGAGATCAAAAAGGGCATATTTTCGAACAAAACGGAAATGGTCAAGCGTTCCAAAGAGATATTTGAGCAGCTCAATATGGATGTCGATCCGGCGACGCCTGTCAAAGACCTGAGCGTCGCGTATCAGCAATTGACAGAGATCGCAAAAGCAATTTTAAATGAGGCAAAAATCATTGTGATGGACGAACCGTCCGCAACGCTCACAAACCGCGAGCTGAAGGCTTTATTTGAGCTGATCAGGCGGCTGAAGGCGGAAGGTACGGCAATTATTTACATTTCACATAGACTGGAAGAAATTTTTGAGATCGCGGACACGGTAACAGTATTTCGGGACGGACAGTACATAGACACCAAGCCTATCGGCGAGATGGATAAAGAGATGCTCATCCGCATGATGGTCGGGCGCGAGCTTACAGGGACGTATCCTTGCAACCGCACTGTGTATGATGATGTTGTGATGGAAGTAAAAGATTTGTACAACGAGCATGTGAAGGGCGCAAGCTTTTCGCTGCGCAAGGGAGAGATCCTTGGGATCACCGGTCTGGTGGGCGCGGGACGCACAGAGCTCGTACGCATGATATTTGGCGCGGATAACTACCTTGGCGATATTTATATCAAGGGGGAGAAGGCAAAAATCAAATCGCCTACGGACGCGATCCGTTACGGAATATCGCTGCTGCCTGAAGATAGAAAGGCACAGGGATTGCTGCTTAATATGGGGATCGACTTTAACCTTTCGATGATCATTTTGAAATCCCTTACCAAAAACGGATTCATCTCAAGTGAAGAGGAAAAGAAGGTCGTCGAGGAATATATCAAGATGATATCCATTAAGACACCCTCCGGAAAACAGCTCGTTCGTAATTTGTCGGGCGGCAACCAACAGAAGGTCGTGCTTGCAAAGTGGATGGCGACCAAGTCGGATATCATCATTATTGATGAACCCACGCGCGGCATTGATGTAGGGGCAAAAGCAGAGATATATGAGCTGATGGACCGCCTTGCGATGCAGGGAAAAAGCATTATTATGATCAGCTCGGAGTTGCCGGAGTTGATCGGTATGAGCGACCGCGCCATCGTGATGCATGAAGGAGAGATCGTGGGTGAAGTATCGCGCGAGGAACTGAATCAGGAAAGACTTTTGACCATGGCGTCATCAAAAAAAGGAGAACTGGCATGAATAGTAAATTATCAGTAGGAGCATTTTTCAAAAAATTTGGTATCGTGATTGTGTTGATTGCGCTCTTCATTGTATTTGCGCTTTTGAACCCGTACTTTATGGATCCGGGCAATATTATGGAACTGCTGAAGCAGGTTGCTTTTATGGGCATTATTGCAGTAGGTATGACATTTTGTATGCTTACGGGAGGCATCGATCTTTCGGTTGGGTCTAATATGGCGCTTGCCGTTGTGGTTGCGGCGCTTGTGATGGCGGCGGTTCCGTTCGGCACGCAAGAGGCAAACGCGATCGTTGGCTCTTTGGTAGGTGTAGGGGCAGCCACATGTGTGGGCGTTGCAAACGGTTTCTTCGTAAATGAAATCAAAATACCGCCGTTGATCGTCACGCTGGCAATGATGCAGATCGTGCGCGGTATCGTCTATATCTCTACCGGCGCGATTCCGATATACGAAAATATCCCGTCGGTATTCAGCTTTGTCGGTCAGGGCAGCGTCGGACCGGTTCCGTTCCCGGTTATCGTTATGGGTGCGGTATTTGTAGTCGGCGGTATCATCTTGCACAAAACGGTATATGGACGACATATCTATTGCGTGGGCGGCAATGAAGAAGTTGCGCGTTTGTCGGGCATTCATGTCAAAAAAGTAAAATATTCCGTTTATATGATCAGTGGGTTACTTACAGGCATCGCGGGTATCCTGCTGCTGTCGCGCATGAACTCCGGTCAGCCGCGCGCGGGCATCGGATATGAATTTGAAGTGGTAACGGCCTGTGTGCTGGGCGGCATTTCTATGGCAGGCGGCTCCGGAAAGTTATGGGGTGTGTTCTTTGGCGTAGTTATCATGGGCGTACTCTCTTATGGGCTGGTATCTGTTGGGCTTAATGAGTTCTGGCAGATGATGATCAAAGGTGTTGTGTTATTGATCGCGGTTGGTATTGACTCCATGTCACAGGCCAAGCAACAAAACCTGGTAGAATTGCGCCGCGAGGAAGAGGAACGCAAAAAAGAAGCGGCAGCGTGAAGCGAACGAAGGGAATGTAATCAAGCGACTGGGAGGAGCGGATATGGATATTTTAGTGATAGGCGGCGGACCCGGAGGATATGTGGCGGCGATTGCTGCGGCAAAGCGGGGCGCGCGCGTAACGCTTGTGGAAAAGGACGAGATGGGCGGTACGTGCCTAAATCGCGGATGCATTCCCACCAAAGCGGTCTTGCACAGCGCGAATCTCTTTTATGAGGCGAAGCATTTTGCGGAACTTGGAATTACGGGCTGCGACCCGCAGATAGAGTATGCCGCGGTTACCCTTCGCAAGGAAGGGATCGTGAAGCAGCTTCGCGGCGGTGTGGAATTTCTGTTGGGCAAGGTGGGCGTCAACATCATCAAAGGAGAAGCGCGGTTTTTATCGCGCGAGCGCGTAATGGTCAAAACGGCGGACGGTGAAACGGAAATCGCGGCGCAACATGTTATTATCGCAACGGGAAGCACACCTTCAAACCTACCGTTTTTGAGGGCGGATGGGAAAAACAGGATCAATTCAGACCATGCGCTTGCGCTTGAGGCGCTGCCTGAAAGTATGGCAGTCATCGGCGGGGGCGTGATTGGATGTGAGTTTGCGCAGGCGTTTGCGCGAATGGGCGTTACGGTAACGATTTTGGAAGCGCTCGACGACCTGGTTGCTACGATGGATCAGGAGCTGTCGGCGTTGATGAAGCGTGTGCTGAAAAAGGACGGCGTGGACATCCATCTTTCGTGCAGGGTGCAGAGCGCGGAGGATATGGGAGCGGGCGTATGTGTGACGTACAGTGAAAAGGATGGAACGCAAAAAAGTGTGACAGCGGATAAGGTGTTGATCGCGGCAGGACGACGCGCGGTTACGGATGGCTTGAACGCACAGGCGGCGGGAATCGTAATGGGCGAGCGCGGGAATGTTCCTGTTGACGGTGGATGCCGTACCAATGTCGACGGAATTTATGCGATCGGCGATGTGACGGGCGGTATTCAGCTCGCGCATGTGGCTTCCCATCAGGCGGAGATCGCTGTTAATAATATATTTGGCGGCGAAGCGGAGATGGATGAGCGGATCGTCCCGTATTGCATTTATACAAGCCCGGAGATGGCCGCGATGGGATATACAGAGAAAAAAGCGGTGGAAGAGGGATATGTCGTAAAGACAGGAACGTTTTCAGCTTCGGCGAACGGGCGCTCTATGATCGAAGGAATGCGCGATGGATTCTCTAAGGCTGTGATTGACGCAAGTGACGGAACGGTATTGGGTATTCATCTGGCGGGTGCGAATGTAACAGAGATGATCTCGCCGTTTGCGGGAGTGATCAAGTTTGAGGCAACAAAAGAGGATATCGCGCAAATGATCTTTGCACACCCGACCATTTCGGAATTTATCCACGAAAGTATTTTGGACGCTGATAAAAAGGCGATTCACAAAGTATAAATCATACAGGAGGAAAGAAAGATGGCACAAAAATATCCGATAAAGATAACGGTATACAGAAAGTTTGACTGTGATGAACTGCCCGATTACAGCGGCGGTTGTCACGCGTTCGACGTAGGGGCGGAGTTTACGGTTCAGGTAGACGGCAAAATGCCCGAAGGATTTTGCACATGGGCATGGCATGATCTGTGGCCGGTTATTATGACGCTGCGCTTTGGCGGAGAGCTTACATACTGCAAACAGGCAAACATGATGTATTCCGCTTGCTCGGACGGGCTTTCGCCGGTCGTGTTTAAGCTGGAAAGAGTGGAAGCGTAATTCATACTATTTTATCAGAAGGAGAAATAACAATGGCGATGTTAAGAGAATTGAGAGAGAGAGTTTTGGAAGCGGGCAAGAGATTGCGCACATATGACCTGATCGTTATGGCCGGCGGAACGGTTGCGGCACGTGACCCGGAGACAAATTTGTGCGTGATCACTCCGAGTGGTATGGAATATGAAGACCTGCGCTGGGATGATATGTGCGTGATCGACATCGAGACATTTGAATTGATAGACGGATACCGCAGACCATCGTGCGCATGCGATATGTTTACAAAAGTATTGCGCGAACGTCCGGATATACTTTGTGTGACGCATTCGCATTCGCGTTATGCTACGGCGTTTGCAGTATGCAACAGGGAGATCCCCGTTGTTACGACTACGCATGGCAATCTGGTAGGCGGTCCTGTGCCTTGTACGCATTGGGTGCACCCTGATCCGCACAGCGAAGAGTATTTGCAGGATATTGTAGATACGATGGGCAACGGATATGCAGTAAACATTCGGAATCATGGTCTTGTGGTGGGTGGTCCGACGGTAGAAGAAGCAATCGAAAATATTATTACGTGCGAGGTGTCGGCGCAAATTGCGTTTATCGCGGAACAAATGGGTGACGCGTATTATCTGAACGAGGACGAAGCGGATCGCGCGCACAAGTTTGCGAAATCTGTTGTGGGACAGCATATCAAATAGAACGGGTGCTGTAAGGTGCGGTCTTATCCATAAAAAACGGAGGAGAAACAATGAGATATCAGAAATTGGGAAAAAGCGGGATTGATGTTTCGGTCATTGCGCACGGCACATGGGCCATGGGAAATGATTTTTTTGGCGATGTGGATAAAGACCGCGCGATCGGCGCGATTCACGCGTCGGTGGAATGCGGCGTGAATCTGGTAGATACGGCACGCGCATATGGAGAGGACTGTACCGCGGAGAAAGTCGTAGGTGAGGCGATCAAGGGCATACGAGATAAGGTGATCCTTGCGACTAAGGTGGGGGTGCTGCGCGCGTATGGCGGCAATTACGTCAAGTGTTCCGATCCCAACGTCATGCGCTGCGAGTTGGAAGAATCGCTGCGCAACTTGAAGACGGATTATATTGATTTGTACCAGATCCACTGGCCGGATCATAATACTCCGCTTGAAGCGGCGCTGGAAACGATGGTGCGCTTTAAGGAAGAAGGCAAAATTCGTGCGATTGGTGTATCGAATTTCTTTGTGGAGGAGATAAAAGTGGCTGTCGACGTAGCGGACATCGCGAGTGTACAACCGCCGTTAAGTCTTTTAAACCGTCAATCGTTTGAGGATGGCGTGCTCGCTTTTTGTGCGCAAAACGGTCTTGGCGTCCTTACATACGGATCACTCGGAGGTGGGATATTGTCAGGCAAGATGGATAAGATCGGCATTGGCGGCAATGAGCTGCGAGGATCATTTTATCCGTATTATGAAGAGCCAATGTGGTCAAAATGCCAGCGGCTGTTAGAGACGTTAAGGGAGGTCGCGGACGCAAGGAAGGTCTCTATTGCGCAGGTATCCATCAATTGGGTGCTCTCGCAAAGAGGTGTGACATGTGCGCTTTTGGGTGCGACAAGGGCACAGACGGCAATTGAGAATGCGCAGGCGGCGGATTGGGAGCTGACAAGCGAGGAGCTTGCTGTGATCGACGCCGCATACGCAAATAGTATGGGATGACGGTATAACGCCGGACAGGATAATGGTGGATAACAGATGAAATTTGACGAAACGCGGGAAACATACGGAAAGATCGCAACGCTTTATTATATGGGAGAATTGTCGCAGGATGAGATTGCGAAGATATTCAATATTTCCCGTTTTAAAGTGTCGCGTGTCTTAAAACGCTGTAAAGAGCTTAATATCATAGAATTTCGTGTCAACAACAAACCGCATTATTACAAAAGCATGGAAGCGCAGATCATCAAGGGATTGGACATCAAGAAGTGTATTATTGTGAGCTCGGGCACAACGGCTCTTGAATCCAAAACAAATGTGGGCAGGGCCGGGGCGAAGCACCTTGCAGATCGTTTAAAGGACGGTATGATGGTGGGACTTGACTGGGGCACGACGCTGCAAACGATGGTGCGCGAGTTCTCTCCTGAGCAGCAATATCATGACAGCCTGTTTGTGCAGATATCAGGTAGTACAGCGTCACAATCTGTTGCTGACAGCTGGTATATGGACGGACACGATATTGTCAAAAGCCTTGCGACCAAAGCGGGTGCGCAATGGTCGCTGTTTCCTGTCCCATACATCGTGAAGGATAAAGTCCTGCACGACATGCTGCTGGAAGAAAAAGCAATCAAAAGCCATATCGATTATTTCAAAAAACTGGACATTGCATTTTTTGGACTTAGTTCCTGCCAACCCGAGGTATATATTCCGTTCTACAAGAATTACCTTTCTACAAAAGAGTGCAATATTTTAAAAAAGCAGGAGCGTTTTGGTGAAGTGTTCAGCTGTTTGCTTGATGAGCGCGGCAACGAGATGGATTCCATTTTGAAGGATCGTGTTATGACCATCGAACCAAAGCTTTTGAAGGCAATCCCTGAAACGGTGGCGCTTGCTGCGGGCAAAGATAAGGTGAAATCTATCATTGCCGCGGCGAGGGGAGGCTATTTTACGACGATCATCACAACGGAAGTTGTTGCGCTTTCTGTGCTGGAATTGCTCGAAAGAGAACGAGAAGGATGAATCGCGTGCACGTATGTGCACACAACCGCGCTGGCTGATTGACTTTGTGCAAACGAAGCGCAACAATAGGGATAGAACCACATTAACAATGATCACAGGAGGTTATCATGCAGCTTTCCAAGGAACAAAAATTAACGATTTATGAGACGATGTTGCTCATAAGAGAATCTGAACTGAAGATGATGGAGCTTTACAAAAAGGGCGAGATCGAAGGACATATGCTTCCCTGTCTGGGACAGGAAGCAATCCCGGCGACACTGGCGCAGGTGTATAGCGAAAAGGATTACCTGATTACAGGACACCGCGGTGGTGGACATTACTTTGCGCGTGGGTGCGACTATAACGCGTTTTGGGGTGAGATGTTCGGACGTGTGACCGGTGCGACGCGCGGACGCGGTGGGCAAATCCATTTGATGGATATCAGCAAAAAGGCGCTGACAGGCAATGCGATCGTAGGCGCGCAGTGGGGAATTGCGGCGGGCGCGGGCTTTGTGGCCAAACGTGATGGCGCGGCATGTGTATGTGTTGGCGGAGAAGGTTCCACCAACCGCGGCACATTCCATGAAAGTATGAACTTAGCGGCGGTACAAAAATTGCCGATTTTATATGTTGTCGAATTCAACGATCGCCAGATGTGGAACGATTGCACACAGACGACGGCGGTAGATCGTATTGCGAAACGTGCCATGGCATATGATATGCAGGGAGCGACAGTAGACGGGAACGATCCGGATGTGATCTTTGAAAAAGCATCGGAATTTATGGACAGCATCCGCGCTGGAGGCAGACCGTGCTTGCTCGAATGTATTACCAACAAATGGACGGACAGCGTGAACAGCGCGCGCAACACGCCGGAGGCGATCGAGGGATTCAAGCAACCGGATGTAGATGCGATCTATCGGTACGAAGCGAAGCTAAAAGAGCAGGGAGCTCTGACGGACGAGCTTGACGAACAAATCAGAGAACGTGTCTATAAGAAAGTAATGGACGGCATTGAGTTTGGCAGGAACAGCGAAAAACCTGAGGTGACAGAAGGTATGGACCAGGTTTATAGCCAGCCGGTCGTGTGAGGGAGGGACAAACAATGAAAACAATGAGATTTATTGAAGCTCTGCGCGAAGGGTTGGCAGAAGAAATGAGAAGAGACCCGGATGTATTCCAGATCGGGGAATCACTGGGGCAAGAACAAGGTGGGATGTTTAAGGTGACAGACGGTCTGGATAAGGAATTTCCGGGACGCGTGATCGACTCGCCGATCTCTGAGGCGGCGCTTGGCGGTGTTGCTGTGGGCGCGGGGATGTTTGGGATGCGCCCGGTGGTAGAGATCATGTTTGGATCGCTGATGCCGCTATTGTTAGACGAAATACACAATCAGGCGGGAACGCTGCACTATGTGTCAGGCGGAAAAATCAACTGCTCGATGGTCGTGCGTACATGCAATTGGATGCGTATCGTATCAGGACCGCACCACTGCGGAAATTTTGATGCGATGTTTGTCAACTCGCCGGGTGTGAAGGTGGTCGTTCCATCCACCCCTTATGATGTAAAGGGGCTGATCAAAGCTTCGATCCGTGACAACGATCCGGTTGTATTTATGGAATATTCGCCGCTTTATCAAATCAAAGGCGAAGTGCCGGAGGAAGATTATGTGTTGCCGATCGGTAAAGCAGATGTCAAGCGCGAGGGTACGGACGTTTCAATCATTACTTATGGCGTAGGCGTACACGATGCGCTTGCCGCAGCAGCGGACGCGGAAAAATCCGGCATCAGCGTAGAGGTCGTAGACCTGCGTACGATCCTTCCATATGATAAAGAAGCGATCCGCAAGTCGGTTGCTAAAACAGGTCGCGCAATCGTTGCGTATGAGGGCTTTAAAACAGGCGGTGCAGGCGCTGAGTTTGCGGCGTTTATCGCGGAGGAATGTATTGAAGACTTGTCGGCGCCTGTACTTCGCGTGGCATGTAAGGATGTTCCAAATCCTTCAAACTCGCGCTTGATTGAAGGGCTGAGCGTGGGGAAAAAGGATGTGCTGGACGCTATTTTCAAAGTGATGGAATAAAGGAGATAAGACATTGGCAGAATTTATCGTTTTATCTAAGATGACACTTACAATGGAAGAAGGAACGGTCGCCAAATGGTTGGTCAAAGAAGGCGATGCGGTAAAGATTGACGATCCGCTTTGTTCGGTGGAAAACGAAAAAGAGACGGAAGATATGCTTTCTATCTATGAAGGTATGATCCTAAAACTGTTAGCGGAAGAGGGGGAGCCTTACCCGGTCAATACACCCATAGCGGTGGTCGGACAGGAAGGTGAAGATATCTCCGGTTTGCTGTCGGAGCTTGAAAACAAAGAAAAAGTGGAAGCAGAGGCTGCTGCCGTAATACGGCAGGTCGCTGCGCCCGCGAAAAACGTACAAGGCAAGATGATGCCTAAAATACGGAAGCTGATTCAGCAAAAGGGGATTGATGCCGACGAGCTGGCGCGTTTCTGCGAAGGAAGAAAGATCACCGAAGAGGACATCGTTGCTTTCGAGCAGAGCAAAAAAGGTGCCGCGCAGGCAGCAGAAATGCTTGAAATCGAAGCAAACGACCGTGTGGTCAAAGCTTCGGCGATGCGCAAAACGGTAGCCAAAAACATGATGGAAAGCTGCGAGCATACGGCACGGTTGACGAACTTTATGGAAGTCGATATGACAGAAGCGTTTGACCTGATGAAAAAACGAAAAGGGGAAGGGAAACGGATATCTGTGACAGCGCTCATCATAAAAGCTGCGGCGTACGCTTTAAAAGAGTATGAGATCGTGAATTCGTCGTACCTTGAAAGCCGCGGAGAGATCGTGTACCGTGGGGATGTCAATATTTCGTGCGCAGTGGATTTGCCGGAAGGGCTTGCTGTCCCGGTGGTCATGCACGCGGATAACCGAGATGTTTTCGAAATTACGGGCGATATCGACACGTTTGCGCAAAAGGGTAAGGAAGGCAAGATCACCAACGAAGATATGAAGAAGGGAACGTTCACCGTTTCCAACATCGGAATGCTCGACGTACTGATTTTTACGCCTATCATCAATTATCCGCAAACGGCGATTTTGGGCGTGGGCGCAGTGCGCGTACTTCCCAGATATGTTGATGAAGCATGCACGATAGTTAAACCGCGCAAAATTATGCAGATCGCTATCACATATGACCACAGGGTGATTGATGGCGCGCCGGCGGGACGTTTCTTGCGCAGTGTGCGGACGCTGCTCGAAGCGCCGGAAAAACTGGTGTGAGGATGAGTGTATGCGCAAAAAGCTAAGAGATCTGCCCTTTGGGCTTTATGAAAAATCAGTGTGTACCACATGGAGCTGGGAAGATAAATTTTCGCTGGTGAAGGAAGCGGGGTACGATTATTTTGAGATAGCGATAGACTCTACGCCGCAGAAGCTCGACCGTCTGACCAACAGAGAGGAACAGCTGAGCATTCGTCGCGCTTCCGAGCAAAAGGATATGCCGCTTTATACTTTTGCGTTTACAGCAAACCGCTTTTTTCCACTGGGCAGCGAGGATGAACAAGTACGTCATGAGGGTGTGCGGTTACTGAAAAGCGCGATGGATTTCGCGGCTTTTGTCGGGGCAAGGGTGATCCAGTTTGCCAGCTATGATGAATACGAAAAGCCGCGCAACATGATGACGGAGGGATATTTCATACAGTCTCTTGAGGAATGTGTGGGACATGCGGCGCGCAGAGGTACCGTCCTGGCGCTTGAGACGATGGATAGCAGTTTTATGGATACCACGCAAAAGGCTATGCGATATGTACGCATGTTCGATACATGCTATTTGGGGCTGGATGTAGATCCGGGTAACATTACCGCGATGGGCAATGATCCGGTCAGTGATATGGCGTTTGGCGCGAGGCACATTGCGGAGGTCGAATGGAAGGATGTGATGCCGGGAGATGTGCGCAACACGTTTTTCGGTGAAGGCATCGTTGATTTTGATGCTTGTTTCAAGGCGCTGCATGATATCGGTTATCAGGGTTTTATGGCGGCGGAAATGTGGGCAAATGACGATCCGTCCACCCATCATAGGATATTTGAAGCGATCTCGTTTTTGAAGGATAAAATGAAGGATTATTGATTGCGGCAAAATAAAAAACCGGCTGCCTGTTAGGAAGCCGGTTTTTTGTATTATTTGTCGTCGCTGAACAGTTTGTCGGTGCGACCTTCATACGGCGCTTTGATGAGCAGTGGTTTTAAGTACGCGGCGGTTTTTTCCACGCCGTCCATACGGCTCATCGTTACGTCTTCGTGCTCGTAGCTCAGCACGCCCTGATAACCGACCATTGAAAGCTCGGTGATCACGTCCTTCCAATGCGTTTGACCCCAGCCCGGGATACGAAATCTGAAGGAACGGTCAAGACGTTTCATATCACCCTGCATGAGCGCGCCGCCGAGCGGCATGTTTTGTTTAACCATCTGCGCGTCCTTGGCATGTACGTGATAGATACGTTCGCCTAAGCGATCGATCATTAACTCTACGCTCAGTCCGAGATACATTACGTTTGCGGGGTCTAAGTTATAGCCGAGCGCGGGATGATAGTCGACAAGCTCAAGCGCGCGTTCGGCGGTCAGCGTGTCATATACAAAGCTGTTGGGATGGATTTCGATCGCAAAGCGTACGCCATATTCCTGAAATTTATCGAGGATGGGCATGAAACGGTCTGCAAACTGCTGTTCATATTCTGCCCAGCCTTGTCCATAAGGGAAGAAAAAAAAGCGTCCCCAGTTCTCAACACCCGGATAGCCGACGACAGTAGGCGCTTCAAGCGCGTTTGCCGCCTGTGCTGTGCGGATCAGGCTTTCCGCACCGTGCTTGATCTTTTCTTCCGCGGTGCCCTTGTAGATGAAGTCCGTATCCTTGCCTGTGGGACCCATGATCAGGAAGGAATCGGAATGATTGCTGAGCGCGCAGATATCCATTCCATAGCCGGCGACCATCTTTTTGATCTGCTGTGCGGTATCGCCCTTTAATACATCCGCTGTCTCAAGCTGTCCGTTCCCCTCATAAGCGGGAATTTCAAGCGATTCGTAACCGTAGGGGGCAATCATCTTGATGACTTCCTCCAACGGCTTTTCTGTAAAGTTTGCCGTAAAAAAGCCGAGTTTCATGTGTGTTCCTCCTTATTTGCGTTTCTTTTTTTTGCTGGATTTGACCATAGATATCATGATTCCAAGTACGATGATCACGGAAATAAGCAAGCCTGCCCCTAGCGCAAACGTGCTCAGATTGTATATCTCAGGATCGCTGTTGCCGAAGTTAGAATAACCGGCGCTGATGATCACGCCTGCCATCACGATACATACGGCAAGAAGAACAACCGCAAAGGAGATGCGGTTAAACATACGCTCGATATTTTGCTCCATACGCTCCAGATTACGCACCTTGAGTTCTACCGCGTAATCGTTCTTTTGAAGTTTGCGCATAAATGTAATGAGCGAGGACGGGACGCTCTTTAACACGTCTGCCCAATCAAGCGCGAAGGTTCGCATTTCATTTTTGAAGTCGTCAGTTTTGATATAATCGTATAAGATACCCTTTACTGTTTTTTCGGCAATGGCAAGGATGCTTAGATGAGGATCTAACTGCTCCACAACGCCCTGTGCTGTCCCCAGACATTTGGCGACAAGTGTAAATTCACGCGGTATCTTCATTCGATAGGCAGCGGCGAGCTGAAAAACGTTCGTGAAAACGCCGGCAATGTTGACTTTTCCTAGCGGGACATATAAATATTCATCCAGAAGGCTGTCTAAGGAGCGGACGAAGTCATCCATATTTACATCCGCGTCTTCTGTGTCCATGTCTGTAATACTTTGCGCGATTTTTAATGTATTGCGCGTAGCGATGCCAAGCACAAGTTCGTTGAGCTGTTTGCGAAAACGGTTGTTGACTGTACCTACCATACCAAGATCGATAAATTCGACGTATTTTTGATCTACGATAAACACATTGCCCGGATGGGGGTCGGCGTGAAAAATACCGTTTTCGAGAATCTGCTTGATCAGTGAATTGGTAAATTCGTATGCGATTTTTGAGGTATCGACACCTGCCGTTGTGAGGGCGGCAAGGTTATTGATTTTGATGCCTTCCACAAAATCCATTGTTAGAATCTTTTGTGTGGTATAAACCCATTTGATCTTGGGTACGCGGATGTTTGGCTGAGAAGCGACACTCTCACGGAAGAAATCCGTATTTTCGCCTTCTTGTGTAAAATCAATCTCCTGCTGCATTACGCGCCGAAATTCGGAAACCATGCCGGTAAAATCATAGAGCTGACCGTATTTAGAATATTTATCTACAAGCTTTGCGAGTTTTTCCAAAATATTGAGATCCGTTTCAATGCTTTGGCGGATGCCCGGGCGCTGTACCTTGACGGCAACTTTTGGACCTGATAAAAGCTGCGCAATATATACTTGCGACATAGAGGCGGAAGCGACAGGCGTGGTGTCAAATTTTGCAAATAGGTTTTTGATCGAATCCCCAAGCTCTGTTTCGATTACGATTCTTGCTTCCTCAAATGAAAAGGGCGC
This sequence comes from uncultured Christensenella sp., assembly GCA_964494645.1. GTDB lineage: Bacteria > Bacillota > Clostridia > Christensenellales > Christensenellaceae > Christensenella. The sequence continues at coordinate 44,229 of CAZBSH010000003.1, read as the reverse complement.
AACAGAATCTTGCAGCTTTTGCAGTTGTTTTGCTACATTTGCTGTGACAATATCTGTGCGCGTAGAAAGAATCTGCCCCAGCTTTACGAACGTCGGTCCGAGCTCTTCGCACATTTTACGGACACGCTCGCCTACGGAAGGCAAATTTTGTTTTTGTTCACTCTCGAATATTTTCTGCGGATTTTTGCTGAGCGTGGATTTAACAAACAAAAACCCGAGCCCATTCCGGTTGAAAGCGGACAGGATCTCCCTGTATCGCTTTAAATTAGTGGACGCGATGGCACTTCCCCCCTCAAATCAAGGTTATTTATTTGTCTTCTTTATTAGCGGCGGCGATCTCTTCGCGGATGATGGCGCGCACATCGTCTTTGGTGATGTGCTGGTCAGCTGTGAGACCTACATTCTGTAGCGTATCGTGCACTTCATTTTTGATCATCTGCTTTAATTCTTTTCGCTGTGCATCGCCTTTTTTGATCAGGTCACTGGCAAAGGTTTGCGCGTCTTTTCTTTGCACCTCGCCCTTTTCCACCATTTTTTCTACCATTTCCTCGATCTTCTCACGAGAATATGCAAAAAGACCCATTCCAAAATTGATACCGTCTTCGATAATATTTGCCATAATGATCTCCTCCTTGTTTAACGCTTTAATCTTATTATAACGCATTATGAAAATAAGTAAACAAGACAAACGTGAGAAAAGAGGGAATAATATACATAAAAACGGTTTATATTTTATCCAGTGAGTTGCGAAGAAAACGGGTACAGATTATAATGAAATTAGAAAAAGACGGGGGAAACGAGTATGATTGATTTGATTGAACTGCGCGATAAAAAAGGCTTTATATGTGATATGGACGGCGTGATCTATCATGGGAACAGGCTGCTTGACGGTGTGAAGGAGTTTGTGGAATGGCTGATACAGGAAGACAAACGGTTTTTGTTTTTGACGAATGCGAGCGAAAGATCGCCAAAAGAACTAAAGCAAAAGCTGGAACGCATGGGACTTGATATACCGGAGGAAAATTTTTATACGAGTGCGCTTGCGACAGCAAAATTTTTGAAAAAGCAGACGCAAAAAAGCAGCGCGTACGTGATCGGTGAAGCAGGTCTTACGAATGCACTGTATGAAGCGGGTATTTCCATTAATGATGTGGATCCGGAGTATGTGGTCGTTGGCGAAACGCGCAATCTGTCATACGACAGCTATGTGCGTGCCGTGCAATTTGTGCTTGCGGGCGCAAAGCTGATTGGAACGAATCCTGATATCAATGCGCCCGGGGAAAGCGGTATTATGCCCGCGTGCGGCGCAATGATTTCGCCCATTGAGGTGGCAACAGGCAAAAAAGCGTATTTTGTAGGAAAACCGAATCCGCTGATGATGCGCACCGGTCTTAAAATGCTGGGGCTGCACGCGCAGGACGCGGTGATGGTAGGAGACAGGATGGATACAGATATCATCGCCGGAGTGGAGTCAGGCATGGAGACGGTGCTTGTTCTGTCGGGTGTGAGCACGGAAAAAACGCCGAATAATTTTCCGTATCGACCGGGATACATCCTGAACGGCGTGGGAGATATCGCTCCGTAAAAGCATGAAGAAAAGCGGTTGGGGACAAATTCTTATTGCGCTTATGTGCGGCGTTCTATGTGCGTTTTGTTTTGATGTTGCATGGCTTGCGCCGTTTGTGTGGGTGCTTTTGGTTCCGTTTTTTGTTATTTTACTGAAAGAAAAGAAAAAGAAGCGCGTGCTCGGTCTTGTGGTCGTTTTTGCAGCAGCGCTTTTTTTATGTTATTACCGCGCTTTTTTTACGCTGGATATTTCCGGGCGAGCGGGAGGTATGGCAGGGCTGTATTTGGTGCTTGGGTGGTTGGGAGCATCTTTGCTGCAGGGGACGATCCTTGCGGCGGCGATTTTTTTTGGAATGATTTTGCCGTGCCCTTCGTATGTACGTGCTTCGTTGCTTGGCATTATCTGGGCGGGCGCGGAATGGGTGTTTGGCGCGGGCGTGTTAGGATTACCGTGCGTTCGGCTGGGTGTGACGCAATTGGATTTTTTACCAATGGTGCAAAGCGCGCAGATAGGCGGGGTGCTGTTGGTGAGTGCGCTGATCGTTATTGTGAATGTTCTTTTGGCGCAGGGAATATTAGCGCGAAAGGGAAACCGGCTGAAAAGGGGATGGTATGTTGCCGCCGCTGCGGTCTTTTTGTTGAATTTTGTATTTGGAATGGTGCGCCTCAACCAACCATCCCCGCTGTTGGATGTGAGTGTCGCCACGATACAGTATAATGTTCCCTTTGCGCGCAGCGGAGGGCAGGGGCGGTTCGAAAAGGCAGTCGCCATGGCGCAGGAAGCAGCGAAAGAAAAGCCGGATATTATTCTGTTGCCGGAAAATTCCGTCTACGGCTCGTTTATGGAAGAGGAATCTCTGCAACGGATATGTGCGGACATCACGCGTGAATCAGGCGGATACTTATTTTTGGGCGTTTACGGGATACACGGATATGAATTGCGTAATTCTGTATTTATGGTTACGCCGGATGGACATACGGCAGACGTATATCATAAACAGCGGTTGGTTCCTTTTTTCGAAAATGGATATGAAAGACCGTTTGATTTTGATGTTGGAAAGAACCGCGGCGTGTTTGACACGGAATACGGCAAGGCCGGAGCGATGATCTGTTTTGAGAGCTTGTTTTCCGACATTGCGGCGGACACGGTGCGCAAAGGCGCGGAGACGCTGTTTGTGTTTACCAATGACTCATGGTTTGTGGACGAGGTGCCGTTAAATCGCCATTTTGCCCAGTCCGCCGTACGCGCGGTAGAAACGGGACGGTATGTTGTGCAGGCGGGCAACACGGGCGTGAGTGCGATCGTGTCTCCGCAGGGAAGTGTGACGCAGGAACTTCCAACCGGTACGGACGGGGTTCTTTATGGGGATGTTGCGTTTCTTGGCGATATTACGCCGTATGTACGCGCAGGGGATTGGTGGATCGCCGCAGGCGGTGTGATACTTATGGTTTTGTCATGGGTATGGTATAAAAAGAGGATTTGAAAACAGGCGTGTTTTGACATATAATAGACGTACGGAAACGACGAAAGGGAAGACATGGAAGATTTTGTGATGCTGACCGCGAATGCGGGTGTGCTTATTTCGTATCACGGGAAAAAGATATTGGTCGATGCGATGCACGACAGATACACCACGCTTTTTTCGAGCGTATCGTCGGATATGCTTACGGACATCGCGGAGGGCGCAGGCGAATTTGCAAGGATTGATTTGATGCTGTATACGCACGATCACCCTGATCACTATAGTGAGCGGTGGACGCGGCGGTTTTTAAAAAATCATCCAAATACGGAGTTTGTGTCTCCTATCGCAGATTTTGCGGACAGGAAAAATGTGCATGTGCTTGATGCGGCAGAAGAAACGCTTGCTTTGTCCGGCGTATTTTTACATTGCTGCCGTTTAGTGCACGATGGACCTGAATACGCAGGTATCCCTAATTACGGTTTTGTTCTGGAGATCGACGGATACCGGATCGCGATGTTCGGTGACGCGTCTTTTGATAAGGCGGCGATCCGTAATATGCTGGGGGAAAAGCCTGTGGATCTGGCATTGATGAATTTCCCTTATATCACGCTGCATCGGGGTCGGGAAATATTGACAGATGTGATAAAGCCCAAACGGATGATCGTGTTCCATTTGCCGTTTGAAGAAAAAGACAACAGTGATTTTATTCGTTCTACCAATAATTCGTTGCGCAGGAACACTACGCTCCCGCCGGCGGATATGCTTTTCGTGGAACGGCAAAAAATAGAAATTGATTAAAACAACAAAAAAAGAGGTATCTATATTATGATAGAATCCAGATGCGGAAGAATTTGTGCGGATTGTGGATATTTTGAAAAGTGCGGCGGATGTGTGGGTCGGGATAAGCCTGTTTGGGCGGAGCGTTGCCCTGTCAAAAGCTGCTGTGAGGAAAAAAAGCTCAAGCACTGTGGGCAGTGTGAGGTATTCCCTTGCAGGAAACTTGTGAAATTTGCCAAGGATAAGGACTACGGCGATGGTGGTCTGCGCCTTGACCAGTGCCGCGAATGGAAAAATACAAATGAACAAGAAGAAGTGAAGGTTGTAAAAAATGAAGACGAAGTTAAATGAAGTGATGCGGGAGCGTCGTTCGATTCGCGTTTTGGAACGCGACGATAGGATCACAAGAAAAAAGGTAGCGGATATGCTGCGTTTGGCGCTGTATGCGCCAAATGCGTTTAATATGCAAAGTTCCAGAATGGTTGTGCTTCTGGATCACGAGCATGAGAAGTTCTGGGACATGACAAAAGAGGTATTGCGGACAGTGACGCCTGCAAACGCGTTTGCGCGTACCGAACACAAAATGGATGGGTTTCGTGGCGGGAACGGTACGATCCTTTTCTTTGAAGATACGCAGGTCGTTGAAAAGTATAAAAAAGATTTTGCGCTTTACGCGGAAAAGTTTGGTCAATTTTCACAGCATAACAACGCGATCCTGCAATATGCGCTTTGGCTGGTGTTTGAGGAAGAGGGTATTGCCGCGTCGTTGCAGCATTATAATCCGCTGGTCGACGGGGTGGTGTGCGAAGAATGGAATGTTCCAAAAACATGGGAGCTGATCGCGCAGATGCCGTTCGGTAAAGCGGCAGAGCGACCGGAGCTAAGAGAATTTAAGCCGTTTGAGGATATTGTAAAAATATATGGTGAATAGATAAATAAAAAAACGGGCGATACATATCGCTCGTTTTTTTGTGCGGTGGTTTTACCGCATTATGATTGCTTGTCTGTCGTATCCGCCGATAGGCATTTGCTTTTGAAAAGAAAGCTTCCCTATATGTATCATCATTGGTGTCTATGCAGAAGCCCTCTTTGGTATTGTGCAAAGCTTCGGCGGATGGACAGTATTTTCACCAAGATTGGGTTTTATTTTTTGCTAACTAGTTGGTAGAGACAGAATATCGATTGTTGTTTTACATAAGCAGTTGCTCCTTTCGATTTACTTGTTTTCATTATAATATCGTAATGTGAACAGAGGATGAATTCAGGCGGAATAAAACCTGAAGACTTTCTTAAGATATTTTAATAATTGGAACGGACAAAAAGAAACATCCGCTTTTATGCGGATGTTTCTTAGATGATATATATTAATTGTAGGTTCTGTTTGGGTGGGGTTATGTTTCAAAGTTTTTTCATACCATAGGCACGTCCTCCTCATTTGTTTTGTTATACTCATGTTAGACCGTATATGTGAAGTGTTCATGAAGTAAATATGAACAAATATTGAACTTACTCAGGTATATATTCGTTGAGCGTAATATTTGCAGAACCTGTCCTGCCCGAACGCTCTACCGTTATATTGATCGTGTCACCAACAGCGTGACTGTCCAAGATGCTCTGGACGTCAGAAGAGCCGGATACCTCCTGATTATCAATCGCTACCAGCCGGTCACCGGCTTTTACACCGACCTGCGCCGCCGCGGAACCTTCGGTCACAGACGAGACGTACACGCCTGTTGAGGAAAGCCCGTAAAGCATCGCTTCTTGCTCAGAGGTGATATCGATAAAGCTCATGCCTGTTTCGATGCGCCCTTTGACATAACCATCGGAGATCAGGCTGTCGATCACAGTCCGTGCCTCGTCGATCGGGATCGCAAAGCCGAGCCCTTCGATATTTGTACCGCCTGATTTTGCTACGACGATACCTATGAGATTCCCCTGTCCGTCGAACAAACCGCCGCCCGAATTACCGGGGTTGATGGCTGCGTTTGTCTGGATCAGGTTCATGGTCGTGTCGCCCAAGTTGAGCTCGCGGTTAAGCGCGCTTACAATCCCGTTGGTGACAGTACCGCCCAGCGTACCCAACGGGTTGCCGATCGCTACAGTCATATCACCGACTTCAAGTGCATCGGAACTGCCAAATGTTACAGGGCTGAGGTCTTCCGCCTCAATCTTCAGCACGGCAAGGTCCATTTGCGGATCACGTCCGATGAGCTTTGCTTCGTAGCTTTCGCCGTTTTTAAGGCGTACGGTAAATTTGCTGCCACCTTCTACTACGTGATTGTTTGTGACGATGTAACCATCCTTAGAAATGATTACACCACTGCCTGCGGCTTCGCCTGTCACCTGCTGCATAAACCGATTGGTCTGGGTTACCTCGGTTGTGATCTCCACAATAGAATTTGCGGATTTATCGACGATCTGTGAGACGGAGAGATCCGCGTCGCCGCTTAAGTTTGCAGAAGTTTGTACTACGCCGTTGTCCGTGCTGTTTCCTGTAATGGCACCTGAAGTATTGTTGATACGACCTGCGCTGAATCCGAGGAATGCTGATGTGGCGATGCACGCTGTCAGAACGACCGCCGCGACTTTCTTTGTCAGGAAAGGCGATTTTTCTTTCTTTGGTTTTTTTCCACTACCGTCTGCGTTGCTGCCGGAAGATGGGGACCCGTCTGTGCGGTCCGAATGATAGCTGGTATTATCGTAATGGTATTGCGGGACGTTGGTGTTTTGGTTCACAAAACCCGGCATATCCTGCAGACCATCGTTTTCGTTGTTATAAAAATTGTTCATTGTTTTAGCCTCCTTAGTAGCTGTAATGATATATGAGAAGTTTGTTGTTTTTATTTTGCTTACAATTTAATGATAAAGCGCGAAAGTGAAGAAACCTTGAACTGTGCTTGAACAAAGTTTGAAGGAAACGTAACAAAATTATGAATACAAAAAAGGGCGGCATGGCGCCCTTTTTTTATGAGAAAATAGGATGTGTTGAGAAAATCAGATTGTTTTTTTCTGTTTTTTGTCTTGAAATAAGCGTACGACCGTAAGGACTACGCTCACACAAAGGATGACAACGCCGATCGTGTATACGATTTGCATGCCATAGACGAAGATATCCGGACGACCGCTGACGTATCCTTCCACAGGATGCCCGGCCTTTAAGCTCATCAGCGAGTACAATAGAGTAGTGAGAAGCGAGATGCCTGTGACACTGCCGAAGTTGCGCGTGAAAGCGTTGATGCTGCCTGTAATGCCCAATTTTTCTTTTGGGGCGGTTGACATGATGAGCGAAGTGTTTGGCGCGGAGAAAATACCTGCGCCAAAACCCACGATGCATAAATATAGGACCAATTTATAAATCGGCTCGCTTACCGTCATTGTCGCAAGCAGCGCAAGGCCTGCTGTCATGATCACAAGTCCTACGAGCGTGACCTTTGCTGCGCCTACTTTATCAGAAATATAACCGGATATGGGCGACATGATGCCCATAACGATAGGCAGGCTCATCATCACAAGTCCTGTGGAACCGGGATCGATCTTTAGCACATCTTCAATGTAGAAGGGCTGGATGATACTGATGCCGCTCATTGCGAAGAACTGGATGAGTACACAGATGATACTGATTGTGAAAAGCGGGTTTCTGAACAGGGTAAGATCGACAATGGGCTGCTGCCGCCTGCGCTCAAAATACAAAAATAGAATAATGAGTCCTGCGGCTGCGACAAAGCATAATACAATGTAATATTTATCGTAGCCAACATTTTCGCCCGTCAAAAGGGCAAAGAAAAACAGGATTACTGCGGCCGCGAGAGCGGCAGCGCCGCTATAGTCCACCTTTTGCTGTGTTTTTTCACCGCGCGGTAAGAGCTTTAGGGCAAGTAGAAAGCCGATCACACCAATGGGAACATTGATCAAAAAGATATAATTCCAGTTTAAATAAGTAACGATGAGCCCGCCAAGCGGCGGACCAAGCATTGTGCCGAGGGCAATGGCTACACCGGAAATACCAAGCGCCCGTCCGCGCTCTGTCGCGGGAAAGACCTCAGTGATGATGCCTTGATTGTTGGCCATGGCGGCAGCGCCGCCAATGCCTTCGATGACGCGGGAAACAATGAGCGTATTGAGATCGTTTGATAGCCCTGCCATCAGCGAGCCAACGGTAAACACGACAGTACCGAACATGAACAGCCTGCCCTTTCCCTTGATGTCCCCTAACCTGCCGAAAAGCAAAATAGAAGCAACAACGGCGATCAGGTAGACAATAACGACCATCTGGATGGACTCCATATCCGTATGCAAATCTTTGACCATAACAGGAAGCGCGACATTGACGATCGTACCGTCGAGTGTCGCCATAAATGGCATGAAGATCAATACCGCAAGGATAGACCACTTATGTTTTGCGTAATATTCCGGGCTTGTCCGCTGCATCATTTCTCGGTTCTCCTGTGTTTGAGATGCAATATATATAAACAGCAAGAAAAAATGAAATCAAAAAAAGCCGCATGCAATGAGATGCGGCTTGAAAAGGGAGCGGATTATTTGAGGATTGTTTCGATCTCTGCTATGCGCGGCATTTTGGAAAATGCGCCTTTGCGGCCAATAACGAGCGAAGCCGCGGCGTTTGCGTGAGAGACGATATTGACAAGATCCTCCGAACATAGCGGATCAAGCCCGGTTTTGGCAATATAGTGCAAGCAAGTGCCCATAAAGGAATCCCCCGCACCCGTCGTATCCACGATATTTCGTTGCGCACATCCGGCAATATGCGTATGATTGCCATCGTAGTGCATCAGACAGCCGTCCGCGCCGCAGGTGACAAAGATCAGCTTTAGATTGGGGTAAGAAGTGTAAAGGTGGCACAACGCTTCTGTAAGCTTTGTCCTGCCCGTGTAATATGATATCTCGTCGTCGGATATTTTTAGGATATCGCAGTATTGAAGACCGTAATGGATGGCGTCCGTCAGAGCGGTCTTATTTTCCCATAAAAACATGCGGATATTCGGATCAAAAGACACCAGACATCCGCTCTTTTTTGCGTGCTCCACACAGGCGGCGGTCGCTTCTTTGCATGGTGCGTCCACAAGGGAGAGTGTTCCAAAGTGGAAGATGCTTGCATTTGCGATCGCGTCAAAAAACACTTCGTCACGGCGGAACATGATGTCTGCGCCCGGTTTGCGGTAAAATGTAAAATCACGTTCGCCGCTCTCATCCAGGCTGACAAGCGCAAGGGTTGTCGGGATGTATGGGTCGGTAAGAATACCGGATGAATCCAATCCTGCTTGTTTGGCAGCGGAAAGAAGCATGCGACCAAAGGAATCATTGCCGACTTTGCTCATGAGCAGACAATGAGAGCCGAGCGAGGCAGACATGGCAAGCGCATTGGCAACGGCGCCGCCGGCGTTGGTCTCGAATAGAGGCTGTCCTTCAGGCGAGATGCCGTACGGCGTCATGTCTATCAAAAATTCGCCGATAGAAACAATATCATATGTTTTTTGCTTCATAGTAGGGTACCGTCCTGTTTCTCGATTTTTGGCAATAGGTGTATGAGCAAGATCTCACGCGGGGCAAAAAGTCGAAAAGGAATGACACTCACCCCTAACCCCATGCTTATGATCATTGTTGCGCCGTTACCGGTGTAACTCCCGTCCGAATATTTGGGAAAAGGACGGTGATCGCCGGGAGAAATGATGGCTTTGCCTCCCGGGAAACGGATCTGACCGCCGTGCGTATGTCCGCATAAAACAAGGTCTGCGCCTGTTTTCACATAGCCGTCCTCAAAGGGAGAGGGATCGTGCGCCAGCAGCAGGCAAAAGCGGTTTTTGTCAGGGAAAAGCAGCTTGCGAAAACCGTACGGGTCTACCGTCGGGTCTTCTACTCCGCCAATATCTATTACCGTGTTGTGAACAGCCAGAGACACCACGTTGTTTTCGAGAACACACACGCCATGCTGCGTAAAAATATCTTTGACATATTCTGTCCACACACGTTCGTGATTACCTGTCACAAAAAAAGATGGAGCGATGGCAGGAGCCCATGCGGCGACAGTTTCGATGTATGTATCGTTTGGCTGCCTCGTAAAGGTGTCGTATATCATGTCGCCGGTAATGGCGATCAGGTCAGGATTCAGGCGTTCGACCGCGTCAAACAGTTCATGATTGTTTGCGCCGAATTCTTTTTCGTGTAAATCCGAAAGGTGCGCAATGCGAACGGCAGAGGCGATCTTATTACTGTAGATTTTATATTCCTTTACACGAAACGCCGGATTCTTCATGCATTTATTATAAGTTATCCGGGCAAAGAGGGCAACAGGCGAATGGGTGTGATTTTTGGCTGCGTAAACGAGTAGGGGAAGGCGACGTTTGAAATCTGCGCATAAAGAACGCAAACGGTGCAAAAAGTGTAAAGAAAGTATAAAATTTATCAAAAAAAGAGTTGCATTTTGTGATTATCGTGCTATAATAAATAATGCTACTTTTGGAAAAAGAGGTGAGATGGAATGAAAGAAGGAACACATCCGAAGTATGGTGAATGCACAGTAACGTGCGCTTGCGGTGAAACTTTCAAAACCGGTTCTACAAAATCGGAAATGAGAGTCGATATCTGCTCGAAATGCCATCCGTTCTTCACAGGAAGACAGAAGCTTGTTGATACAGGCGGTCGTGTGGATAGATTTAAGAAGAGATACGGCATCAAATAATGCCGCTTATTTCGTGATATTCGCGTGGTAAGAGATTACAGACCGTCGGAAGGGATTCTTACGGTCTGTTTTTTGTATCGCAGAAAGAGGAAGGAATGAAACGTACAAGTATCGGCGGTCAGGGTGTTCTGGAAGGCGTAATGATGCGTTCGCCCGAAACAACGGCAATCGCCGTAAGACGTGAAAGCGGAGAGATCGTGACGCAAAAGCAGTCTACGCAATCGCTCTCCGCAAAATATAAGATTCTCGGTGTGCCTATCATCCGTGGGGTTGTAAACTTTGTGGAGATGCTTGTTTCAGGAGTCAAGACCATAACGGATGCGGCAAAGATGTATGACCCGGAGGATACGGAGATGGAGCCGTCCAAGACGGACGAGTTCATTGCGCAGAAAACGGGTAAAAATCCGATGGATGTGGCGATCTTTTTCGCTGTGCTGATTGCGATCGTGATCGCTGTAGGATTGTTCTTTATTTTACCTAATTTGATCACAGGATGGATTACACCTTATGTGGACAGTGCCTTTGGAAAGAACTTGATTGACGGGTTGATCCGCGTGGGAATGTTTTTGATCTATATGGTGGCGATCTCTAATATGAAGGACATCAAACGCCTGTTTGGGTATCATGGGGCAGAGCATAAGGTCATCAACTGCTTTGAGCATGATATGCCTATGGATGTGGAGCATGCGCGACAAAATACGCGTCTGCATCCGCGCTGCGGGACAAGCTTTCTTTTGATCGTTATGATTATTTCGATCTTGCTTTTTACGCTGCTTGGCTGGAGTGAAAACTGGGCGGTGCGTATCGGGCTGCGATTGCTGATGCTGCCTGTTGTTGCAGGGGTTTCTTACGAAATACTGAAACTGGTAGCCAAGTATGACAACAAATTTACGATGGCGCTTCGTAAGCCGGGGATGGCGCTGCAATATTTGACGACGCGCGAGCCGGATGACGGAATGCTCGAAGTGGCGCTGATTTCTTTTCTGGCGGCAGAAGGAAAAAAGACAGAGGAGGAGATCGATGAAATGGCTGTGAGGTATAGCCATAAGATCGACGGATCTCCGGCGGAGTTTGCTTCGGCAGAACAGGTGCAAGACGAGACGGTGAACACCGGCGGTGTGACGCAAACCAATGAGTAATTGGCAGCAGATATACGCACAAACAAAGAAAAAATTTGTACAAGCCGGGCTTGCGGAAGCTGAGGCGGAAACAAAGGTATTATTAGCGCATGTGTACGGCGGCGATTTTTCGCAGTTGTACCTGCGCTTTTTCGATGAATGTACAAAGGAAAAAGAGATTGCTGCTTTTGTTGAACAAAGGCTTGCGGGAGAGCCGCTTGCTTATGTGACCGGTGAAAAATATTTTTACGGAAGACCCTTTTTTGTAGACAAGTGCGTGCTGATCCCGCGCTATGACACGGAGTGCGTTGTACAGGAAGCGCTTTTATTGGCGCATGAAAACGGGTACGAAACGGCGCTTGATTTATGCTGCGGCAGCGGCGCGATCGGTATTACGCTGGCGTGTGAGGGAACGTTTGGGACAGTTTATCTGTCGGATGTTTCAGGGGGCGCGCTTGCGGTGGCCAAGCAAAATGCGCAGGCGTTGTCAAAAGATGCGGATATTGTTTTGCTGCAAGGGGATATGTTTGAGCCGGTCGTAAAGAAAGTAGATCTGATCGTATGTAATCCGCCGTATATCAGCGAAACAGATTACAGGGGGTTGGAAGCGCAGGTCAGGGAATATGAGCCAAAACTGGCGCTGTGGGCGGATCATGACGGGTATGCGTTTTATGAGCGATTGGCAAAGCAAGCCCTGCTGTATTTGAACGCAGGCGGCGCGCTGGTGCTTGAGATCGGCGATACACAGGCTTGTCGTGTGTGCGCCTTGCTAAAAGAACAGGGATTTGTTAAGATAAAAACTGGTAATGATTTGAATGGCAGACCGCGTTTTGTAAGTGCGGCTGCGACTGTTTGTGAGGGGTAATCTATGCTGGAAAAACTAAAAACGATCAAGGAACGCTACGACACACTTTCGCGGGAGCTTTCAGACCCGGAAGTAATCAGCAATCAGGATAAATTTCGCGCATTGGCGCAAGAGCAGTCGACGATTGCGGATATCGCGGCTGCCTATGATGCCTATGCTTTGGTATTGGATCATATCGCGCAAAACAAAGAGATCATCGAAACGGAGAAGGATGAGGAACTCTTAGAACTGGCAAAAGAGGAGATCGAGCCGCTTTTGCGGCAAAAAGAAGAGATGGAAGCAGAGCTCAAGGTTTTGCTGATCCCCAAAGATAAAAATGATGACAAAAATGTTATTTTGGAAATACGAGCGGGCACGGGCGGCGACGAGGCTGCGCTTTTTGGAGGAGATTTGCTGCGCATGTACACACGATATGCGGAGCGGCATGGTTTTGCGATGGAGACACTTTCTTCCAATGTAACGGAATTGGGCGGTGTAAAGGAAATGGTGGTTTCGATTGCGGGTAAGGGTGCGTATTCCCGCCTGAAATACGAAAGCGGCGTACATCGCGTACAACGCGTGCCGGATACGGAATCTTCCGGGCGTATCCATACCTCGGCTGCGACGGTGGCAGTGCTGCCTGAAGCGGAGGAAGTGGAAGTGAACTTAAACCAGAACGATTTGCGGGTGGATGTGTTTCGTTCGGGCGGTCATGGCGGACAGAGCGTCAATACGACGGACAGCGCTGTGCGTATCACGCATATCCCGTCGGGGCTGGTGGTGACCTGTCAGGATGAAAAATCACAAATCAAGAACAAGGCAAAGGCGATGAAAGTACTTGCATCGCGGTTATACGACCTATACAAGGGTGCGGCGGACAGTGAGATGTCGGAAAACAGGAAAAGCCAGGTTGGCTCCGGCGATCGGAGCGAGCGGATCCGTACGTATAATTTCCCGCAGGGACGGGTGACGGATCATCGAATCGGTCTGACACTTTACAAGCTGGAGGCTTTTCTTGACGGAGATATGGACGAGATGATCGACGCGCTGATATTAGACGAAAGGCAGAAAAAACTCGCGCAGTAATTGTGAATGGATACCATACTTTATGCAACGCTGGTCGGAGCGCTTGTAGGCGCGTTGGGAACAGGGATCGGCGCGGCGGCAACATTTTTTATCAAAGTAAAAAACAACCGGATATCCGCTATACTGATGGGGATATCGGGCGGGATTATGCTTGCCATCGTTTTGTTCGACATGCTGCCCGAATCTTTGGGAGCGACCGCGTGGTGGGTTACACTTGTTTTCTTTTTGTTAGGCGCTCTTGCAATGTTTTTGATCAATAAATTTTTGCCGCATTACGATGTGCCTTCCGGACATGAGGAAAGCGTAATTGCCGGGCTTAAGGAAAAAAGGCTCGTGCGCGCGGGGCTGCTCTTGGCGCTGGGGATCGGCGTGCATAACCTGCCCGAGGGACTGGCGCTCGGTAGCGGGCTTGCTGTGGCAAGCAGTTTTGGAGCGGGGCTGGCGATCCTTTTGTTTGTGCATAATATTCCTGAGGGAATGGGACTGGCGATCCCCCTGAAGCTGGGAAAGATACCCTATGGGAAAATAGCATTGGTGGCGGTTCTGGCGGCGGCACCCATGGCGATTGGTGCCGCGATTGGTGCCGCGATTGGCGATCTTTCACCGGTGTTTTTCGCGGGCAGTGTGTCGTTTGGCGGCGGCGCAATGCTTTATTTGACACTGCGAGAGCTTATCCCTGAGGCGGTCAGAATGCACAAGAGCGCGGCAACGTGGATATCCATTGTCGCAGGAGTATTGATTGGAATTGTATTGGTGGTGCTGGTATGATGAGATATGCGACGCGAACGGTGTTCGCAAACAAGGACTTTGACGGTGCAATCCGTGACGGCGCTGATGAATTAAAAAAGGGCGGGCTGGTTGTATTCCCAACAGAAACGGTATATGGCTTGGGAGCAAATGCACTTCTTGCGGACGCGGTAAAGAATATTTTCATTGCCAAAGGAAGACCGCAGGATAATCCGCTGATCGTGCATATCGCAGACATCGGGCAGCTTGATGGTATCGTAATGGAAATAAGCGATGCGGCGCGTGCTTTGATGAAGGCGTTTTGGCCGGGACCGCTTTCTATTATCATGAAAAAGACAGATGTGATCCCGCGCGAAGTGAGCGCGGGACTTGATACGGTGGCCGTGCGTATGCCGGACAATGATATTGCGCGCGGGATCATTGCGCTCAGCGGTGTGCCGGTGGCGGCACCGAGCGCCAATACGTCAGGCAAGCCCAGTCCGACGCTGGCGATGCATGCGTATGAGGATCTATGCGGTCGTGTGCCGCTGATCATTGACGGCGGATCGTGCAGGGTGGGGATAGAATCCACCGTGGTAGATGTAACGGGAGATGTGCCTGTGGTGCTGAGACCGGGGGATGTCACGCCTGAGCAGATCGCTCATGTCGCGGGAGGCGTACGCATACATCCGAGTATTATGGGAGAAGTGGAGACAGGGGAAGTATGTGCCTCTCCGGGGATGAAATATAAACACTATTCGCCGGAGGCGAAGGTCACTGTGTTTACAGGGGGCAAAAAAGAGGTTGCGAAAACCGTGAACACCATGTATCATAATGGTAAAGCGCAGGGTAGGAAAACAGCAGTATTGTGTCTGGACGATTGTGCAGAGCTGTATGCTGATATTGACAATATTGTGTTTTTGGGGAAAGATGCACGCGACGCGGAGGCAGCGCTTTTCCGTGTGCTTCGCGAGATGGACGATCAAAATTTTGAGGCAGTGCTTTTTCATGCGCAGGAAGAAAAGATGGGACTTGCGGTGATGAACAGAATAATCAGAGCGGCGGGACACGAGATCATTTCCGCCAAGGAGGAAAAAGTTTAAAATCATGAATGTATTGTTTGTTTGTACGGGTAATACATGCAGAAGCCCGATTGCGGAAACACTGATGGACGATGCGGTAGACCGAAGTAGCATCCTTCATGGCGATGTAAAGACGAAGTCAGCAGGCACATTTGCCTGTGAAGGAGCGGAAGCAACAGAAGAAGCGGTTCGTGTTGTGGAAGAGATGGGACTGGAACTAAAGCGTCATGAGGCGGAACCATTTACGCCTGAACTCGCGGAGTGGGCGGATATCATTCTCGCAATGAGCAAGGAACAAATGGAGCATATCGAAGTGATCGCGCCGGAAGAAGTAAAAAAGGTGCATACGCTGCTTGGTTATGCAAAAGGGGTCGAAGGGGAGCCGATCGACAATTCCTGCGATATTATGGATCCTTTCGATGAGGGGATGGATGAATACCGGCAAAGCGCGGCTCAGATCAAAGAAGCGATTGAAATGCTGGTAGGTCGTCTGGAAAAAGAACAATAAATTTGTTTGAAAAAGGCAATGCCTGAAAAGGCATTGCCTTTGTTGCGTATAAATATGGCGGATAGGGTGGAATTCCAATGCGTCATGTTGTATAATTTTTCTATAAGCTTTTGATTTTCTTGAAAAAAGGAGCGTATCATCATGAAAATTGCGTTTGGATGTGACCACGGCGGCTTTGTACTGAAAAAAGAGGTGCTGGAGTATCTTGACAAGAATGGGCATGAAGTCATTGACTTTGGGACGAATGACGAAAAGTCGGTGGATTACCCGACCTATGCTCTTGCGGTTGCGGAGTGTGTGAAAGAAAAACAGGCAGATCTGGGTATTCTGATCTGTGGAACAGGCATCGGTATTTCTGTTGCGGCAAATAAAGTACCGGGGATCCGCTGTGCGGCAGTTTCTGATACATTTACCGCACATGCGACGCGCGAGCACAATAATTCGAATATCCTGGCAATGGGAGGACGTACCGTTGGACCGGGACTTGCAGTAGATATTGTCGATATTTTCTTGAACACGCCCTTTTCAGGAGATGAACGGCATCAGCGCCGTATCGATAAGATCACGGAGATCGAAAAGAAATATTGTAGATAAGGTCAGGCTTTCTATAAAACAAAAAACGGGGAGGAACGAAGATGGCAACAGCACACGTACTGGATCATCCTTTGTTGCAGCATAAGGTGTCGATGATCCGCGACAAAAACACAGGGACAAAAGAATTCAGGGAATTGGTCAAGGAAATTGCCATGCTGATGGTATATGAAGTGACAAGGGACATGCCGCTTAAGGAAGTGGAAGTGGAAACGCCCATCACGTTAGCTAAGACAAAGGTGATTGCAGGGAAAATGGTTGGCATCGTCCCCATACTGCGCGCGGGACTTGGTATGGTCGAAGGAGTATTGAACCTGATCCCCGGCGCGAAGGTAGGGCATATCGGGCTTTACCGTGACCCGCAAACGTTGCAGCCTGTGGAATATTATTGCAAGCTGCCCATTGATGCGCAAGAGCGCGAGCTTCTTATCTTAGACCCGATGCTTGCAACGGGCGGCAGCGCGGCAGACGCGATTTCCCTCATCAAAAAGCGCGGCTGTAATAATATCAAGCTGGTGAATATCATTGCTTCGCCGGAGGGGATAGAAGCTGTGAGAAAAGCGCACCCTGATGTTGATATTTATGTAGCGGCAGTGGACGAAGGGTTAAATGATCATGCGTACATTGTACCGGGGCTAGGAGATGCCGGAGACCGTTTGTTTGGCACAAAATAACATAGGGTATAGCAAATAAAGGGCGCTTAAATAAGCGTCCTTTTGTCAAAGCACACAGAAAAGAGATAGCATGAGCAATACATCTGAAGAGCGGGACTGGTATCAGCTGGATACAGCGGCGAAAATATATCCGTCCATTTCTCAAACGCATAATAATACGACATTCCGGCTGATGCTGGAGCTCGATGAGTTGGTTGAGCGCGATACACTTCAAGAAGCGCTGGTAAAGATCATGCCGCGGTTTCCTTCGTTTGCCGTTACGCTCAAACGGGGGATGTTCTGGTATTATTTAGAGCCGAACGACGCGTTGCCTGTCGTCAAGGAAGAAACGGGATTTCCGTGTAAGCGGTTGAAGGATTTTATCAACAATGGATTTTTGTTTAATGTGACATATTATAAAAAGAATGTGATCATGGAATGTTTTCATGGGCTTTCGGACGGGGCGGGAGCGATCGAGTTTTTAAAGACGCTTTTGTACGAATATTTTAAGCTTTGTGGATATGATATGGATGCGGAAGGCATGGTGTTGGATGCGGAAGGAAAGGTGAGCGCTGACGAACTGGAAAACAGCTTTAGTACCTACTATGACGCGAAGGGAGAGTTCAACAAATTAAAGCAGCCCAAGGCGTACCATATTTTAGGTACGCGCAATGAAGACGAAGGGATCTTTCTGACGCATGGTATCATTGATTTGAAGCAGTTGCTCGCGCATGTCAAAACTAAGGGTGTAACGGTGTCGGCTTATATTGCTGCGCTGCTGCTATATTGCATCGCAAAGGAACAGCTCCTGGTACAGCGGAAAGTGAAGAAGCCCATCATTGTTTCCGTACCCATGGATCTTCGAAGCATGTTTCCCTCTCATACGCTGCGGAACTTTGTTTCTTTTGCCAACGTGGGGATGTCGGTGGAAGGGGAGCTTGATTTTGGCGCGATCTTATTAGAAATTTCGAGACAGCTGAAAGAGGGGCTGACCAAGGAAAAGATATCTGCTAATATCAATAAAAATGTAAAATATGAGCAAAATCCTTTTATCCGGATGACGCCGTTGTTTATGAAAAACATCGTAGTATCCAATAGTTATAAATCATACGGGGAAGGGGCTTATACGGTTGTGCTTTCCAACCTCCGCAGCGCGCAGTTTCCAAAGACGATGAGTAAGCACATCAAACAGGTGTATTATGCGCTTGGGGTGAGCGAAATGAACCCAATGAATTGTGTAGTTGTCTCGTATCAGGATAAGATGGTGATCACGATGGCGAGCGGCATCAAGCAAACGGGTATTATCCGCAATTTCTTTGAGCATTTTTCGAAGGAGCTTGCTATGGATGTGGAAGTGAGGGGCAACGGATGGAGCGCAAAATGAATTTCTGTGACGAGTGCTGCGTTTTTGTGGATGATTGCTTTGCATGTTGTCCTCTGTGCGGGAAACAGTTAACGGCGTCACCGTCCGAAAACGAATTATATCCACCGATTTCGCGCAAAAAATATATTGACCATCACAGCCTTGTAATGGACTACTTACTGTTGGCGACGTTTGTGGTGATCACGTTATGCGTAGCGATCAATATTTTTACGTGGAACGGTACACCGTGGTTTCTTGCGGTAGCAGCGCCCACGCTGTATGCTTGGGTGCTTGTAAAGGGAACGATCCTTTCCGACCGGTTTGCGGGCGTTAAGGTGCTTTTGCAGATGGTCACGCTGATCGCCATGTTTATGGCGTTTGATTTTGTGGGCAGCAGGAGCGGTTGGTCTTATCAGTATATGCTGCCGCTTATTTTGGCGCTGGGTATCGCCTATATCGACATTTATTCATACAACCACAAATCGCACTGGCGCGGGAATTTGCTGTATGCGATTTTATTTGTAGCAATGGGATTTATTCCATTGATTTTATATCTGTCAGGTATAAAGCAGGGATTGTTTCTGATGGCGCTTTCAACGTTTGCCAGCGGTATTACGATACTTGGCTTACTGCGCTTTGCGCTGCGATATTTAAAGGCGGAGATGAAAAGGCGCTTTCATATGTAGTTGATGCAAGAGAATAAAAAAGAGCCGCGGGGTTTCGCGGCTCTTTTTGTGCTGACTGTTATTTTTGCAAATTGACAGGTCCGAAGCCGTTACCGCTCAATGTAAAATCTTTTGCCTGAGCAAAGGCGGCGGGAACTTCGAATATCAGTTCCACCTGCATCTTGCTGCCGTCCGTTTTAAAGGACATTTCTTTGCATTCATAGTTTCCGGAGCCGTCTGATACAGATGCGGGTACACCGTCCACCCCCAAAAAAGCAGTTTGGGCGTCGTTCAGGGTCTTATCGTCTGCACCCAGAGTCATAATGAAGAACGTATGATCACCGGACGCGGTGAGATTGCTTGCCTGCGATGCGGTTTTCATATCAATGACCTCGTATTGAGCGCCGGATGTCTGGAAAGTGACTGCCGCGGAACACGAAATCAGCGAGACGGCAAAAACAAGAACCAGACAGAGTAATAGAATTCTTTTTTTCATGAAAGCCCCTTTCGTCCGCCGCACAAATGAACAGGATAAATACCGGTGCGCAAAATAGCGGCATACTGTATGTTTTATTCTATTGATATCATAGTATTTATGCGGCAAAAATGCAACTGTGAATCAGCGGCAGGAATAAAAAAGACAGATGAGTGAAAAAAAGTTGACGCATGCCTGTTTTTTTTGTTAAACTAAGATAGGATATCGCAAAGGGGGCGTTATGTTCCCGGCGGTATTTTTTGTTTTTTGAAAGGTTTGGCGCCATAGGCGCTGCCTATAAATTCTAAATCAGACAGGAGTGATCTGAAATGGCCGGTATCGTAGTTTTCGGCGCTCAGTGGGGCGACGAGGGAAAAGGAAGATTTGTAGATTATCTCGCTTCTAAAGCGGACATGGTGGTGCGCTATCAAGGGGGGAACAATGCGGGACATACCGTTGTCGCAGACGGTGTAACGTATAAGCTGCGCCTGATCCCATCGGGTATTCTTTCCAAGGGAAAGCCGTGCGTGATCGCCAATGGCGTGGTCGTGGACCCGAAGGCGCTCAAAACGGAAATCGAGTATTTGGAGGAGCGCGGCGTTTCGGTGGACAATCTGTATATCAGTGACAGAGCGCACCTGATTATGCCATATCATAGAGTACTTGATGAGCTGAATGAAAGAAAGCTGGGCGATTTCAAGATCGGTACGACGGGAAACGGCATCGGACCTTGTTATATGGATAAAACCGGACGCGTAGGTCTGCGTATGTGCGATCTGATGGACGAAGAAACGTTTCCGCAAAAGTTAAAAAAGTGTGTGGAAGATAAAAACGAGATCATTACCAAGGTATATGGCGGTGATCCGTTGAATTATGAAGAAATTCTGGAAGAATGCCGTGCGCACGCCAGATATTTTAAGCCATTTGTGTGCGACACTGTTTCGCTGCTGCATGAGTATCACGATGCAGGCAAAACATTGCTTTTTGAAGGAGCGCAGGGCATGCTTCTCGATATAGATTTCGGGACATATCCTTATGTTACCTCTTCGCATCCCAATACAGGGGGCGTAGGATCGGGCGCGGGCGTGGGACCGCAGGTGATTACAGAAGTGATCGGCGTTGTTAAGGCATATACGACGCGTGTGGGTGAAGGACCGTTTGTGACGGAACTGCATGATGCGACGGGAGAGGAGATCCGCAAAAAAGGAAACGAGTTCGGAACGGTGACAGGTCGACCGCGCCGTTGCGGATGGCTGGATCTTGTAATTGTTGATTTTGCGGCGAAAACAAGCGGTATTACCGGGTTTGCGCTGTCGCGTATGGATACGCTCGGCGGATTTTCTAAAGTTTTTGTTTGCACTGGGTATGACATTGATGGTAAAATAGTAAATACTTATCCGGCATCGCTCGAGACGCTTGCAAAAGCAAAGCCGGTTTATAAGGAATTTGAAGGATGGACGTCTGACTTATCGCACATACGCAAGTATGAGGACTTGCCGGATGCGGCGAGAAAGTATGTGGAGTTCATTGAGCAGCATACCGGCGTACCGGTCAAGATGATCGGTGTGGGCGCCGGACGTGAGGAATGTATTTTTCGCGGGCTGTGAATGTAAGTAGTTATCAAGTTTGCCGTACTAGATGGGGAGTTAGCGGTGTCCTGTAACCCGCAAGCCGCTATAGCGGGGTTGAATTCCGCGCTGAGGGTTCCTCTCGTAAGGTATGGAGCACATTGTTTGATGTTGATGGATGGGTCCTGTGCAACGCTGCGTTGTGAACCCTGTCAGGTCCTGACGGAAGCAGCAGTAAGCAAATTGCCGCGTGTGCCGCAGGCGTGCCTGTTCTGAGTCAACGATGTGATTTCCTCTCATGAGGGTGGATTCGAAGCGCGGTGTACGGCTTCTAATTTAAAAAAGACGAGGGATATCCCTCGTCTTTTTGTATCGTTATATTATTTTTTCTCTGCCGAAACAAGGAGCATCATCGGGCGGCGCAGCTCGTCGCGCATACCCGGTACGGTATCAAGCATATCCTCGCTTGGTTG
Organism: uncultured Christensenella sp.; assembly: GCA_964494645.1. Lineage (GTDB taxonomy): Bacteria > Bacillota > Clostridia > Christensenellales > Christensenellaceae > Christensenella. The sequence continues at coordinate 22,574 of CAZBSH010000003.1, read as the reverse complement.
CGGCTCAATGATACCGGTAATCACGAATCCCGCAGTGAGTAGCGTGTTTAGGTAGGTGGTAAGCGTCTTATGATATTTTACAACCTGCTCACCCAAGAATAAGGAGTCTCGTTTGCCCTCATCGAAATAGCGGTCAACAGGCCAGTGCAGGATATTGCCGTTTTCGTCGTAGTACCAGTCTTCCGTTCCGTAGGCAGTGAATATGGGGTGCTCTACAGAAAAAACAAACGCGCCGCCCGGGGCAAGATAGGAAGCAACCTTGCTGCAGATTTCTTCAAAAGATTCCAGATAATGGAACGCAAGGGAACTGAGGACGATATCGAAGTAGCAGCAGGGGAAGTCCACATCCTCGATGGGCGCACAAATGTATTCGATTTGCTTAGAATTGTTGCGTCGTCGTGCTTGCTCAAGCATTTTTTCAGAGATATCGATGCCCACTGCGGATTTAGCTCCGTGCTCAATCGCGTATTCGCAATGCCAGCCAAATCCACAGCCTAAATCAAGGACGCGTTTGTCTTTAAAATCAGGGAGCATCGTCTTTAGGATATGCCATTCTCCCGCGCCCGCGAGACCCTTTACGGAGCGATCCATCTGGGAGTATTTTTCAAAAAAGGTTTGTTCGTCATATTTATTTTCTTTCATACAGTGAATTCTATCCTTTCTTATTTTGTTGTTATTATACCACAGGTCATATTAAACATCATCTTCATCTGCGGGGGGCAGCTCCTTTGGATTGAACAGAAAACGATTGATGGGCAAAGCGATCAGTACACCTGCGACAGTTTCAGCTGTACGCGTCAGCACATAGGGAAGCGTGTCGAGCGTGTTACCTGCATGTAGAAGAACGATAGCCATAAAAATGATGCAGCTTGGACCGACGGAGTCCTTGATGCCGAGGATGTTACACAAAAAGATCAACGCAAGGATAAGCAGCGGCAAAATCAGTAAAAACCAGTATTCAGCATACTGAGGGATGATTGTGGCAAGCTCGAGAGGAATAAAGCTGAACAGCGAACCAATGATCGTACCCAGAATGCGGTGCAGCCCGGTATGTTTCGATTTATCGTAGGTGGGCTGGATACACAGGATGGCGGCGATGACCGCAAAGGCTGCCGTTCGGTTAAGAAGATAACCGAACAGCAGGCAGACAAAGACTGCGATTGCTGTTTTTATTGCCCGATATCCAAGGCGGTAGCTGAAATCCATAAAAAGGGTACTCCTTATGTTAGAATGTTTCCGATATTTTTAAACGGGAAACTTATTCGGTAATCAGCCCGTGCTTAAAGTGTTTGTTAAAAAATATCAGTACACCTACGATCGCGCCGCAGATGCCTGTTATGACCATCAACGTCTCAATACGCACCTGATCTGCAAGCGGTCCAAAAAGAGCCATTCCGATAGGCATCATGGCTGTCATTACGATTTGTGTCAGACTGAACACACGCCCCTGCATATTTGGATCGACCTGCTCCTGCAATAAGACCATAGAAGGGGTCGTAAACAAGGGAACGGTACTTCCTGTGAAAAACATGAGGACAAGGAACGCAAAAAATCCGGGGACGACACCCACCAACGCAGTAAGCACACCAAACAGGATACAGCAAAGCGCGATGGAGTGCATACGGTTTTTGAAACCGCCCCATATCGAAATGATAATACCGCCGATTACGCCGCCTGCCGAAAAAAGGATTTCTGTGGCGGAAAGCCGCCAATATTCGTCACCGAATGTACGAGAAACCATAAGCGGAGTCAGTTGCGCGGCGGGGACGATGAGGATAAAGAACAAGGCATAGAAAATGAAGTATGAGCGGAAGAAACCGCTTCCCAAGACATATTTAAGTCCGGCCTTTAGGTCATCAAAATAGCCACCCTTTTGCTTGAGCAGTGCCTTTTCATGAGCAGGGACCTTCAAAAAGAACATAATAACGATCGCGATGGCGGCAGTACCGACATCGATAAAAAACGTATATTCAAGCTCAGTGAAAGAGAGCAGCGCGCCTGCGGCCGCGGGGGAGAGGATAAACATCACAGATTGCAGGCTGCCGTTGATGCCGCCGACGCGCGTGAGCTTTTCCTGTGGAACAATCTGGGGCAGGAAAGCGTTGACAGCCGGCGTTTGTATTCCCTGACCGACAGAACGTATTGCGGATACCAAAAAGATCATCCATAGGTCGTCATGACCGGTCAAAAAAAAGATCGCAAGAATAAAAGTCGCGCTCGCAACCATGGCGTCTGCACCGATGATCAGAAATCGGCGGTTATAGCGGTCGGCCCATACGCCGGAAAAGAAAGCGATAACGACTTGCGGCGCAAAGGCACAGATAGATGCGATTGTCATGATACTGCCCGACTGAGTGGATAGCGTAATATACCAGACAATTGCAAACTGTACGAGGGACGAACCAAAGAGGGAAACGGTCTGACCGGACAGAAACAGTATAACTTTTCCCAACCAGCCATTGTACTTCGGATCTGGCATGTTTATGTCTTTTTTTGTTGCAGATGCGTCAGTCATAGGTTCTATCTCCTTTATATTTTGCCGCGGTATTCTTATTAGTATAACAATAAGTCCGAAAGAATATCGTAATATAGGGAAAATTAATTGTCAAGTGAAGCGGGATATATTTTTTAAAAATATACATTGACAGGCGAGGTATGTGTATATATAATGTAAATTGAAAAGCGAGATATTTTATGGAAGCTACGTGAAGGGAGGAGAAAAAAATGTCTTTAACATCAGATTTGATCCGTGGACATACGGAGACGATCATATTGGCACAGCTTTTAAAAAAGGACAGCTATGGATATGAGATCAATAAATCGATACAGCAGACGACCATGGGGGAATACGAATTAAAAGAAGCAACGTTGTACTCCGCATTCCGCAGGCTGGAGAACGCAGGTATGATAGAATCGTATTGGGGAGACGAGACGACGGGCGCGCGCAGGAGATATTATCGCGTAACACCGCTTGGCAGGGCGCTTTATCAGACGAATCAGGAAGACTGGGAAAAGACAAAAAAATTGATCGACAGCCTGATCTAGGGGTAAAAATAAGGAAGGAATCATAATGGAGGATCGAATAATGGAAGAAAATTTGCGCCAGTATGTGGAAAACCTGTTCGCGGATGCGCCGAAATCAAAAAAGATGATCGAGCTGCGTCAGGAGATACTGATGAATTTGAAGGAAAAATATTATGACCTGATCGAGTCGGGTGCGACGGAAACAGAAGCGTTTGAGGTTGTGAAAGGCAGCGTGGGCGATGTAGATGAGCTGATCGCAAGCGCAAGCGAGTATGGACCGGTGAACCAGGTCAAAGCGGAAGAAGAACGCAGGAGATCGGCAAGGCTTGTGGCAATCGCAGTAGTATTATATATTTTATCACCGGTGATGATCATCATATTGGGATCATCAGGACAGCCAATTATCGGATTGACGCTGATGTTTGCGTTGATCGCGATAGCGACAGGGCTGCTTGTCTATAATAGCTCCTTAAAGCCCAAATACGAAAAAATGGATGATACGATGGTAGAAGAATTCAAGCAATGGCAGGTAGAAAACAAAAAGAAAAATGAAAAACGCTCGGCATATTTGGGCGCGTTTTGGTCGCTTGTGGTTGCGCTTTACTTTATTCTGAGCTTTTTGACGATGGCGTGGTATATCACATGGATCATATTCTTGATCGCAGCGGCGGTAGAACAGATCATCAAAGCCTCTACAAAGTAGGGAGGAGACGATAGTATGGATGAGCAGCAGCAAAAAGCAGCAGAGAAACGCAAGGCATATTTAAGCGCGTTTTGGCTGATCGTGGTGGCGGTATATTTTTTGATCAGCTTTGCGACGCATGCCTGGTTCATCACTTGGATCATATTTTTGATCGCGGCGGCGATGGAACAAATATTGAAAGCGGCGTTTGTGACCGAGCAGGAAGCACAAACAAGGGAACATAAGGTTTCGGCATACACGAGCGCGATGTGGATCATCATTGTGGTATTATATTTTGTTATTAGCTTTACCACGGGGGCATGGGCGTTTAGTTGGGTGATATTCCTGATTGGCGCGGCTGTGCAGCAAATTGTAAAGGTCAACATAAAATAAGAGGAGCAATGCTATGAGTAAAATTGGCAAAATAATAATATGGGCAGTGGTCGCGGCGATCCTTGCCGTTATCCTGGTGTGGGGCATTATCGGTGGGACGATGTGGAACAACGCATGGTCAGGCGTTTCAAACGCGTTTTCCAATGTAGGGATCAACTTGAACGGATTTTTTGACCGGATGCCGGATGACGCACAGACCAGCACAAGTTTTGAAAAGGACGCGGCAGGTATCAAGCGGATATCGCTGCAGTTTGTAGACGAACGCGTGGAGGTCGTTGTTTCTGATGATAAGATGATCCGTGCCGAACAGACAAGCAATCAGCAGATGGATAAAGAAGATATTATGCACTACGGCGTGAAAGACGGGGAATTGCTTATGCAAAGCGGCAGAGCAAAGCAAACGATTTTTACGAATTGGGGTAAGCATAAGGATATCAAAATTACGTTGTATATACCTGTGGAATATGTCGGGATGTTGGATGTGAGCACGGTATCCGGAGAGATCGGCACACAGGGAGTGAGCGCAATTCGTGGAAATTTTGACACTACTTCCGGCGCGATTACGGTGGTGGACGGAACGTTCGATGAAATGAAAACGAACAGCACGAGCGGGAACATTGAGATAAGAGGTATTGTCACAGATACGTTTTATGCAAATTCTGTCTCCGGTGCGATCTCGGCGCAAGGGACGCTTTTAGAAGCAGCTGTTTCAAGCACGTCGGGCTCAGTGGATGTCTTTACGGAAGCGGCCCGCAAGTTGTCGGCGAACACGACAAGCGGCAGTGTGAGGTTTGCGTGCGGCAATGCAAATAAGCTGGAAAAAATTTCAGCAGACACGGTTTCGGGTGCGGTGGAAATTATTCTGCCTGACAATGAAGGATTTAAATTATCGTTTGATACGGTGTCCGGCGAAACACGAAACGATTTTGCAATGAAAAACGATGAATACCGGAATGGCGGCATTGATATCAATGTAAATACGGTTTCGGGGTCGCTTGATATTATCAATCGTTAAAATTAAGGATATTTTAAGAAAAATTTTACAGACAGCGCAACAGAGTATGGTAAAATGAGAGAGGATCAGGATCCTCTCTCGTTTTTCAAAACGAACGATGGTGCGGGTATATCTGCAGCATATCGAAAAAAGGGGTATTATGGACAGCGGTTATAAATTGGATACGGCGGCAACCCTGTTTCCGTCCGTGACACGAAAAACGAATACATCCATTTACCGGATCGCGGCAGTTTTGTATGAGCAGGTGGACGCGCAGGCTTTGCAGCAGGCGGCGGACGCTGTGCTTAAGCGTTTCCCGATGTTTACCGTGAAGCTTGTATCTACCGCATTTGACCAGAGGTTTGAGCAAGTAGACGCTCCTTTTTTTATTGCGCGTGAGGAAGAGTTCCCGTGCGGTATACTGGAGGAAAAGGAAAACAACGGATATTTGTTCCGTATTTTATATCACGAAAAGAAGATATCACTTGAAATGTTTCATGCGCTTTCGGACGGGACGGGCGCGATCGAGTTTTTAAAGACATTGCTATTCACGTATTTCAGATTGCAGGGAAAAGCGATAGATCCGCAGGGAACGGTCCTTTTGCCGGAAGATATGCCAACGGAGGAGGAAGCGGAGGACGCGCTTTTGCGTTACCACGAGCGGGAGCATAAGAAAAAAATCAAAAAGGCACCTGTGGCTTTTAAAATAAAGGGAACAGTGTTTGAACCGTATGGACATAATGTCCTGCAGGGTGTTGTGAAGGTTGATGCGCTCAAGGCGGAGGCAAAAAGGCATGGTGTCACGATCACCGTATATCTGGCGGCGCTGGCAGCATATGCAATCTATCATGAGGAGGTGCGCGAGGGGATCGACGAAGAGCCTATTGTTCTCTCTGTGCCGGTGAACCTGCGCAGCATATTCCCGTCGAAAACATTGCGTAACTTTTTCAGTATTGCCAATATTACGGTTCCCGTCGGCGCACATTTGACTTTTGAAGTGATCCTTGATATTGTTAGGACGCAACTTAAGGAGAAGACGGAAAAGGACAGCCTGAAGAGTGCGATGGCCGAAAGCTGCGGCGTGATGGAGAACCCGATTGTGCAAGGGGTTCCGCGTTTTATGCGGGAGGCTGGAACGCGGTTTGTATTTGCGTTTTTCAGTGAGGACGTAAAGACTATGACGGTGTCAAATGTTGGACAGGTAGTATTGCCTGACGACATGAAACCGCTGGTTGACCGGATGGAGGCTGTGATCTATCCGACGGAAAGAAGCCCGGTCAACTGCTGTATGTGTTCGGTAAACGGTAAAATGACGATTTCATTTATCCGTTCGATTGAACAGGCGAATGTAATTCGGTTCTTTTTCCGTTTTTTGGCGCGGAATGTGAGTCCGGAAATTGAGATATATACCAATAATTGGGGTGCTTGTGATGAAAAACTGTGAATATTGCAATGTGTGGGTGGACGAAAATTTAAAAACCTGCCCATTGTGCGCGCGGAAACTATCCGGGCGGCAAGGTGCGGCGCGACAACAGGTGTACCCGTCCTATGGAACGCAAAATGAAAAACAGGTTTTGCCTGTCGGCAATGGAAAGTATAAAGCGCTTGCTATAACAATGTTGATTATTGCGGTGTGTGCGTTTATCAATTTGTTGACGCGCGGAGAAACGGGCGGTTATTGGTTTTTGGATGTTGCGGTCATTTTGGCATATATCTGGGTGCTGGTATTGCATACGATCCGGTCTAAGGCGCGTGGCAGTGTGAAATTTTTTGCGCAGGTCGGTATGATTGCGCTGATGTTGATCGTTTTTGATCTGAACGCCGGCGGAGGGCTCTGGTCTCTTTTGTTCGGACTTCCGATTGAAACAGCGGCGATGATATCACTGGCGACATTTATTGTATGCCGCCGTAAGATGTTGTGGAGTGAATATCTTTTGTATGGATTTATGATTCTTTTTATCGGCTTTGCGCCGATGGTTTCTGTAGAATTGGGAATAGTTCCGATGTTCTGGACGTTTTTCATGAGCGCAGGATATGCTGTTGTGACATTTTTGTTTATGCTGATGTTTGCCAACAAGCAATACAAGCAAACGGCAGTGCGGCGGGTACGTTTTTAGACGCAAAAAATGGATAATGAATTGAAATCCTTGCGGTGCACAGGATGGGCACGCAAGGATTTTTTGATTGCCCTTTTCTGTACGCCGTGGTATGATAATTGCAGTGAAAAACGAATTTTGCAGAGCCTGAGTGAAGCGGATATCCGACGAGGAATGTATGGAAAAGAAACAACACATCATGCAGCAGCGGATATATATCATTGCCATCATCGCGTGCGCCGCCTTTTTATTGGCGAGTGTACTCTTTTTAAGTTATGCAAATCTTGAAAATCAACAGGAAACGCGCGAGTACATGCAGGAGGTCGTTTCGCAGAGCAAGGCGACGATCGATAGCCAGATTCGTGGTAATTTCGAAACATTAGATGGTCTTGCTAAAATGATCGGCGGGATGGACAATCCTAATTTTGATACCTTGCTGCCAACGTTAAAAGATATCAATAACAGCAATAACTTTATACGGATGGCATTTGTTGATAGGAATGGGATCGCAAATGGTGTGGATATCTACGATGAACCGTATGTAAATATCGATCTTTCGGACAAAGGATTTTTGGAAGAGGCGTATGCAGGCGAAAGTGTTGTTACGCCTACGGAAAAAGCTGCAGTGGGAGATATTTACGTCAATTATTATGCTGTGCCGATCTGGCATAATGGGGAAATCATAAAGGTTTTGTGTGCCGCGAGCAGCGAATATGCGTTGCAGGATATTATTGATGCCTCCATATTTGGCGGGAATGGGTTTGCAACGATCATAGACCGAAGCGGGCACTATGTTGTAAGGTCTAATCATCCTTCTGCGGATCAGAAAAACGCAAGTATTTTTGATTTGGATGAGTTTGGGGAAGAAAACACGGAGCAGCTTAAAGCCAATTTAGAGGCGGGGAAGAGCGGTTTTTTAGAATACAGACAAGACGGAGAAATCCGCTGGGCGGCATATACGCCGCTTAACGTCAACGATTGGTATGTGTTGAGCGTTGTGCCGCAGGCGGATATTGATCAAAATTTTGTACGGATGACGTGGGGGCTTGTCGGCATTATTGCCGGCGCAGTTCTTGTATTTGCTTTTTTGATGATACTGATAAAGAGAACAAACGATCAAGGATTGAATGCTCTCAAAAAAATGGCATTTACAGACCAATTGACGGGATATCGTAATTATCCGAAGTTCCTGATTGACGCGCGTAAGCTTTTGGGGCGCAAAAAAGATAAGCAATATTCGCTGTGGTACAGCGATCTGAAAAATTTTAAAATTGTTAATGCGATGTTTGGATACGATATTGGGGATCAGGTGATCAAGGCATGGGCGGATATGATTGCCGCAGATATGCGCGAAGGAGAAATGTTTTGCCGCGTGGCAGGGGATAACTTCGTCGTGCTGCGTGAGTATATTTCGCATGAGGAATCGTTGAAGCGCTTTCATTTTATTTCAGATCAGCTAGCAGCATTTCCTATAACCGCAAGCCGTGGGTATAAGTTAGAATTGTGCTCGGGTATCTATGTGGTGGATGATAATAACGATGATCAGACGATCAACGATATGATGGATGCCGCAAATGTTGCGCAGAAGTCCGTTAAAAATTTGAGCGGACCGCAGGTCGCCTTTTATTCAGCGGAGATGCGCGAGAAAATTATCAGGGAGACAGAGCTTGAGTCCCGCATGGAAAATGCGCTCAAGAATGGTCAATTCAAGGTATATATGCAGCCTAAAATCGATATCCGGCATAATGATATCGTTGCGGGGGCGGAGGCGCTTGTGAGGTGGATCAGCCCTGAGGATGGCTTTCTTTCTCCGGCGGAATTCATTCCGTTATTTGAACGCAATGGATTTGTGATCAAGCTGGATGAGTATATGTTTGAGGCGGTATGCGGTATGTATCATGAGAGACTGGCAGGCGGCAAAGTCATGCCTGTTGTGATTTCGGTGAATGTTTCACGGTTGTGTATGCTGCAGCCGGATTTTGTGGAAAAATATGTGGCGATCAAAAACAAATATGATATCCCGGATAAATGTATTGAGCTGGAATTTACGGAAAGCATTGCCTTTGATAACCATGAGCGTTTTCGTGATATTGTGAAGGCATTTCAAGATAATGGATTTTTGTGTTCGCTGGATGACTTTGGCGCGGGGCATTCATCGCTTAATATATTAAAAGACCTGCCTATGGATGTACTTAAGATCGATATGCTTTTCTTCCGTGAAGGAGAAAATGCCTGTCGTGACCGCGAGATTGTGAAGGGGATCGTCAATATGGCGAAGGCATTGCATATGAAAACAGTGGCAGAGGGTGTGGAATCCTTCGAGCAGGTGGAGTTTTTACGCAAGATAGGGTGTGACATAGTACAGGGATATGTGTTTTCGAAGCCGATCCCCGTTAAAGAATTTGACGATTTTGTAGAGGAACACCAAAAAAAGGAAAGAGAAAATTGAGAGAAAAAATAGCCCCCGGCATTGTCGGGGGCTATTTTTTTATAAACAAATGAGTCAACAGGAGGACAGTTGTAAGATGCCGATATCAAGTTAAAGGGTGTCGCCGATAGAAAAAATCATATGAACACCATGATCTGTATAATTCAGTAATTGATATTCTGTATTTGCGGGTAAAAACATGACCTCCCCATCTTCCATTAAAAATGTTTCGCCACTTTGTATCAGATAGACTGCAACAGGTCCCTGCTTTATATACAAACCACAGTCTGAACCATGCGTGAGTGGTTCGCTTGCACGGCAGCTTTCACTGCCCGAGGGAAGATAAAATTCTCCCATATGAAAAAGATCATTGCTAACAAAAAATTTTACAAGCATTGGGTGTTGCGCCCCATAAACACTGATTAGCTTTTTGTGGTCGGGAATAGAGTACAACAAAACAGGTGCCTTTCGCGCTTGCTTGCCTGCTACCGGCCATTGCCCGAGGCAATCGATCGTCGGGTGTACGTTCCATTCACTAAGACCGCTGAGCTCCGGCATAGGTATACCACTTTTGAACATGCGCATAGGTTCTTTCGCGTAATCAATAATTTTTTTGTTGCCTGCAGGCACTTTCGGCGCGATAGCAAACAGAACACGCATAACATCTTGTCCGAAATTATATCCTTTGTGATAACCATACATTGGCACAAGCATGCTGTCGGAAGGCTTAATGCAAGCACATTCGCCGGTTTGCGGATTATGTACCGTTAACGTACCCTGCAATACATAATAACATTCGTCACCTTCATGGATATCTGCCGAATCGTAGCAACTTCCGGGAGCGAGTTCAAACATTCCTACCGTTAGATGGCCGGTGCTGAAAAACAGATGGTTGATGTCGCTTTTATAAATATTGTCAGGTGGGGCGATGTAAGGAATGGTCATTTCTTTTTTGATGGCGAGCGGTTTTTTGTTATCTGTAGGGAACGGATATTTTCCAAAAAGATCAGTAAACATAGATACCTCCTTATGAATCTAATAATAGTGGATTCTTTTTTATTATCATATTAAAAAAATCGTATGAAAGTAGTGATATGGCTCACTGTTTTATAAGCAAAAATTTGTGATAATACATCTAGAAAATATCGCTGTTTGTATTCGCAAATAGCTTTTCCGGAATGATTTGAAAAACTTAACAAACAGCAATATTTTATTATTTCTATTATGAAAGGAAGTTACCAGTGAAAACGACAGAGGTAATCACCAAAGAAGATTTTAAAACGCGCACAAAAAGAACATTTGAGCGGATCCTTAAGATCAGGGAACTTACTATTTTGGCAGTCATCATTATACTGAGCATCGTGATCAGTTTATTTACGCCTTACTTTTTTACTCCCAATAACTTAATGGGCGTTGCGCGTTCGTTTTCTATGACAGCGATTATGGCAATTGGCATGACAATGGTCATTATCACAAGCGGGATCGACTTGTCGGTGGGCTCGGTTATGGGGTTTTCAGCACTGATTACAGCGATGTCCTTTGAGATTGGATTGCCGATCCCGATATGTATTTTGGCGGGACTAGCCGTAGGAATTGTATTTGGACTCGCAAATGGGTTGCTGATTACGAAAATATCCCTTCCGCCCTTTATTGCGACACTGGGTACGCTCAGTATTGGCAGAGGGTTAATCTATATCATTACGGAAGGAACGCCTCGTACCCCGGCTCTTCCACCGGAATTTTCTTTTATCGGTTCGGGATATATCGGCTTACCCGTACCTGTTGTGATTATGTTGGTTTTGATGGTCGTGTTTGCGATCGTGATGAAAAAAACACGATTTGGACGCTATGTATATGCGCTTGGAGGCAATGAACTGGCATCGAAGTTAAGCGGGGTAAACACCGATAGAGTGAAAACAAATGTCTATGTGCTTTGCAGCTTACTTGCAGCTGTTGCAGGGGTGGTACTTTATGCGAGACTCAATTCCGCAGAATCAACGGCCGGATATGGAGCGGAACTGGATGTCATTGCGGCTTCCGTGATTGGCGGCGCAAGCATGTCAGGTGGATATGGCTCTATCATTGGGGCAGTCATCGGTGCGGCACTGATCGGCATCATATCAAACGGCGTGGTTTTGTTGCATATCAATACCTATGCTCAGCAAGCGATTACCGGACTTGTAATATTACTCGCGGTAAGTCTTGACCAGATTAGCGCTAAGAAGAGATAAAGAAACTGACCTTTAAAATTGATCTGTTTTGTACGGAAGTACAGATAAAAAATAATTAGGAGGAAGAATATGAAAAAGGGAAAAGTACTGATCGCCATGGTATTGGCAATGGTGTTATGTGTGGCAATGATCGGCTGTGCACCTGCAGCACCTGCGGCATCTGAATCTGTGGCAAAAAGCGAAGCGCCGGCAGAAACGTCGGCTGCGGCGGCATCTGAGTCGCCGGCTGCTGCTGATAAGCAGCTATCCGTAGCACTTGTACCAAAAGTTGCGGTTGCATTCTTTGATGATTGCAATACCGGCGGACAAGAAGCGGCAAAAGCGTTGGGCGTTGACTACCAGTGGATCGCGCCTGAAAATACGCAGGGATCTACACAAGTTCGCATTATGGAAGATTTGATTGCGAAAAAAGTTGATGGTATTGCGATCTCCGTGAATGAACCTAAGAGCGTGGAAGCGGTTATCCAACAAGCTGTTGACGCAGGGATCAAAGTTATTACATTTGACTCTGATTCTCCGGACAGTGCAAGAAGCATGTACATTGGAACGATCAATACGGAAGCGGGCAAACTAATGGGGCAGTCGCTTGCGGATCTGATTGGCGGAAAAGGCAAGGTTGCGATTGTGACAGGCGGACTTGGCGCCAATAACCTGAATGAACGCATTACGGGTGTTGAAGAAGCGTTAAAGGAATATCCAGACGTCCAGATTATTGATAAACAGGGGACAGACGATGATAAAGCAAAAGCTGTTTCTGTGATTGAAAGTATTCTGCGTGCCAATCCGGACCTTGATGGACTTTTCTGTATGAGCCAGGTGGGTGGTCCTGCTGCGTATCAGGTGTTGAAAACAGAAGAATTCAGCGGTTTAAAAGGAAAACTGAAAGTGTTTGCATTTGATGACCTTCCGGATGCGCTTGCCGGCGTAGAAGAAGGATACATTGATGGCATTATGGTACAGCGCCCGATCACAATGGGTAAAATGGCAGTAGAAAGCCTGGTGGGCTTGATTGACGGAACGTTGACGGATCCGCAGAATGTTGATACCGGATGCGTTGTTGTAAGCAAGGATAATCTAAACTCTTATACGAAGTAACAGAACTACCGGCTTAGACTGGGTGCGCCATATGGCGCACCCGCGTTGCCGGTTATAAGGCAAATGACTGAAAGGAGAAAGTCGTATGTCGCCGTTTTTAAGTATGCGCCATATAAGTAAGACATTTCCTGGCGTTAAAGCGCTTGACGATGTGAATTTGGAGGTCGACAGGGGAGAGGTACTTGCGCTTGTCGGCGAAAACGGAGCAGGAAAATCTACATTGATGAAGGTGTTGACCGGTGTATATCAGCCGGATTCGGACAAGGAATCACAAATTTTGATTGATGGAAAGGAAACGGATATTCATGATCCGATCCATGCAAAAAATCTGGGTATCAGCATTATTTATCAGGAGTTGGCAACCGTCAAAAACCTGATGGTAGCTGAAAACATTTTTTTAGGGGGAGAGCCGCTTAAAAAATCAGGTTTAATCGATACGGCGAAAATGAATGCGGACGCAGAAGAGGTATTGCGGTCGCTTAATATGGATATTAAAGCCACGGCGGTTGTGGGCGATCTTTCCGTGGGGCAACAGCAAATGATCGAGATTGCAAAAGCATTGTCGCATGACTCCAAAGTTATTGTAATGGACGAGCCAACGGCATCGCTGAGTTATTCGGAAACGCGCACATTGCTGGAAATGATCAAGAATTTGAGAAAGCAGAATATTGGTATCATCTATATTTCACATAAATTAGAAGAAGTTTGTGAGTTAGCGGATCGGATTACGGTACTGCGCGACGGGAAATCTGTAGGGGATCTAACAATTGAAGAAGCCACAGAAGACAAAATTGTTAAGATGATGGTAGACCGTGAACTTTCTCAGATGTATCAAAAGGATCGTTCCTACAGTACTGCGGAAGTGGTTTTGAAAGTTGAAAATATATCAGAAAAGCCCAATAAGAGAGAAAAAAAAGAAGCAACAAACGGCGTTAGCTTTGAACTGCATAAAGGAGAGATATTGGGCGTTTCCGGGCTTGTGGGTTCCGGGCGAACAGAAATTATGGAATTGCTGTTTGGTTTGCGCCCTTTTACCGGAAAGGTTTTGATTGAGGGACAAGAGGTAAAGATAGAATCGCCGGCTGATGCGATAGAAGTTGGCATTGGATTTATTACGGAAGACCGCAAAGAACAAGGGCTTGTACTCTCACTCGGTGTGCGTGAGAATTTTACTTTGACAGAATTGGGACGCTATTGCAAGCGTGGCTTTATTAACGAAAAAGCAGAAAAGAAAACTTGTAAGGGATATGTCGATACGCTGAATATAAAAACGCCGACACTCGAACAGGAAGTGATCAATCTTTCAGGCGGAAACCAGCAAAAGCTTGTTATTGCAAAATGGATATCGCGTAATCCCAAAATACTGATATTGGATGAACCGACACGAGGAATCGATATCGGCGCAAAGGCGGAAGTATATGCGCTGATGACACATCTCGCGCAACAGGGTATGGGACTCATTATGATTTCATCTGAACTGCCGGAAATCCTCGCGATGAGCGATCGAATATTAACGGTCAAAGAAGGCAAGGTCAGTGGAGAATTTACACGTGAAGAGGCGGATCAGGCGGCGATTATGAAGGCGTGCGCAGTCGATCATGAAAAGGGTGAAACGTGTAGTTTGTAAGAAGAGGCAGGACTTGCAAAAATATAAAGGCTTGATAAGTAAAACAAAGGAAAAGGAGAAAAACGATGGATAAAATGAATGCGTCTGTTATGACGGCCGTCAGAAAAGTGGAGATGCAGGAGCGTCCTGTGCCGGTGCCTGAAAAGCATGAGGTATTGGTACGTATCAAACATGTTGGCGTCTGCGGATCGGATTTGCATTTTTATGAGAGCGGTATTGTTGGAACAAATGTTTTTGACGAGCCGCTTGTACTTGGTCATGAAAGTGCGGGAGAGGTTGTTGCAATCGGGGAAGAAGTTGAAAAGCTCAAAGTGGGAGATCTGGTAACGCTTGAACCCGGTGTCCCGTGCGGCAAGTGCGAGTTTTGTCTTACCGGGCGGTATAATTTGTGCCCGGATGTTGCGTTTATGGCATGTCCGGGATATGATGGCGCATTTGCAGAATACGTCGCATGGCCGGAGGCGTGGTGCTTTAAACTTCCGGAAGGAATGAGCACACGCAGTGGCGCGTTGATTGAGCCGCTTTGCGTAGGATTGCACGCGGTATCAATATCGGAAGCAAAAACGGGTCAGTCAGCAGTTGTTTTGGGAAGCGGATGTATTGGGCTTGTGACTTTGCTTGCGCTCAGGCTTGCGGGGATTCCGGAAATTTATGTGGTGGATTTGGTGCAAAAACGCCTTGATAAAGCGCTGGAACTTGGAGCAACACGTGTAATTAACGCAAAAGAAGAGGACGCGATAAAAACGATTATGCAGCTTACCGACGGAAAAGGCGTTGATCTGGTTTTTGAAACCGCGGGGAATAAATATACACAACAACAAACAGTGGAGCTTGTAAAGCGCGGCGGAATGATCACGCTTGTTGGAATGACACCGGAAGCAGGAACGACTTATGATTTTTCGCTCCTGATATCAAAAGAGGCAAAACTTCATACGATTTTCCGGTATCGGCATCTGTATCCGGTGGGAATCAAGGTTGTGGCAGCCGGTTTGGTAGATATAGAAAGTATTGTTTCGCATGTGTTCTCCTTCAAAGATATCGAAGAGGGTATCGAATATAATGTGGAACACAAGGATGATGTGATCAAAGCGATTATAGAATTTTAATGGATAGGAGCGAAAAAATGATAAAAAATAAGGTTGTAATCGGGTATGCGCCGACAAGGCGAAATGTATTTAGCGCGGAGGATGCGCAAAAACACAAAAACATAATTTTGGAAAGCATTAAAAAGTATGATGCGGAAATCGTGGATATCAATGATATTAACGAAGAAGGACTGCTGTTTCAGGAATCAGATGTGGATCGGATCGTTGCAAAATTCAAGAATGCAAATGTTGATGGCGTATTTTTCCCCCATTGCAACTTCGGAAGTGAGGCGCTTGTTTCCAAGGTTGCGGCAGCGATCGGGAAACCCGTCCTGGTTTGGGGACCGCGCGACGATGCTCCGCTTGCAAACGGGGATCGTACGCGTGACACGCAATGCGGCTTGTTTGCCACGGGGAAGATTTTGCGGCGGTTTAACGTACCATTTTCCTATATTGTAAATAGCCACGTAGAAGACGCGGTTTTTGTAAAAGGTTACCGGACGTTTCTTGCGGTGTGTGCTACAGTTTCTGCATTTAGGAAAATTAGAATATTACAAGTTGCGCCCAGGCCGGATTCGTTTTGGACGATGATTTGTAATGAGGGCGAGCTTCTTGAAAAATTCGGCGTACAGGTATTCCCGATCACGCTGCAGCATGTTCGTAAGGGAGTACAGCGTGTTCTGGAAGAGAAGGGAAAAGAATATCAGGATAATTATGATTTATTAGTGCAAAAAATAGATTGCAGTACGATCGATGAGGGTGCGAAAGAAAATATTGCGGCGCTCAAGACGTTTCTTAAGGATTGCTGTATACAGCATAACTGTACAGCGATTGCGCTGCAATGCTGGAACGATTTACAGGAAGTGCTGGGTATTATGCCATGCGCAACAAACGGGTTATTGTTTGATGAGGGGATCCCTACACTATGTGAGACGGATATCCATGGCGCGATCTCCTCTATCCTGATCCAAGAAGCCGCGCGGGGAACAGCGCCGGTGTTCTTTGCGGACCTGACAATTCGTCATCCGGAAAACGATAACGCGGAGCTGCTTTGGCATTGCGGCAACTATCCACCGTCGATCGCAAAAGAAGGCGAGACATTGAAAGTGGAACGGAATTTTATTATGCCGGATCATTGCCCGGGAATTGGCGTATGGGAGATCAAAGGCGGTGATATCACAGTTTGCCGCTTTGACGGAGACCATGGGAAATACTCGCTGTTGATTGGTGAGGGACATGGCGTCGAGGGGCCCAAAAACAAGGGGACATATGTCTGGTTTGAGGTGAATGATTGGCCGATGTGGGAGGAAAGAATCGTGACAGGACCGTATGTACATCATTGTGCGGGGGTTCATGGGCACATTGCGCATGTACTGTATGAAACATGTAAGTATATTCCGGAGCTGAGCGCGGATCCCATTGACCCGACGGAAAATGATATACAAAAATATATGAGGTCTAACACACTGTAACCAAATCATTGATCAAGGGGGAGTGAGCCTGCTAAAATGTGCAGCTTATTTCCCCTTGAAAAATTAAATTTGGGTTGGTGTGTTTACATGCTTGCCAGTGTTGGTATAATATGCGGGAGGTGATTCGTTTGCTGGAACAAGTTGACGGATATTTGTTTGGAGAAGAAAAGTGTATTTTGTGCAGAAGCAAACTTTTGTGGTACTGTAAAACACAAAAGGGAATGGCGGATGTGCAAGACAGGATCAAAGCAAAGTTAATGCCGATTATGATAAGTCAGGATAATCCCAAAATGAGGGCAAATATTCTTTTTGTTTGTCCGGAATGTGAAGCATTAAATAAACTCGACGTGAAATTTTAGCTGTTTCTGTTAAAAATTAATAACAATTCGTTTCAGATGCAATGAACGGAGGATTGTATTGTCATGTGGTATATTGAAGAGAACGAGATACTGTCTCTTTTGCCTTCCAATGAAGTCCTTGATAATATGAAGCATTTTGGTGTGCATAACTTGTTTAAGAAAGGCTCGATTATCTATCAGCCGAATGATATTTGTGAATTTGTTTATGTGATCAAAAAAGGCTTGGTGCGCCTTGCGCGCGTGACAAAGGACGGAAACCAAATTTCGCTGTCTTTATTAAAGCGGGGCATGATATTTGGAGAAGCGGATGTTTTGAATGCGGAGATGTATACGCATTTTGCCGAAGCCATTGCGCCAAGTTATATTTGCGCAATTCACAAAGCGGATTTTAAGATGTTGCTGAATCGCTACGAGGTTGTGAATAAGCGTGTGAACGAGTTGATGTACCGCGATTTGAAAGAAGCACAAAACTTGATAGAACTTCTTGCGTACAGCGATGTGAAGTCGCGGTTGGTGTATTATTTGAATATGCTGGGAGATCGGTTTGGGCAAAAAGGAGATTGCGTGCATCAAGAGAAGCTCACGATTGATCTGAACCTCTCGCAGGAACAATTGGCAGGCTTTATCGGAACTTCGCGTGAGACAGTAAACCGTATTATGAAAGAGCTGAAAGAAGAAGGTGCGATTGATATGGATGAACGAAAAATCCGGCTTTGCGGCCCATTTTTTGAATATGCGATTATTTCTTCTTAGCATTTGCCAAAATTAAGAAAACCCAATGAGTGAAAAGCATATAGGCGAGGATATGCTTTTTTTTATTGTCTCTGAAAGATGAGATTATATTAGAAAGAAGTACAAAATTGTGATATGGGTCACTGTATGGCAAAGGGGATTATCGTATGCTGAAAATGTAAAAATATAGCGATAGTGCTATGAAAAATGTGAGTAGGAGGGAAGAAAAACATGAAGAAAATTATCAATCATCCGGATGATGTCATTTCAGAATTAATCGAGGGATATGTTGCTGCATATGGCAATGTGGTGAAGAAAATACCTGACGTAAATGGATTAATCCTACAAGAAAAAAAGGATAAGGTCGCCATTGTGGTAGGTGGGGGAAGCGGACATGAACCGGCATTTTTGGGATTTGTTGGGGATGGGCTTGCGGATGGAGTGGCGATCGGAAATGTATTTGCATCGCCGGACCCGTTCACTATCGCACAAGTCGCGCGCGCTGCAGATGCCGGTAAGGGTGTCCTGTTTCTATATGGGAATTATTCAGGAGATAACCTGAACTTTGATATGGCAGAAGAGATGCTGCAAACGGAAGGGATGAAGACGGCACATGTGAGAGTATGGGACGATGTTGCTTCCGCGCCTGCGGATCGTATGGAAGATCGCCGGGGGATTGCGGGCGATGGGTTTGTTTTCAAAGTCGCCGGCGCTGCCGCTGATGCCGGTCTTACGCTGGAAGAGGTGAAACGCGTTGCCGCGCGTGCGCGTGACAACACACGTACGGTAGGTGTGGGAATTTCGCCGGGGACGATCCCGGGAGCGCAGCAGCCGACCTTTACACTTCCGGAAGACGAAATTGAATTTGGGTTGGGGATTCATGGCGAAGCAGGTGTAAAGCGCACCAAGATGCTGCCGGCGGATCAGATCACGGATGTGATATGTGAACATATCATGGCGGATATGCCCATTGGATCAGGGGATGAAATCGTGACGCTTGTCAACGGGCTTGGATCTACCACATTGATTGAGATGATGATCGTAAACAGACGTCTTGCTCGTATTCTTTCTGAGAAAGGGGTAAGCGTATACGACATGGATGTACATTCTTATTGTACGTGTCAGGAAATGGGCGGTGTATCGATTTCTATCTGCAAACTGGATGATGAATTGAAACGGTTTTATGATATGCCCGCTTTTTCGCCTTACTATACCAAACGATAGAGAAGGAGGAATTTATTTTGGAATCAATGGATGTAACGCAGGCAAAAAACATGATCATCGCTGTCGCCAAGCGTATGGTGGACAGCAAGCCGCTGCTGACGGAAGTAGACTCGAAAATTGGAGATGGCGATCATGGGATCGGAATGGCTCTTGGATTTAAAAAAGTACAGGAAGTACTTGCGGTGAAAGAATCGCAGACGATTCGTGAACTCTTCTCGTTGGTTGGGATGACGATGGTACAAACAATGGGTGGGGCTTCGGGTGTTATATTCGGGTCGATGTTTCTGGGAGGGAGTCAGGCTGCCGGAGAGGCGACAGAGCTCACGCTGCCGTTGTTTGCGGCTATGATGGACAAGGCTCTTTTTACCATAAAAGAACGGGGAAAAGCACAGCCCGGAGATAAAACGATGGTGGATGCGCTTGAACCGGCAGTGATTGCGCTGAGCATTGATGCAAAAGAGGGTGTTTCGTTTGAAGCCGCTCTGGAGCACGCGACAAAAGCGGCGAAAGAGGGTGTGGAAGCAACAAAGGGCTATCAAGCGAAATTTGGCAGGGCAAAGTCGCTTATGGAACGTGCGATTGGCTTTCAAGATGCGGGTGCTACGAGTGTTTGGATCATTTTTGATACGATGCGCGAATGGGCAGAAATCAACTGTTGATGGGAGAAATAAAATGAAAACCATAGTGATTGGCTGCGACAATGCCGCAGTTTCATTAAAAAACGTATTGATCAATTTTCTAAAAGAGAAGGATATCGCTTATAAAGACGTGGGGGTACACAGTGAGGACGACCAAAGTCTTTATCCCGATATCGCGTCTCTTGTTGCTCGTGAAGTGATTGACAGCGGATATCAAAAGCGGGGCATTTTGCTGTGTGGGACAGGGATCGGCATGGCGATGACGGCAAACAAATTTCGCGGGATACGTGCGGCGGTATGTCATGACCTGTTTTCGGTGGAGCGTTCGGTATTAAGCAATGATGCGAATGTTCTTGCGATGGGCGCGCGCATTATTGCGCCGCAATATGCGCAGATACTGTTAGAGCATTGGTTGGATTTGGAATTTGTGGATGGGAGCTCGACCCCTAAAGTTGAGCGAATGGAAGAAATTGAGAAGGAAAATTTCAGATGATAAAAATGGATACGATATATTTGGGAACCAACTGGAAAATGCATAAAACTTTAGCGGAAGCGAAAGCATATACGCAGGAATTGTTGGATTATGTGGTACGGTTTCCGCAATTTCGCTTTTTTGTGATCCCGCCGTATACGGACCTTTGGGGAATACGAGAGATGGTAAAACACAAGGAGATCCTTATAGGCGCGCAAAATATGCATTATCTTGACGAGGGTGCACATACGGGAGAAATATCGCCGCGCATGTTGTCGGAGATAGGGGTGGATATCATAGAGATCGGGCATTCCGAACGGCGGCAGTTTTATGGGGAAACGGATTTTTTCATCAATGAAAAAACGCGTACAGCGCTGCAGTACGGATTTACTCCGCTGGTTTGCATTGGCGAACCGATGATCGAGAAAGAATTTGATACGTCTCTTGCGTATTTAGACAGGCAGATACGCATTGCGATGCATGGTGTGACGAACGAGCAAGCGAAAAAAGTATGGATTGCATATGAACCTGTCTGGGCAATCGGAGAGAACGGTATTCCTGCGGAACCGGAATATGTTGGCGTGGTTCACGCGCATATCAGAAAAACGCTCGGGGAATTGTTTGGTAAAGAAACAGCGGCAATGATCCCGATTTTGTTTGGCGGGAGTGTGAATGAAATGAATACGTTACCGTATTTGGAACAAGAGGATGTAAACGGCTTGTTCATTGGTCGGGCGGCATGGGATGCCAAAAGTTTCCTGCGCATTATGAAGCTGATTGATGGATGGAAACGGGAACAAAAGTGAAGCGGCGAAGTATCGTGCAAAAAGCAAAACGGTCTGTCTTTATTAAAGACAGACCATTTTTGTTTGTTCGCTTTTCTGCTGCTAAAATTTTTATTTCGCAGCTTCTTCCACAGCCACAGCCACAGCCACAGATGCGCCAACCATCGGGTTGTTGCCCATACCGATGAGACCCATCATTTCCACATGAGCCGGAACAGAGGAGCTGCCGGCGAATTGTGCATCACCATGCATACGTCCCATGGTGTCAGTCATGCCGTAAGAAGCAGGACCTGCCCCCATGTTATCGGGATGCAGCGTTCTGCCTGTACCGCCGCCCGAAGCAACGGAGAAGTATTTTTTGCCGTTTTCGATCGCCCATTTTTTGTACGTGCCCGCAACCGGATGCTGGAAACGCGTCGGGTTGGTGGAGTTGCCTGTGATGGAAACATCCACACCCTCGTGGCGCATAACACTCACGCCTTCGTTTACATCGTCACAGCCGTAGCAGCGTACTTTGGAGCGGTCGCCGTCCGAATACTTTGTTTCGGAAACGATATTTAATTTGCCTGTTGTGTAATCATAGTCCGTTTCAACATACGTAAAGCCGTTGATACGGGAAATGATTTGTGCGGCGTCTTTTCCAAGACCGTTCAAGATAACTTGCAGGTTTTCTTTACGAACTTTGTTCGCCGTTTTTGCGATGCCGATCGCGCCTTCTGCGGCAGCGAAGGATTCGTGACCTGCCAAGAAGCAGAAGCATCTTGTTTGTTCCTCAAGAAGCATTGCGGCAAGGTTTCCGTGACCAAGACCAACGAGGCGCTGCTCCGCGACGGAGCCGGGGATGCAGAATGCTTGCAAACCGATACCGATGGCGCAAGCCGCTTCGGAAGCTTTGGCACAGCCTTTTTTGAGCGCGATCGCCGCGCCCAGTGTATATGCCCAGATCGCATTTTCAAAAGCGATCGGCTGGATACCGCGCACAATGCTATCTACGTCAAGCCCTTTATCGACCGTATATTGTTTTACTTCGTCAAGAGAAGAAAAACCGTATTCCTTCATGCATGCTTCGATTTGGGCAATTCTTCTTTCATAACCTTCAAATGTTGCCATAGTAATCGCCCTCCTTATTCTTTACGCGGGTCGATGTATTTGACCGCGTCTTCATATCTGCCGTAAGTACCGATGTTCTTCTCATAAGCGACCTTCGGTTCTACGCCGTTACGGATATCTTCCATCA
>CAZBSH010000002.1:39078-117636 GCA_964494645.1 uncultured Christensenella sp. | reverse complement strand
TCTCAGATGGTGGATGTGCCCAAAGAGTACGTGCCGGAGTTTGATTCCCAGGTTGCGAAAAAGACAGGATGCACGATACATTCTCACACCATTGTGTTTTACGGACTGTGTGGACATTGTAGCCGCACATCGCACGCTTCCTCCTAGAAAGCTGCGAACCAACATTATTTCTTCACTTTTTAGAAAAAACGTTTCCGCATTGATTGGGGGTCGGAAACGTTTTTTCTTATTTCTCATTTATTTCATCTTGTTCCAGTACTGCCTGTACGACATAACGTTTTTCATCCTGTCCTTTCACGCAGGTGGAAAGCGTTATGATGTTATCCTGCGCGTTAAGCTCTACCTCTGATTTATAAGGCGAACGTCCACGCATTTTTTTAAGATACTGCTCATATGCCTCGTCACTTGAAAAACCTATCGTATAAGTTTCGTCTACCTCGTTTACTACATATGCCGAAAATATTTTGTATTTATTTACACTACCGTCCGGCAAGTAAATATACACCGTATCGTTTTCCCTGAAAAATGCATCACTTTCATATTTATTCAACGTTCCAAACATAGACCCATCGTTCATGCGATGACCGTAAATAATTGTATTTTGATCAGAAAAATCCGGCTTGTTCTGGTAGTCGAGAAAAATCGCGCCCGCGCGGAATTCCGCTTTCTCTGCATTATGCGAAATATAATAATCATTATCCTCACCGATCACCAAAGGATAATCTATCTTGGTATTGGGTACATATATCCAGCCAACAATATCTTCGTTAATTTCTTCCAGCGCTCCAAAATCAATTTTTCGTCCTGTCGAATCGCCGCTTGTTTCCCCCTGTTGCTCCGACGCATTGGCAACTTCCTTTAACTTGTTGTAGGTACTCTCGCTCGCCCAATCTTCACTTTTAATATCAAAGATCTGTACCAGCGAAAATACCAACACAACAGACGCAACCGCAATCACCACCCACGAAATCACTGCGTTTCGTTTTTTACGCTGTTTGCCCTCTTTTGGACCAGGCATCACCTGTTCTTTTTCTTCCGGTTCCTCACCGATTTTTTTTGCCATAATGCTCCTTTTTTCCACTTATTTCCTATTATATATATAACCGAAAAACGCGGTTTCTAAAAGCATTCGTATATTAAATGCCATAAGCCGGACGATTGCTTGTTTGTGTACTATCGTAAACAAAATCGACCGCATAATTCCCCTGTCCATCCAAAAACAATGTGATATAAACAATCGTATCGCCAACCCTGCGCCATGCGTACTGGAATCCCGCCGTTCTATTGCGAACGATTGCGTCTATCATGTCTTCCTGTGCAAACTCACCCACCATTGACATGTCTGCCGTCGATCCCGTCGGACTCAAAGACCACATGTGTATATTCGAATTTCCATATTTTCGTTCGGTCGCTTCAAGCAATGCAGTAAACTCTTTTACAATCATCGGCGCAGTAATATTTTTTAATTCACCGCTGTAAAAATAATTGACAAAATCGTTCTTCCCATTGCTGCCAAACGAAAGGATCACGCCACCATCCTTGCCCATAAACGGCGTTTCTTTCAAGTATGTCCCATCTGCTTGCATAGAATAGGCTATGTCTGCGTCTGCCTCCAACAGCGTCATTGCACCATCCCCCGCAAGCAAGCTCTCCGTATCGACCAGCCTTGCAAAATCCTCAGGATCGGTTTTTGCTTCGGACATTTGTTCGGAAGGAACTGCCTCCTCTTCCCGCGGCAACGAAGGCAGGGATGGAACCTCTTCTTTACGCGGTTCGCGCGTAGGCACAGGCACATCATCCCGCCTGCTTATCATTGAGTTTAACTCACGAACCATACCGCATGAGCAACACAAAACGAGCAGCACAGCCACCATACAACACGCACATACTCGTTTTTTCCATTTTTTCATTTTCGCTCGCCTTTTCTTATTCGCCAAATAAATTCATAAAATCAAATGTCGCAAAATAATCCTCCGGCGTTTCCGCACGACGGATCAGTTGCGTCGTTCCATCCTCTTTTAGCAGAACCTCCGCGCTACGGAGTTTCCCATTATAATTATAGCCCATCGCAAATCCGTGCGCGCCCGTATCGTGGATCACCAACAAGTCCCCTTTATCGATTTGGGGCAGCATCCGATCAATGGCAAATTTATCGTTGTTTTCACACAGACCGCCTGTTACATCATATTTATGATCATGCGGTGCGGCTTCCTTGCCCATTACCGTAATATGATGATACGAACCGTACATCGCCGGTCGCATCAGGTTCGCCGCACATGCATCCACCCCGATATATTCCTTATAGGTATGTTTTTCGTGAATCGCACGCGTAACGAGACAGCCATACGGTCCAAGCATGAACCGCCCAAGCTCTGTGTAAATCGCAACGTCGCCCATACCCGCGGGCACAAGCACATCCTCAAACGCCTTTTTAACACCTGTACCCACCTTTAAAATATCGACCGGCTCACCCGTCGGCTCATAAGGAATCCCCACGCCGCCCGACAGGTTAATAAAACGAATATCCGCACCGGTTTCGTCCCGCAGCTTGATCGCGAGCTCAAACAAAATGCGCGCAAGCTTCGGATAATAGTCCTCTGTTTGGGTATTGCTGGCAAGAAACGCATGGATGCCAAACTTTTTCGCTCCCAACTTCATAAGCTCCCGATACGCCATGACCATCTGGTCATATGTCATCCCATACTTTGAATCACCCGGGTTGTCCATGATTCCATTCGCCGTCTCAAAGGTTCCTCCGGGATTATAGCGACAACAGATCGTCTCGGGAATACCCGCGACCTCATTTAAGAATTCCACATGTGTCAAATCATCTAAATTAATGATCACACCCATTTCCTTTGCCAGACGAAAATCCTCCGCCGGCGTATCGTTTGACGAAAACATGATCTCGTGTCCGGAAAATCCGCACGCGGCAGAAAGCATCAGCTCTGTATCTGAAGAGCAATCCATTCCGCAACCCTCTTCTTTAAGTATCTTCATAATGACAGGATTCGGCGTTGCCTTGACCGCAAAATATTCCTGAAATCCCCTATTCCATGAAAACGCTTCGTTCATACGACGCGCGTTTTCGCGTATCCCCTTTTCATCATACAGATGAAAGGGCGTGGGATATCTTTCCGCAATCTTCTCCAACTGCTCTTTTGTCACAAACGGTCTCTTTTCCATCTTATACTCCTTGACGTATTCAAAATTTTATGCAAGCTCCTTCGGATCCGGTTCGATGTATACCGCGACCAGTTCCGGCGGATTATTGATCCTGATTTTTGGATAGCCGCTCGAACCGAGTCCGCGGCTGATGATCATCGTTGTTGCGCCATCCGTAAATTCTCCCTGTACATACTTGGGCATAAACCCTTGCCCGCTCATGGCAAATGTCCCGATTTTCGGAAAGCGTATCTGCCCCGCGTGGGTATGACCGCAAAGCACAAGGTCGATATTTTTATTCAAATATAGCGGATAATATTCCGGTCTGTGGGCAAGAAAGATATTGAACCCGCTTTCCTTCGAAAACACCTCCACCGATCCAAGAACGTCCACCCCCGAAAAAGTAATATCGTCCATCCCTGCGATATTGATCTCATTGCCGTTGATGCAAATCTTTTGCAAATCACCGCCCCGCAACACCGTAATACCGTATTCCTGCATGATATCTTCGATCTGTCCTTCAAAATGACGTTCATGGTTTCCCGTGACAAAATAGGCCGGGGCAATGCCGCCAATCGCACGCGCAAACTGCTTTGTATAGCGCGCGTCGATCTCCTTTTGCCGCTCGTGCGCCACCATATCACCTGTAATCGCGATCATATCGGGCATCAGCTTTTCTACTTTGTGAAAAAGCTGTTTATTGTGTGCGCCGAATTCCTTTTCATGCAAATCAGAAAGATGCGCAACCACAACGCCGCTTGTCACTTTATCGCTCAAAATCCCGTAGGATGTGATTTGTATTGTATTGTTATTGAACATTCTTTTTCCTTATCTGTTTCGCAGTGATTTTTATCCACCGGAAATTGATTTTATTATAGTATAAAAAGAGCCCGGATACAACACAATACCGTGATGTGCGGGCTTTTCTCATGTAAACTTTTTATAAGCTGTCAGTTTCCTTCCATCTCGCGAAACGCACCCAGATAATTCATACAATATTCATCCTGCCCCAAGAGCATTTCTGTCGCGCAAAGATGCATTTTCATCGCTTGATTCGTGACATCCATGATCGGTGCGTCCATGCCCTGCGTCATTGCGCACGCAAGGAAGGACTGATTGATAGTCCCGCGCTTAGGTAATCCGAACGATATATTGGAAAGCCCGCCGAGAATATGTATTTGCGGGTACTTCCCACGCAGAGTACGGATGGCTTCCAGCACCTTTTGCGGCACGTCCCAACCTGTTGCCGCCGCTTCCACCACAACGTCTACATAAATATCCTGATCTTTGACACCCTCTTCTCGCAGGATACCGATCAGCCTATCCGCGTTTTCCACACGGCGCTGCGCCGTTTGGGGCATACCCTCTCCGTCAATCGGCATCGCGACAATGCCCGTACCGAATTTTTTGACCAGCGGAAGAACCCCCTCCAGCCGATAATCTTCCAACGTCACGGAATTGATGACTACCTTTTTCATCTCGACCGTATCAAACAGCGCGCTTAACGCGGACGGATTTGCGGAATCCGCCATAATGCCACAATCCGGCGCAGCCTCTTGCGCCAGCTTTACCGCCCAGATCAGCGCCTCTCCCTCATCCTCGCACATTCCTGTGTTGATGTCCAGATAATGCGCGCCTGCTGCTGCCTGCCGTGCGGCAAGCTCCTTTACAAACACTTCATCCTTCGCGCTCATTGCCTCAAGCGTCGACGGGATCGAGCTATTGAGTTTCTCTCCAATAATAATCATGCTTTTAACTCCTTTATAATATCGCAGACAATATCCGCACGCTTTAACGGCGTGATAATATAGTAACCGTCCGCGATTTCTTTTATCAATTCTATCGTATCCATCGCCGTCTTCACAGCGATCTTTGCCGCTTGCATCCTGTCCGCATCTTTAAAACGCTCACAAATTTCGGCGGGGATATCGATTCCTGCCAGTTCATTGTTGATAAAACAGGCGTTTTTGTAGCTTACAACAGGCATCACGCCCGCCCAAATCTCCGCGTCCAGTTCACGCTTTGCGCGCGCCACATTTTGCGCCGCATACTGCTCATAAACGGGCTGTGTCAAAAAGCAGCTCATTCCTGCTTTTTCCTTTTTTTTCGCTTTTTCAAGCTCTGCGTCAAAGTTTTGCGCATTCACGTTGAGCGCACCCATCACCGTAAAAGGCGCTTCCGCAAATATCGTACGGTTCAAATCCCTGATAAACTCCGCATACAACACGGAATTAAACTGAAACACGCTTTTGATCTCTCCCCTGCGGTTGTTGGGGATGGGATCCCCCGTCACCACGAGCACATGACGGATCTCCTGCATATGCAGCCCCAATAGCAGCGCCTTAGACGCATTCAGGTTTCTATCCCTGCACGTCAGATGCGGCAAGGCTGTGATGCCGTATTTTGTTTGGAGCATCGCCGCTAGCATACTACTATCCGCCCGCGCCCGTCCGATTGGGCAATCCGCAATCGTAATATAATCCGCGCCCGCCCGCGCAAGACTTTGTGCCGCCTCTGTAAAAAATGCTCCATCCGCATCAAGCGGAGAATCCAGCTCTACCGCGATGGGTTTGCCTGTGGATGTTTTCTGTGGTTTCTCTTTTTGCGGTACTTTTACCTGCGCCGTTGTTTTTCCGCGCACACTTCCGTCGGCATGAAAGGACCGCAACGCCTGCGCCGCAGCGCGGATATGTTCAGGAGTTGTACCGCAACAGCCGCCCAATATTCTAACGCCCGCTGCCGCGATCTTTAGCAACTGCTCCGCAAAATAATCCGGCGTGCTTTTGAAAACGGTACGTCCACCTATGATAGTCGGATATCCTGCGTTGGGCATAACACACACCGGTTTTCCATAAAATTCGGTACTGTTGACAACGTTCACCATATGCAGCGGACCGCACGTACAATTAAAACCGTATGCATCGATATCCGCAACCTCGCACAACGCGTCGATAATGCTTTGCGCAGATATGCCGCTTTGCGTATACATATCAGGCGCGACAGAACATTCCGTGATCACGTATGCGTCCGAACAAACGCTCTTTACATACTTTGCCGCCTCTATCAGCGCGGACGCTTCGCCAAACGTCTCAAATAAAAAGTTTTTGACCCCATTCTTCAAAAAACGATCGATAAAAACCCGGCGTTCCTCGTCGCACTTTTCCTGATCGTCGTGCAGGATGGGTCCCATACTCGCAAAAACAAGCGTATCTTTTCCCGCTGCAGCGTGCGCACATGCGCAACCCGCGTCGATAACGGCAAGCACATCTTCGATATCCGTCCCCATAGAGTAAGTATTTGCCGTAAAGGTATTTGTTTTGATCGCATCTGCGCCCGCCGCGATATAGTCCCTGTGCGCCTGAATCACGCGTTCCGGATGTTGTATATTTGATAGTTCGCATCGCGCCACGCTATCCTCATACTCTGCCGCGAGGTATGTCCCCATCGCGCCGTCAAACAATAAGATATGATCGTTTTCCAGTTCTTTCATGATTTCTCCGCTTACAATTTTTTTCCATTATACCATAAACGGTTTCTTTTTTTATGAAAATACGTTAAACTGTTCTTAGCTAAACAACTTAACTTTTGAGGCTCTACCGGTCTGCTCGATTTACGAAAGGTGAAAAAATGACGCGAACGAATCTCAAATATTTGGAACTTTTATCAGAGCAATATCCAACGATCCAGTCGGCGTGCACGGAAATCATCAATCTGCAGGCGATTCTTAACCTGCCAAAGGGTACCGAACATTTTGTAAGTGATATCCATGGAGAGGCAGGAGCGTTTACGCATATTTTGAACAATGCCTCGGGCGTGATACGCGAAAAGGTAGACATCTTGTTCGAAAAAAGCTTATCGTCCGCCGTGCGTACAGAGTTATGCACACTGATTTATTATCCCGAGCGAAAGCTGGAAGAAATCAAACAAAATGAGAAAGACATGTCCGAGTGGTACCGCATCACGCTTTACCGGCTGATTGATGTATGCCGCCTGTGCGCCTCCAAATATACCCGTTCCAAGGTCAGGAAAGCATGTCCGCAGGATTTTTCTTATATCATCGACGAACTTTTGCATACGGACAGCGCAGATAAAAACAAGCAGAATTATTACGAAAATATCATACATACCATCCTTGACGTAGAGCGCGCAGACGCTTTTATTATTGCCCTTACAGGCGTCATCAAGCGCTTGGTTGTAGACCGCCTTCATGTTGTTGGCGATGTGTTTGATCGCGGGCCGCACGCGGATGTGATCTTAGATAAACTGATGAGCCACCACTCGGTGGACATCCAATGGGGAAACCACGACATTCTCTGGATGGGCGCGGCTGCCGGAAGCGCGGCGTGTATTGCTTGCGTACTCAACATCAGCACAAAATACTCCAACATCGACTTTGTTGAAAACGCGTATGGCATCAACTTGCGTCCGCTTGCTTTATTTGCACAGCAGACATACACCGACGATACCGACCTTCTGGATCATATGCATAAGGCAATCGCTATCATCCAGTTCAAGCTGGAGGGGCAAGTCATACTGCGCCATCCGGAATTTGACATGGAAGATCGTCTGCTTTTGGATAAAATTGATTTTGACGATAGAAGCGTACTGGTAGACGCACAGAAGTATCCCTTGAATGACAACGATTTTCCGACCATCGACCCCAAGCATCCTTACGAATTGACCGGCGAGGAAACAGACGTCGTCACACAGCTGATCTCTTCCTTTACGCAAAGCGAAAAACTGCAGCGGCATGTAAAATTTTTATTTTCGCAGGGCAGTTTATATAAGGTTTTCAACGGCAATCTGCTTTTTCACGGCTGCATCCCTATGACGGAAGAGGGGAATTTTTATCCGCTCACCTTTGGCAAGACGCCGCGCAGCGGAAAAGAGCTGATGGATTACGCAGACGCACTCGCACGACAGGGATATTATGGTCAGACCGGTTCGGATATCCGCAAATACGGACAAGACTTTCTTTGGTATTTATGGTGCGGCAAGCGTTCCCCACTTTTTGGGCGCAGTAAGATTGCTACCTTCGAGCGTATGTTTATTGACGACAAAAACGCATGGAAGGAAGAAAAAGACCCTTATTATAAGCATGTGGAATCGCAGGAAATGTGTGAAAAGATATTGCGGGAATTCGGGCTGACCGATCAATATTCACATATCGTAAACGGTCATGTGCCTGTACGTTTTAAAGACGGAGAGTTCCCTGTACGCGGCGGCGGCAAGATGATTGTAATTGATGGCGGGTTCTGCCGCGCGTATCAAACGCAGACGGGCATCGCGGGATATACAATGTTTTACAGCTCGTATGGCATCCGGCTTGTGTCCCACGAGCCTTTTTCCGGACTTACCAACGCGATCCGGCACAACAAGGATATTCTTTCTACCTATGTGGTATTCGATACCGCACAAACGCGTATCAGCGTTGCCGAAACGGATGTGGGGCGTGAGTTGCAAGCAGACATCGACGATCTGAACCTGCTCCTTGCCGCCTACCGCAATGGTACGGTCAAGGAAAAACATTTATAAAAACACAAAACGAAGATGGATGCCTATATAAGACATCCATCTTTTTGTTTATCTTCCCAAAAGCCGCACTTTTTTGAATGGATATTTGCGGTTTGACAAAACCCTTCGCTCTGGGTATCATACGTGATATGAAGAAAAAAACGGCAAAAGTTTTGCGCATTGTGCTGCTTATTCCGGGAATGGTTCTAGTCTCCTATTCCGGATTTTTGCTCTTGCGCAACAATTTCAATTTAGGAAACATCCTTCCCGCTTTGCTTGGAATTCCGCTCCTGCTTTACGGTATTTTTGCACCGTATTTAAACATCTGGTTTGCAAAAGGCATCGGCAAAATCGTCAAATGGATCTTTCTCATCGGTTATGCTTTTTTGATCGCTGTTTTTACCGTATTTGGGATCATGATGGTGCAAGCCGCAAATACAGTGCCTCCCTCCGGCGCGGACGCTGTAATGGTTCTGGGCGCTGCGCTCAAGGGAAAAGAGCCTTCGGACACACTCGCGCGGCGGCTTGATACGGCGATGGGATACGCGCAGCAAAATCCTGACGCACTTATCCTTGTGAGCGGCGGTCAGGGTTCACAGGAAGAAATTCCAGAATCTCACGCGATGCGCCAATACCTAATCGATCATGGCATCGAAAAAGATCGTATCATAATCGAGGATCAATCGACAAGTACGCGTGAAAATTTTTTGAATTCCAAGAAAATTCTGGACGAAATATTTGGCGAAGGAACGTATACGACTGTTTTTGTCACCAATGATTATCATATCTTGCGTGCGCAAATTACTGCAAAAGCGGCGGGTATGACAAATGTACACGGCATGGCATGGCGTACGCTCGCCTATACCGCGCCACCTTCCTATATGCGTGAATCTCTCGCGTTGCTCGCTACCTATGTGTTTGGCGTCGTGTTTGATTGAATTGACAAAACCCACCGCATCTATTACCATAAATATATCATTGTAATTTTAAAAATGGGGTAATAGGCTTACATTGCGCATGGCATGTCCTATGGTCGTGGAAAAGAGCCAAAAAAGCGATATGCAGACATTGGATCAATTAAAACCCGGGGAATCCGGGATCATATTGGCAGTGGGCGGACAAGGCGCGCTGAGAAGACGGCTTCTTGAGATGGGGCTTACGCCCGGAACGCGTGTTATGATGCAAAAAATGGCGCCGTCCGGCGATCCGATTGAGCTTCATATCCGCGGATACCAGCTCACACTTCGAAAAGAAGACGCAGCGCAAATCACGCTGGATCCCGACGATCCAACGTCCCATAACAATACCTCTCGCGAGTTCGGAGGACAACCATGAGCACATTGATCGCGCTGGCGGGTAACCAGAACTGCGGAAAAACTACCCTGTTCAACCAGTTGACCGGGTCAAACCAGCATGT
This sequence comes from uncultured Christensenella sp., assembly GCA_964494645.1. Classification (GTDB taxonomy): domain Bacteria; phylum Bacillota; class Clostridia; order Christensenellales; family Christensenellaceae; genus Christensenella. Next base: position 107,540 of record CAZBSH010000002.1, on the reverse strand, counting down.
TGGAAATTTCCCCGGCGTCACAGTAGAGCATAAAGAAGGAAAAGTCAAAGGCGAAAAGGATATGTCTGTTGTTGACCTGCCCGGTATTTATTCGCTTTCGCCATATACGCCCGAGGAAATCGTATCGCGGGATTTTATCATCAAGCAAAACCCCGACGCAATCATCAACATCGTAGATGCAACAAATTTACAGCGTAACCTATACCTGACTTTGCAGCTTTTGGAGTTGCATAAACCAATGGTCATTGCGCTTAATATGATGGACGAGGTGCGTGCCAACGACATCACGATCGATATCAAAAAATTAAGCGAAGAAATCGGCGTTTCTGTCGTGCCTATTTCCGCTGCCAAAAATCAGGGCGTGGAAGAGCTTATTACGGAATTGCGCCGCGTGATCAAACATAAGGAGCTGCCCCGTCGCACGGACTTTTGCGAGGGCGAAGTACATAAGGCGCTGCATGCGGCAAAACATTTGATCGAGGATCACGCCGCAACAGCAGGCTATCCTGCGCGTTTTGCCGCTTCTAAGCTGATTGAGGGCGACGAGCCTCTGGAGCGCGCGCTCGAACTTGACGAATCCGACAAGGATATTTTGCAACATATCATCGACCAGATGGAAGAAGGCACGGGAACAGACCGCGAAGCAGCGCTTGTCGATATGCGCTACCGTTTTATCGAGAAGCTCTACCATGAGGTAGTATCCAAAAAAAGTTCAACGCGTGAAATGCAGCGTTCTGTAAAGATCGACCGCATACTGACACATAAAATCTGGGCCATCCCGATCTTTATCGGGCTCATGGCTTTTATCTTTTACCTCACATTCGGACCGATCGGCGGCTTTTTGTCCGGCGCGCTTGAAGAAGGCATTGGCTTTGCGACAGACGCCGTCAACAACGCCCTTGTGGGCGCAGGTGTCTCCGAATGGATGCGCTCGTTTATCATCGACGGCGCGTTTACGGGCGTGGGGACGGTGCTCTCGTTTTTACCCATCATTTTAATATTGTTCTTTTTCCTGTCTATTCTTGAAGATTCGGGCTACATGGCGCGCGTCGCTTTTGTGATGGACAGCTCCCTTCGAAAGATCGGTCTTTCGGGACGGTCATTTGTGCCCATGCTCATTGGCTTTGGATGCAGCGTTCCGGCAATCATGTCTGCGCGCACACTGGCAAGCGAGCGGGACAGAAAGCTTACGATATTGATCACGCCGTTTATGTCTTGCGGCGCAAAAGTTCCTATTTATGCCTTGTTTACAGCGGCATTTTTTACGCAATATCAGGGACTTGTGATGACTTCCTTATACATCCTCGGTATTCTGATCGCGATCCTGACCGGGCTGCTTTTTAAAAAGACCCTGTTCCGCGGGAATCCGGTCCCCTTTGTGCTTGAGCTGCCCGCCTATCGGTTGCCGTCTCCTAAAAATGTTTTACTGCATATGTGGGACAAGGCGAAAGACTTTTTGGTGCGTGCATTCACAATTATCTTTCTTGCCAGCATTGTCATTTGGTTTTTGCAGTCGTTCGATTTCCGGTTTAATTTCGTAACGGATAACTCCACCAGTATTTTGGCGGGCGTCGGACGCGCGATCTCACCCATATTCGCACCGCTCGGTTTCGGGAACTGGCAAGCGTCTACAGCGCTTATTACCGGTTTAACAGCCAAAGAAACGGTTATTAGTACATTGTCAGTACTTACCGGAGGCGAGCAAATGCTGACGTCGCTTTTTACACCGCTTGCCGCATATTCTTTTTTGGCTTTCGTGCTGCTTTATATGCCGTGCATTGCCGCAGTAGCGACAACCAAGCGCGAACTGGGTACCAAAAACGCGATCTTTACGATCCTCTATCAGACGCTTGCTGCGTGGGTGGTCGCATTCGTAATTTTTCAGATAGGTTCGCTGCTTTTATAAGAAGGAGGCGAAGTGTATGGCGGAGATCATCATTGGTATTGTGATTGTGGCAGCTATTGCCGCAGCAATCACTTATATCGTAAAGAAGCGCAAAAAAGGAGAATGCGTCGGCTGCAGTGAGTGCAACCGGAGTGGCGGGTGTTCGGGATGCCCTATGGGTTCAGCGGGCAATCGGAGCGATCGTTCCTAAACAAGCATTCACCTTACAAGGCGAAATAAGGCGAAAAGAGCATTTTTGCAAGCCTCCGGAATAAAAGCAGGAGGCTTATTTTTATGGTCAAAATCATCCCTTATGATCAATGGAGTGAAACAGCGTATACCCTACATATGATCGCGCAAATGATGGGCAAAGTAAAATTGGTACGTATGCCCGCGCAGCCCGAATGGGGGCACGTTGTTTTGCATTTTACCCCGCAAGGGTTTACGACGGGTCTGATCCCCAACGGAGAACGAAGCTTCGCCATCCACTTAAACCTTGATACCTCCACCGTATTCGCGCAGACCATATCCGGCGATACGGCAGGATTTTCACTGCGTAATAACACCTCTGTCAGTGAATATTATAACGATTTTAAGAAGATGCTGAGCACTCTTGTATGTGATACGATAATGAACGAAGTACCGCAGGAGATGGGTACAAAGATTCCATTTTATGACGATATCAAAAAACACGATTATGACAGTTGTTCTGCCCGTGACTTTTTTCAGATGTATGTGTACGCGTATAACGCGCTGCTTGATTTTTCTTCGCCCTTTCGCGGCAAAAAATTGCTGCCCTCTTTTTTCTGGGGAACGTTTGACGTTTCTGCCATTTTATTTTCCGGCAAACCCAGTCCTTTTTCCGGCAGCGGCATAATTGAAGTAAGCGGCTTTGACGAACAATTCTTTGAAGTGGGCTTTTGGGCGGGAGACAGCAGCCTTACCGATCCTTCCTTTTTTATTATGCCTTACCCGTTTATCAAAGAAGATTTGGGCGGCAAGCCTATACGCCCTGACAAGGCGATATGGAGCCCTTCCAAAATGGAATATTTCCTTTCCTTAAAGGATGCGCTTTCTTATCCTGATCCACAAGCTATGATACGCGAGTTCTTTGAAAATTCCTTTCATGTGGTAACCGCACACGAAAATTGGATGCGCATGGACTGGTTCACACACCCATTAACTATTCCAACCCATGAACATCAATGATTTTAAAGCTGTTTTTCCAGTAATCCAAGATTCCTTCGTTCCGCATGCGTGATAACTCCCGCGACATCGCGCTGCGGTCAACACTCAAATAATCAGCGAGTTCGTTCCTGTTAAGATCGATCAGAAACGGATTCGTTTTTTGTTGGCTGTATTCGCTGATCAGGTATGCGCTCAGCTTTTCACGCGTTGTACGGCGGCTTAAAAAATCCATCTTATTGTTGAGTGTCAAATTTTTTATCGCCAGCATACGGACAAGGCGGCGAATCAACTCGCTATGAAACACACACGCGTTTTTACATGTAGTCAGTATCTTTTCAACCTGTAAAAAGAGAATCTCGCTTGCTTCTTCCGCATTTACGGCAAGCGGGCTCTTAAGCAGACCCGCGCACGCGAATGCCTCGCCAAACACCCCGCCCGGATGGATTGTCGCAATGATGCTGCGTTTTCCGAAATAATCTTCCCTTAACACCTGTACCTGTCCACGAAGAATCAGTCCAAAACCACCCATCTGCGAGCCTACATGCCAAACGGCGTCTCCTTTGGGATATTTTCTGATGTGATACCCAAGGCACGAGAGCATAGACTCGATGTCCTTTTGATCAAGACCGTTGAATAGTTCATTTTTTTGCAAAACCGCAAAATCAATTTCCATACCTTCCGCCTTCTGTTGCAAATGCAACATATCTTTTGTTTTTATTGTACTATTCTTATGATTACAAAGCAAATACATGTTTATCAATTTTTCAAAATACAAGGAGGTATCATTGAATGGAAATGTTTTGTTTTCAATGCGAACAGACCGCTAAGGGCACCGGGTGTACCGCAGGCGGCGTATGCGGCAAAAAAGTAGAAACCGCAAATTTACAGGACGTCTTAACAGACAAAACGGTGGAACTCGCCTGTGCGGCGGAAGACAAAGCACATGACGCACAAACGGACAATGCGATCGAAGACGGCTTGTTTACCACCATCACAAATGTAAGCTTCGACGACGCAGCAATCCAACAACACGTTGAAGCGCTAGATAAGCTGATCGCCCAATACGACGGAAAATGCGCCTTTGATGCAAAAAGCATCTGGCATAACAACGAGGACATGCGCAGCCTGCAGGCCCTCCTGCTTTTCGGTATGCGCGGCATGGCCGCATACGCCCATCACGCGCGTGTCCTCGGCAAAACCAATCCAGAAGTCAATGAATTCTTCTATCGCGGGCTTGCTTCTCTCGCAAAGGATCTCACAGTTGACGAGCGGCTTGCGCTCGTTATGGAGTGCGGACAAGTCAACCTCAAATGCATGGAATTATTAAACGACGCAAATGTTGGGACGTATGGAAAACCCGCACCCACGCAGGTAAGCACGGATGTTGAACCCGGGCCGTTTATCATCGTGACAGGTCATGATCTGCACGATTTAAAATTGTTGCTCGATCAAACGGAAGGCAAGGGCGTCAACGTTTACACTCACGGCGAAATGCTTCCTGCGCACGCTTATCCGGAACTTAAGAAATACAGTCATTTGAAAGGAAACTTTGGTACGGCATGGCAAAACCAGAAAAAGGAATTTGATGGTGTGCCCGCGCCCATCCTGTTTACGACCAACTGCCTCATGCCGCCGCAACCTTCTTATTCCGACCGTGTATTCACCACCTCCGTCGTCGGTTACCCGGACATGCATCATATTGATGGTAATAAGGATTTTGCCCCTGTAATCGCGAAAGCGCTTGCGCTCGGCGGTTATCCGCAGAAAAAGGAAATGAGCGGCATCAACGGAGGACACATATTAAGCGTAGGTTTTGGTGTAGACACCGTACTTTCTGTTGCGGATCAGGTAATTGACGCAGTAAAAGGTGGAAAGATCAGCCACTTCTTCCTCGTCGGCGGCTGCGACGGCGCAAAGCCGGGCCGCAACTATTATACGGACTTTGTCAAGCAGGCTCCCGGCGATTCTGTGATCCTAACGCTTGCATGCGGCAAATTCCGATTCAACGACCTAGATCTCGGAACAGTTGCAGGTCTGCCGCGCATGATGGATATGGGACAATGCAACGACGCCTATTCCGCAATACAAGTCGCGCTTGCGCTTGCAAACGCTTTTGATTGCGGCGTGAATGATCTTCCACTGTCCCTCGTGCTTTCGTGGTATGAACAAAAGGCAGTCGTTATCCTTTTGACACTGCTTTCACTGGGTATTAAGAATATTTATTTAGGACCTACACTTCCTGCATTTGTATCGCCTAATGTGCTCAATATTCTTGTGGAAAAATTCAACATCAGCCCGATCTCTACGCCGGAAGAGGATCTGAAAAAGATACTTGGCTAATTTCAAAAAGGCGCTTCCTTGTGAAGCGCCTTTTTGATTTTATTCTTTATACAGAAAAAATATGACTTTGTGTTCTATGGGTGGTATGATATCTTTATAACCATACATCAACCAAAGCGGGGTATTTTTATGACGGAACGCGAAAAAATGCTGGCGGGTGAACTTTATGACTGTGGAGACAACGAATTGCTCACACAGTGGCATAAGGCCAAAAACCTGGTGCGCGACTATAATCTAACAGCTTCTGAAGATTTGCAGAAAAAAAAATCTATCCTTTCCGCATTGTTGGGTGGCTTTGGAGAACACCTATGGATCACCGCGCCGTTTTTCGTGGATTATGGTAATAATATTTATTTTGGCGATCATTGCGAGGTCAATATGAATTGCACTTTTCTGGATGCTAATAAAATTACCATCGGCGACAATGCCCTGATTGCACCCAATGTACAGATATATACGGCATTCCATCCCGCAAATGCGGCAGAGCGTTTCGGAAAACTGAGCGAAGATGCCTCGTTTATGTTTTGCAAAACACAAACCGCGCCTGTCACCATCGGCAATAATGTCTGGATCGGCGGCGGAGCCATCATTATGCCGGGGGTCACCATCGGCGACAACGTCGTGATCGGTGCCGGGAGCATTGTGACCAAGGATATTCCTTCCCATAAAATAGCATATGGAAACCCCTGCAACGTTGTGCGGGATAATATTTAAAGAACGGGAGAACAGAACATGCGTGAAATGAAACGAAAAGAACGTGCCACCACCAAAGAAGAGGCGCTCACTTTGCTTGAAAACTGCGAATATGCAGTGCTCTCATTGGTTGCCCCCGACGGAAGTCCTCACGCCATCCCTGTCTCGCCTGTCCTCGATGGTACCGGTGTATATATCCATTGCGCACTCACAGGATATAAGATTGATTGTATTGCGCATAACCCCAAAGTATGCCTTGTATGCGCGGATCATATCACGCGCATCCCTGAGCAGTTTTCCACCGCGTACCAAAGCGCCGTCGTTTATGGAAGGGCATCTACGGTAGACGACGATGCCGAAAAGATACATGCATTGCGCCTCATCTCTGAAAAATATGCGCTCTCCAATATGGAGAATTTTGAAAGAGAGCTTGGACGTTCTCTTTCGCGGACAGGGGTTATCCGCATAGATATCGAAAATATCAGCGGAAAACAAAAAAAATTACCATCAAAGCAGCTATAGATATCAGAAAGTGGGTATCAATATCCTGAAAGCGAGGATAGCCATATGACCCGAAGTTCTTCTAAAGTAATCAGAAGCTACATCCTTGACGGATTGCTGTTTTTTTTGGGTAGCCTGATTTATGCCGCAGCGATCAATATTTTCACCGCACCCAACAATATCGCGCCGGGCGGATTGACGGGTGTCGCGACCATGCTCAATTTTTTGTTCAGTCTTCCCATTGGTACAATGATCCTTGTCATGAATATACCCCTTTTTATTCTTGGATTTATTTACTTCGGCTGGAAATTTATCATCAAAACGATCATCGCGACTGCGCTTTCTTCCGTTGTAATCGATGTGACCGCCGGTATTTTCCCGCAATATCATGGCGAGCCGCTCATTACCGTCGTATTTGGCGGACTGCTTTCCGGTGTAGGGCTGGCGCTGATCCTGATGCGCGGCGGCACTTCCGGCGGTACCGAGCTGGCGGCAAATCTGATCGCTTTAAAGTTCCCGCATATTTCTATCGGTAAACTGATCTTGGTGCTGGATGTGATTGTCGTATTATTTTCGGCTTGGGTATACCGGGATTTCGAAAGCCCCCTCTATGCAATGATCGTGATATTTATCACCTCGTGGATCATAGATGCGATCCTTTACGGAACAAGTGTTGGCGCGGGTAAGATGATGTTTATCGTCTCCCCTAAAAACAAAGAAATCGCCTCCACCATCATTACACAAATGGCGCGCGGTGTAACAGCGCTCAAATCGCGCGGTGGATATAGTGACAAGGAGGGCGAGGTGCTGTTGTGCGCAGTGCGCAGGCAAGAGGTATACCGCATCTACCATCTGGTCCACGAGATCGATCCCGGTGCCTTTATTATTGTCGGCGACGCAGGCGAGATTAGCGGCGAAGGCTTTCGTAATATTACCGCAAGCGAGGTAGTGAGAAAAAGCCGCAAACAAAAAAAGAAATGATTGTCCTTGCAATCGGAAATTTATGAAAACAAAAAAGGTATTGCTTTATGCAATACCTTTTTTCTAAACTGCTTTACCTAATAGCGGCTGTTCCCGCCGGAATTGTATCCTTCTTTTTCCCAGATGCGAAACCATTCATGTAGCCTTGCCAAAAATTCTTCGTTGGTTTGCGTACGCACCAGCATACCGATTAACTGCTCTGTGACCTCCGCCGTATTGCCGGAGGACAGTGCCTTACGCAGCGCCCATGTACCTTCCAGCTCCTTTTGCGAAAGCAACAGGTCTTCGCGCCGCGTGCCTGATTTCGCCAGATCCACCGCCGGGAAAATACGCTTTTCAGAGAGCTTGCGATCAAGGTGGATTTCCATATTGCCCGTACCCTTGAATTCTTCATAAATGATCTCATCCATACGCGAACCCGTTTCCACCAATGCCGTTGCAATGATAGTCAGCGAACCGCCGCCTTCAATGTTACGCGCCGCGCCGAAAAACCGCTTCGGTTTATAAAGCGAAGCCGGATCCAGACCGCCGGAAAGCGTTCTGCCGGAGGGCGGCACTACAAGGTTATGCGCACGGCCAAGGCGCGTTAAGCTATCGAGCAGGATAACGACATCACGTCCATGTTCCACCAAACGCTTTGCGCGCTCTATCACCATGTCCGCAACGCGCGCATGGTTTTCCGGACGTTCATCAAAGGTGGAGTAAACCACCTCACCCGCAATGGAGCGCTGCATATCCGTCACTTCTTCCGGACGTTCGTCAATCAGCAACACAAGCATCTCAACTTCCGGGTAATTGGTTGTAATACTGTTGGCGATCTTCTTTAAGAGGATCGTCTTGCCGGCCTTGGGCGGCGCGACAATAAGCCCGCGCTGACCTTTACCGATCGGCGAAATGAGGTCTATCATGCGGATTGCCAAATCGCGTGATGCGCGAACATTTTCGAGCGTAAACCGTTCTTCCGGATAAATAGGCGTCAACGTCTCGAACGCCGGACGACTCTGGCATTTTTCCACCGGTTCGCCGTTTACCGTTTCGATATACAAAAGCGCCAGCAAGCGTTCCCCGTCTTTTGACGGGCGCGTTTTGCCGCACACCTTATCTCCTGTTTTTAAGTTGAATTTGCGGATTTGTGCCTGAGACACATAAACGTCCTTCGTGCCGGGCAAATAGTTTTCGCTGCGTAAGAATCCGTAGCCCTCGGAATGCACTTCTAAAATGCCGTTTGCATCCTTGCATTCTCCGGTATTAAGGATCTCGTTGACCGCGTCATTGTTTGGCACATACTCGATGATACGCCTGCGCCCGGAATCCGTATCCTCTTCACCTTCCGCCTCTCCCAGATCATCAAGCTCAATCGCCTGCGGAATGGATGCCTTTTCTTCTGCCGCGGGCATGACCACTTCTGTTGCCTCTTCTTCCACGACTTTTTTACGCGGACGACCTACGCGCTTGGGCTTTTCTTCTATGACCTCTGCTTCCGGCTGTGCCACAGACGGCTCAGGCTGCGCAGGTTTTTGCGCGGGCGCGGGCATGCTTGCCATGCCGAAAATATCCACGGCTTCAGCCGCGGCTTGTTTTTCTTCACCCTCTTGCTCCAGCTCTAAGAGCATTGACAAAAGTTCCGCCTTTTTATATTTTGTAGGCGATTTGACCCCTGCCAGTTTTGCTATCTCTCTCAGATCAGCCAGACTTTTGTCTTCAAGTAAACTGGTATTCACGAAAATAGTACTCCTTTGGTATGTTAAAAATTAAAAATAATTAAACGCAATAGTAACAAACATCTTCAAAAAAACTTTGAACGTATTGGGGAGTAATGAAATTATATATACACAAAATTGATACAGGAAAAACTGTTCTTAATTCGATTTCTACAAATTTCCATTTCTACCTCTTTTATTATGCGCAAAAATCTTCTTTTTGTCAACGAATTTCCCATATATTTATACAAAAATATTACATTTGTTACGCGATATTGCATAAAACATAAAAATACGTGTTTAACCGTCTTGTCCCGGCATCAAAAAAGCGCTCCGCAAGTATGCAGAGCGCTTTTCATATTTTAAATTTATACGTAATATAAATCCTTGGAGGGGTAGGCGGGCTCACATGTTAAGTTGATGTTTAACTTTTTGAGCACTGCCTCGTCTGCCTGCGTAAGCATGCATGTAGAATGCACTTCGCATCCGGCAAGCATCTTGAGTTTGGTCATCCCAACTTCTGCCGTAGGGTTCATTGCCGCACTGATAGAAAGCGCCGCGAGAACATCTTCGATATTTAAGATTGGGTCGATCTCTTTTAAGATCGCGCTCTTTAGTTTCAGAATCGGCTCCAGCGCAATCGGCGAGATCAGGCGTATCTCGTCTGAAATATTGCCCAGCTGCTTGACCGCGTTTAGCAACATACTGGAAACATTATTCATCAACTCCGTCGTTTTGCCGGTGATGATCGTTCCGTCCGGAAGCTCTAGCGCCGCAGAAGGCACGCCCGTCAGCCGTTCCTTTTCAAGCGCCGGCGCAACGACCTTGCGGTCGCTGGGCTCAAGCTCCAGCTGCTTCATAAGCATCAGGTTTTTTTGCAGCGCTTCTGCCGTAGTACTTCCCTTCTTATAGTCGCATTGAGCGTTATAATAGCGCCTGATCACTTCCTGGCGGGCTGCCTGCTTGCATGCTTCGTCGTCGATGATCGCATACCCCGCCATATTCACGCCCATATCCGTTGGCGACTGATAATATTCCTTGCTGCCCGTAATTTTCGCAAGAATCGTCTTTACGATAGGGAATGCATCAATATCACGGTTATAGTTTACCGCTGTTTTTCCATACGCCTCCAGATGGAACGGATCAATCATATTGATATCGTTTAGGTCGGACGTTGCCGCTTCGTATGCCATATTCACCGGATGCTTGAGCGGCAGATTCCAGACGGGGAACGTCTCAAACTTCGCATAGCCTGCCATATTACCGCGACGATATTCATGATAAAGCTGCGAGAGACACGTCGCAAGCTTTCCGCTGCCCGGTCCGGGCGCTGTCACAACCACAAGCGGACGCTGCGTCTCGATATATGGATTCATGCCATATCCTTCATCACTCACGATGAGTTCGATCTCCGAAGGATAGCCTTTTGTGTGCCTGTGGATATACGTTTTGATGCCGCGACGCTCCAGTCTCTGACGAAAGATATCCGCCGCGTATTGCTCTGTGTATTGCGTAATGACAACGCTGCCCACAAAAAGCCCCATGCCGCGCAAGTGATCGATCAAGCGCAGCACATCAAGATCGTAGGTAATCCCCAGATCTGCGCGCATTTTATTCTTTTCGATGTCACCGGCATTGATACAAAACACAATTTCCGCTTGATTCTTCAAGCTTTGCAGCAACTTTGCTTTACCGTTGACATCAAATCCCGGAAGAACACGCGACGCATGATAGTCGTCGAACAGCTTTCCTCCGAATTCCAAATAGAGTTTCCCGTCGAACTGGTCGATCCTCTCGAGAATCTTTTCTGTTTGCTTCTTAATATATAGGTCGTTGTCAAATCCGATCTTCATACCGCGCCTCCTTATTCAACCTGCCCCAAAACACTTCTCAACAAAAAATACCCCGGGAAGCCCGCAGTATTTTTTGTTTTTAAAATATATATCATCACCTTCCCGGCCGGAAGGTTTTATTCGATCAATCACGGACAATGCGTACATTCCATAACAACGATCCGATTGCGCTTTTTAAGGTTATCAGACGTAATATCGAACAAGCCTCCGCCAATGCGCGAAACATCATATTCCCTACTGGCTGCGCGCGCAAGAAAATCGTGCGAAGCAACGATATCGAGCTTGAGCCCCGGCGTTAAATAATGAATGGGAATCGTGATGTTGGGCTGAATCTTGTCCATGATATTGAGCGCACCTTTGGCATCCACCGTGTAGGTACCACCAACAGGGATCATCAGGATGTCGATCTTGCCGATCGCCTCAAAAAAACTTTCGGCAGGCATCGCGCCCACATCACCCATATGCAAAAGGCGCATCCCGTCTGTTTCGATCAAATATGCGATCACCTTGCCGCGCAGCGCACCGCCCTGCTCGTCGTGATCGATCTCTATCCCTTTAATCTTTATCCCATCCGGGCTATATTCCCCGGCCTTATCGATCAATGTATAGCTGTGCTTTAACCCGTCCACATATTCGTGGTTATAGTGATCAAAATGATCGTGCGTAATCAACAGGATATCCGGTGTTTTCTCCGGCACCTTAAGCCCAATCGTATTGTCGTACGGGTCGATCATGATTGTTTTGTTTGCCTGTGTCGTAATATAGAAACACGAGTGCCCAATCCATTCAATCAACATAATATTACCCTCCTCATAAAACTTAAAACTTTTATAAAAAGCTTACGCTTTTGGTATAGACCTGTAATTGATGTTCAATTTGTTGACAGCTTGCTGGTCGCCTACGCGTATCACGTATTCAAGATCAATATTGCCTTTATCCGCCGAAAGCTCACTTAACACCTGCGTTGGGAAAACAGACATCTCCATCATACCGAACGGCGTATCATATGCTGCCGCAAATACACGGCTTTTTAAAAACACAAACTCTGTTTCCACCAGCCCCGTACGCTTTAGCTGCACACGCTCCCCATCGATCGTCAGGCTGGTTTTTGTGTTTTCCATTCCTGATAATTCGCTCTCATCATATTCTATGGTATACTTACCGTCGTCGCATGTGAGCATGCCTTCGGTAAACAGCTCCATCTCATGATTATCGTCTTCATCGGTCTGATATCCACGGACATTCAAAAGAATGTTGCTTCGAACCATCAAAACCGCCTCCTCCCGTCATACCCACCGGTATGAACCTGTGTCTTCTTTTCCACACCATATAGTACTTAATAAATTATTATACCACACAATCAGCATACGCAAAAATGTTTTCTTTTAAAAAAAGCATTGTTTTCGCAAAAAAGTTGTTGTACAGCCACATTTGCTGTGTTAAAATACAAGCAGAAAAAGACCCGCGAATGAAAACTTGCCTTCGAAAAATATTTGGGGGAAATTTTTATCAGGTCTATTTTTCCAAAAATTTTTCAGGAGGATGTCAGTTATGGCAGACAAAACATTAATCTGTAAGGATTGTGGCGCGGAGTTTGTATTCACCGAGGGTGAGCAGGAGTTTTTCAGAGAGAAAGGGTTTGACAACGAACCGGTTCGCTGCCCTGCTTGCAGAAAAGCAAGAAAGCAGCAAAGAAATAATTTCAGAAGAGATTACGAAGATTAATCAAAAGACCGCCGTTAGGCGGTCTTTTCGTTATAAGACTTCCCCGGATTCGGGCGGCATAATCCCTGCGTCACACGAGCCGTCCGCATTGCGCGTTACCACGCGCAGCCATTTCCCGCTTTTCATGCGTAGCAGGCACAAAACTGCCTTCACGACCTCATCCGAACGCAGCAGGAAATAAACGATGGGCACAGAAAATCCCCACACAAGTCCGCCCAACGCTCCCAGCGGCACAGAGATTGCCCACATGGCAATAATATCGAGATACATTGCGTACATTGTGTCTCCCCCGCCGCGGAACACGCCTACAATGCAAGACATATTAATCGCCTGGAACACAATAATGATCGCGGCAGCGTACATCGTAGCATTAATGGTCAGGCGCGTTTCTTCGGTGATTTCGTAAAACCCAATAAAGGTATCCTTTAACAATAAAAATCCAATCGCTGTAAACGCCGCAATCACAATATTCGCTATCACAAGCTTATTCGCGCTTTTTCGCGCGACATCATACCTTTTTTCTCCGATATATTTTCCGGTGATCACAAGCGTCGCAGAGGCCGCGCCGTATACGAACACCGTCATTACCTGCATTGCCGTAGCAACAATGCTGACTGTGGCGACTGCCGAAACGCTCATCCGCCCGAGGATCGCCGTTTGCGCAGAAGATCCGAATGCCCACATCATTTCGTTGACCGCGACCGGCAACGCAAAGCGGATATAATCACGAAAGATCCATTTTTCATTTTTCAGTATGTTTTTCCACTTCAGTCTAACACGCGTTTCCTTTTTCAGTGCATAAAATAATACGATCACAAGCTCGGTCAGCCTCGCAATGACCGTCCCAACCGCAGCACCCGCAACCCCCAACGCAGGCGCGCCGAATTTTCCAAAGATAAATATGTAATTAAAAAACACATTCACACAAAATGAGATGCTATAGGTAATAACTGCGATTTTTACTCGCTCAACACTGCGCACGCATGTCAGATAAGCATTGGTAAAAGCAAATGGAATATAGGAAAACGCCACGACTTGCAGGTATTTGACACCGTAATCGATAACCTGCTGTTCATTCGTATATATTTGCATCACCTGCCGCGGAAATAACAATACGATTGCCGTCACAACAATTCCCACAATCAGCGCAAGCCGGATGACTACACCAAATATTTTGCCGATCGTATCCGTATCTTTTTTGCCCCAATACTGCGAAATCAATACGCACGCTCCTGACGCAAGACCGAACAGGCACATCATAAACAAAAAAAACGGCTGGTTTGCTACTGTAACAGAGGAGAGCTGTACTTCTCCCAGTGAGCCAACCATAACGGAATCCATCAATCCTACCGAATAGGTAAGCAAATTCTGCAGCGCGACCGGGATCGCCAGCGCCACAAACATCCTCATCATTTTTTTATTTTTTATCGCTTCTGTCATTGTTTATCCACCATAAAAAAACTGCCGCGCCGGCATATGCCTGTACAGCAGTTAGTATCATATCATATTTTTGTTTTGTCAAAAAGACTTTTTTTCAAAATGTTAAAGCCGTGTCTTATATTTTACGCTGCCTTTGCTCGCGCAACCACAACAATCCTGCCGTTTTCCTGCGAATACTCGCAAGTGGAAAGTGTAATCAGTCGATCACCGTATTGAGGTGTTATCCCCGTTTCGTAAAGTGCTCTATCCTTGATATTCTTTACAAATCCATCAAACTCTTCTTTTGTTTTTGCATCGTAAAACTGATAAAACTTAAACGCATCGTCTGTCTTATTATATATCTTTGACAAAAACACCGCAGCAATTTCGTATTCATCCACACGGTAAAGCGTACTGAACTCTATGATCGGATGTTGTTTGTAAAATTCCTCTTTTTCATATTCAATCAACGTATGAAACATCGATCCATTTTTCATATTATGTCCATGAATCAGCAAATTATCGTCGCGCGGATCTATACTGCAATGCTTGTCGATAAAAATACAGCCCTGCTTTGAGGGATCGTCCTGCTTTTCAAACGTACGATATAAATAAAACTCTCCATCCTGCGGCGTATACATCACGGGGTAGTCCACCACCGTGCCGGCAATCTTAATCCAGCCTGCAAGATCATTGTTTTGCGCATACAGCTGCTCTAACTCCGACAATATTTGCAGCTGTATAGGCGTCGGCACAGAACCGGGCATAGGCGTTTTTGCGGGAACGGGCGTCGCTTCGGGAATTTTAACCGGGGCAGGCGCGCCTACCATAGGAATCAACCAAAACGCGATCAGACAAATCGCCGCAACCACTGCCGCAATCAAAACTACAATCCATTTTCTTTTTCCGGAAAAGAAAATTTGTATTTTATTTTTATCGCTCTGTTCTGTCATTCAAATTCTCCATCAAAATAGGCAAAGCAAGGACTTCCCCCCGCTTTGCCCCTTTTTACTCTTTTTTCAAGCCACTCTATTTCGAGAAGCCCTTTTTCGCCGCAAATATTCCGATTGCGCCGCATGCTGCAAGCAGCAGTATCGCCATCATGATTGAGTCCGCCACTGCATCGCCTGTTTTTGGCATATCATCAGTCGTATTGCCGGTTGGCGCAGGCGTATTTCCCGACACAGTGACCGTAAATTCTTTTGTTGTAACCACATCTCCCGATGCTAACGTCGCCGATATTGTAAACGTATAGGTTCCCGCTTCCGTCGGCGTACCTTCCAACATACAATATCCGCCAAACCCTCTTAGCGAAAGCCCTGCCGGAAGATTACCGGATGCCACTGCCCATCCAGTATCTAGTACAAACGGCGTCGCTGTACAAACCACATATTCGCTGCCATCAAAATTTGGGTTCTCAGCCGCCGTTCCAACCATAAGCGCAGGCAGCTCTCCGCCATCCGGCGCAAACACAGTGCCTGCCGACTGCCCTGATCGTTCAAAAACCGCCTTTATTTTGACGCCGGCACCACCGTATAATTGGATTTTACCGGCTTCAATCATTCCCTTTCCTTCTTCCAGAACCCATTCCTTAAACTCGTATCCCGGGTCCGGCGTAGCTGTCAGATTGACATATTGCAACGGAAACGCGATGTCTTTATCCGCAGAGGCGGTCCCCCCCTCGGATGCAGTCACGCTAATTGCGATCGAATCGTCGAGCGACAAATAGTTTGTCGCTCCAACGGGATCCGGATTTTCTGTAAAACCGTTATTTGCCCGATACTGGGCATGCGTGCTCGGCATCACTATAGAGTCCCCCGGCGCAATAGAATCACTAATCGAAGTTCCCCCCGAAAATACCAGTATTCTTGTCGTATTATTTACAAGCGTGTCCCCCGCATTGATGATGTCTCCTGCTTGAAGGCTCGTAACATTAACCGTCGTGCCCGCAGCCAGAGCCGTCGTAGCCCCTACGCCCAAAACCATCGTGACAGCGATTGCAATCATAACTACAAGCGATAATACTCTTTTCTTTTTCATCTTACTTTCTCCTTTATATAGTATAATGACACATTATATAGAACTAGCATATCCCATGTTGTGCAACAAAAGCGCAACAAAAAAGGCGGCTTTCGCCGCCCTCTTTTAGTCCATATTATATTTTTTTTTGAACACCTTAAGCCCTGCTCTCACCAACGGATTTTTTGCCACCTTCCACAAAAGCTTCTTTTTCTCGCCTTCTGCACACACGGCATCGTAAAATTCGTCCACATAAGCGGGGTTTTTGAGGATTCCCCTATTTTTGATATTCCCCTTTTGCACTTCGCGATAAAATTCCAGCCACACCACGCGGTTTTCACGCACACCTTCTTCGCGCAGCGACAAAAACGAATTTTCGCCATGCAAACGGTAAAGATAGGTGGTCTGATCTGTATATGCAGGCTCATCATACAAACACGCGCGCAAGAAAAAATCGTAATCGTGCACATACTTATAGTTTTTAAAACCGCCGAGCACCTCATACAGTTTGCGGTCAAACAATAAATTTCCCGTAGAAATACTCACGTTTTCCGCCACAGCGCCCAGCGCAATAACCCGTTTGCCCGCAAGTTTGTCCTGTATTTTTTCAAAAACTTCCGCCTGACCGCTCAAAAGTCGCTGCCCGCTTGCGTCAATACAGCGTACCGCGGAAAATCCCCACATGCTGCCTTTTTCATCCATGACCTGCATCATCACGGCAAAGCGGTTTTCTTCAAAGAGGTCGTCCGCGTTGAGGATGGCGATATATTGCCCGGACGACATGCCGATACCCTTATTGATCGTCGCATGCGCACCCATGTTCCGTTCATTGCGCGCTACGACAACTTTGCCCAAAAAACGGTCCTGCAACGACTTCTCCTGCGTGACAGCAAGAATCTCATTCCAACTGCCGTCCTTTGAGTGATCATCAATCACCACAAGTTCGATATTTGGGTATGTTTGTGCAACAACACAGCCAATTGCCTGCCGGATATACCGTTCATAGTTATAGGATGGAATAACAACGGAGATCAGCGATTCCATATCAAAGTTCTTTTAGATAACGCGCGATTGCGTCTTTGTAGTCCGGCAGCAGCGCAAAACCGTTGTCGATCAACGTCTGCTTGGAAAGACGCGAATTTTTTGGGCGTACCGCCGCGCTCGGATGCCCTTTGGCATACTCTTCGGACGTTACGGCAATCACCTTTGTGCGCTTGCCTGCCTGCGCAAAAATTTCTTTTGTAAAATCATACCATGAAATATCCCCTTCATTGGACGCCTGATACACACCATATTTGCGCGAGCCGATCATGTCGCATATGAGCGAGGCAACGTCAAACGTATAGGTGGGCGCGCCATGCTGGTCGCACACCACTGAAATTTCATCGTATGTTTCAGATAACCGCAGCATCGTCTTCACAAAATTACCGCCGTTTTTACCAAATACCCAGCAAATGCGCAGGATATAATAATCATCCAACAGCTTTTGTACCTCAAGCTCGCCGCCATACTTGCTTTCCCCATAAACGTTCTGTGGATCCTTCGGATCGTCCGCTTCCCACGGCGTATCCTTGGAAAAACCATCGAACACATAATCCGTACTGATGTACATCATTTCCGCACCAACCGCTTTCGCCGCCAACGCAACATTCTTTGTGCCTATCACATTGACCGCCCAACATGTATCGCGGTCACTTTCTGCTTTGTCCACCGCCGTATACGCCGCGCAATGCACGATGCTCGTTGGCGCGTATTCTTTGATATACGAAAGCACGGCCTCTTCATCCGTCAAGTCAAAATCGGCAATATCGACGCCGCGGTTTTCAATGCCACGCAAATCAAGATGGCGTACCACGTCGTAACCAAGCTGTCCGTTCACACCTGTTACCAATACTTTCATATCTTTCTCCTATCTATCCGCGTACATCGTCTGGTAGTAATTTTGATAGTCACCATTGATGATATTTTTCCACCAGTCTTCATTCTCAAGATACCAGTCCACCGTATGCGCAATGCCCTCGTCAAACGTCGTCGTCGGTTCCCAACCAAGCTCATTCATCATCTTGGTTGGATCTATAGCATAGCGCTGGTCGTGTCCCGCACGGTCTTTGACATAAGTAATCAGGCTTTCCGGTTTATTAAGCTGCTTTAAGATCGTCTTTACGACCTGCAAATTCGTCCTTTCGTTGTGCCCGCCTATGTTATACACCTCGCCTACACGTCCGTCATGGATGATCCTGTCAATAGCCGCGCAATGATCGCGTACATAAAGCCAATCACGTACATTTTCCCCCGTACCGTATACCGGCAGGCTTTCGTCTGCCAATGCGCGTGAAATAATCAGCGGAATCAACTTTTCCGGAAAATGATACGGTCCATAGTTGTTGGAACAACGCGAGATCGTAACAGGCAGACCAAATGTCCTGTTATACGCCTGCACAAGTAAATCCGCGCTTGCCTTGGAGGCAGAGTACGGCGACGATGTATGGATGGGCGTTTCTTCCGTAAAAAACAAATCCGGGCGGTCAAGAGGAAGGTCGCCATATACCTCGTCTGTCGAAACCTGATGATAGCGCGTTACGCCATATTTGCGGGATGCATCCATCAGCACCTGTGTTCCCAGTATATTTGTACGCAGGAAGATTCCCGGGTCTTCGATCGAACGATCGACATGAGACTCCGCAGCGAAGTTCACAACGACATCCGGATGTTCTTGTTCAAACAACGCAAATACCGCTTCTCTGTCCGCGATATCCGCCTTGATAAATTTCACGTTCGGCTGATCAAGCACATCTTTTAGCGTTTCCAGATTCCCCGCATACGTAAGCAAATCAAGTATCACGATTTCATAATCAGGATGCTCTTCTAATATATGAAATACAAAATTACTTCCGATAAAACCTGCCCCACCTGTTACCAATATCTTCATTTTACGCTTGCTCTCCTTCTGCCTGCCAGTTTTTGCAGACGTCGATCCATTCTATTGCATTCGCATACCGCATCAATTCTTCACACGTGAGCTCGATCGCGCTGTTCGCGCTGCCACACGCAGGAAATACAGTATCAAACCGCTTCAAAGATTCATCCAAATAGGTACGCACCTCTTTTGGCACCGCAAAAGGGCATACACCTCCCACCGGATGTCCGGTCATCTTCAATACTTCTTCTGATGGGAGCATCTTCGCTTTCGTACCAAAACATGCTTTGTAACGCGCATTGTCAATCTTTGCATCACCCGCTGCCACAATAAGCACACACCCGTCCCCTACTTGAAAAGACAGCGTCTTTGCGATGCGCGCGCCCTCTACCCCTAAAGCCAGCGCCGCGAGCTCTACCGTCGCGCTGGAATCTTCAAGTTCGCGCACGTCGCTCTCTATTCCAAACTGCGCAAAATATTGTTTAACCGTTTCTATTGACATCGTTTAAAAATCCACATCACTGTCTAAAAGCAACGGCGCCTGCAAATCCTTTTGCGAGAGGATCGGATTTTCAATCCCCCAGTCGACGCCGATATCCGGATCGTCATAGCGAATAGAACGGTCGCATTCGGGCGAATACACCTCGTCTACCTTATATTGCACCTCAACGTTATCACTGAGCGTCACAAATCCATGTCCCATGCCCTTGGGCATAAAAAACATCAACTTGTTTTCCGCTGAAAGCTCCACCGCATACCACTTTTTATATGTGGGCGAATTTTTTCGCAAGTCGACCGCAACATCGAGTATTTTCCCCGCCGTACAACGCAGCAGCTTTGATTGCGCCATCGGGTTTTTCTGAAAATGCAGCCCGCGCAGCGTTCCCTTCTGTGCAGAAAACGAATGATTATCCTGCACAAATTCGCATACAATCCCCAGTTCTTCAAACTTCGGCTTGCTGTATGTTTCCATGAACCATCCGCGATGGTCTCCATGCACGTCCGGCTCGATCACAACCAAACCCTCGATGCCCGTTTCTCTCAGCTTCATATATCAAGCACCTTCCCTTCCGCAACCGCATTCAAATGCTCGCCATACGGAGATTTTCCATATTTCGCAGCACTGTTTTTAAGCGTATCACAGTCGATCCATCCTTTGCGGAACGCAATCTCTTCCGGCGCGGACATCACAATGCCCTGCCGTTTTTGCAGCATACGCACAAACTCCGCCGCCTCGATCAGCGAATCAAACGTTCCCGTATCAAGCCACGCATATCCGCGACCCATCAGCTTGACATCCAGATCGCCTTCTTTTAAGTACACGGCATTGAGGTCGGTAACCTCAAGTTCGCCGCGCGCGCTCGGTTTTAACGCCTTTGCATATTTTGCCACACGGTTATCATAAAAATACAGACCCGTGATCGCGTAGTTGGATTTCGGATTTTTTGGTTTTTCCTCCACAGAAAGCGCTTTGCCGTTTTTGTCGAAGTCAACGATACCAAAACGTTCCGGGTCATCCACATAGTAACCAAACACTGTTGCGCGACCATGATCCGCATTCGTGACAGCTTCCGCCATCAATTGTGACAGACCGTTTCCATAAAAAATATTATCGCCCAAAATCATTGCGCATGTATCATCACCGATAAACTCTTCACCGATGATAAACGCCTGCGCAAGACCATCCGGCGATGGCTGTTCCTTATACGAAAGTGAAATGCCGAATTGCGAACCGTCGCCAAGCAGGCTTTCGAAGCGCGGCAAATCGACAGGCGTAGAGATGATCAGAATATCCTTGATGCCCGCCAACATTAGCGTGGAAAGCGGATAATAGATCATCGGTTTGTCGTATACCGGCAAAAGCTGTTTGCTGGTCATGATCGTAAGCGGATACAGGCGCGTACCCGAGCCCCCCGCAAGTATGATTCCTTTCATAACTGCCCCCCTTTGATTGGGTATTTTAACTATATTATCATAGCTTTTTTTACTTCTGTATGTCAAGTTGCTCGGTCTTACCGCGCCACTTGAAAAAATACTTAAACATGGAGCTGATATGGATCATCAAATACCGCGCGCTGTGTGCGCTACTGCGCGCGTAATCATGCACTACATAATCATGCGGATAAAATACCACGCGTGCGCTTTTTAATACAGTCCGTGACAGATCCGCATCTTCAAAGTACATAAAGTACCGCTCGTCAAATCCTCCGATCTGCTTAAACAGCTCTGTGCGAATCAATAAAAAACATCCGCTGGCAAATTCGACATCCGTCACCCCGGCTAAATCTTCATCCAGCATTTTATAATGGTTGCGTATACTTTCCCACTTTTTTCCGGGCGTGCGGTTTGCGATCAGATACTTCAATCTTGGATTACGCTTGGGCAGGTGCTGCGGATCTCCGTTTGTGTAACGTACTGCCGGCGTACACATGCCCACATCCGGATTTTTACGCATAAAATGAACAAGCTCGGTCAAGATATCGCTTTGCAATACAATATCCGGATTAACGATCGCGTGAAAATCCGAATCAATCAAATCAAGCACCAGATTATGCCCCGCGCCAAAGCCAAGATTTTTATCGCTAAATATAACGCTGAGCGCCGAAAATTCGTCAGCCAAACGCACTGCGCTGCCGTCCTTGGATGCGTTGTCGATCAAATAAATTTTCATGCGTACGCCGTGCGTATATTCAAGAAGCGTCCGGATGGCATGGCGCGCTTTCTCATAATTGTTATAGTTTACGATGCTGACCGTTACGTCATATTTCAATCGTGTATCCTCCAACGGACTTTGATAAACTCTGTAATATTATATCAGGTAATGATCGTGTTTTCCATCCGTAATTTGCATCCAATATAGATTGCGTATTTACAGCGGGCGGTGTATAATACAGATATGATCCAAAAAGGGTGGATTGCTTATGGAAAACGATTCGAACAAACAGAAAAAAATACGTGGTACGGTGATTACTGTCGTTGTTGTAACTGTTTTACTCGTGCTTTTTGTACTCAGCATGGTGAGAGTATTCAATACCAGAGTAGCGGAATACAAGCTTTCGCCGGAATATCAGGCGTTTCAAGAGCGTTGGGCAGAACAGCATGATCCCGCGCAGCCAACGGGGCTGTTTCAATAAATACATCATCAAAAATAAACGACCCGCTTGTAAGCGGGTCGTTTTTATATCATCGGATTACATGGACTTCATATATACGTCGATAATATCCTGCCGTGTCATCATGATCGGCGTTGCCTCAATTGCGCCGCTCATCGCGAACAGAGCATCATCCGCAAGTGCCGGAATGGATTCTTGCGTGACCCCCAGAGAAGAAATGGTAATATCCTTGCCAAACTCCGCAAGGAACACACGCAGCTGTTGTGCGCACGTACGCGCGAGTGTTTCTTCATCCTGCTTCGGGTCTGCGCCCAACAACACCGCCGCCTTTGCGAATTTCGGAATGTTGCCTTTATAGGAGTACTCTGTTAGCGCCGGTCCTAATGCACACAGCGTCTCACCGTGGATGGCGCCAAAGTGTCCACTGATACTATGCCCCATGCCATGAATCGCAAACGTTCCGCCCAGCGCGATCGCCGTGCCCGCCAACATATTGGCAAGCGACATCGCGCTGCGCGCCTCTATATCCTGCGGATCATCCACACATTTTTTCAGATTCTCCACCACAAGCTCAATCGCGCGCTTCGCAAACATATCCGCATACTCGTTATCATCCTTGCAGACATACGCCTCAAACGCATGGAAAAACACATCAAGACCGGTATTGACTGTAACATTTTTCGGCAGAGTCAAGGTCAGTTCCGGGTCTACGATCGAGAGAGTCGGATACCAGAAATCATGGCCTGTACCCGGCTTATTGCTGTTTTCAGGATTCGTCACTACCGCAAACGGGGTCGACTCACTGCCCGTGCCCGCCGTTGTTGTGATCGCGATGATGGGCAGGCACTTCAGTTCTTTGTCTTCTACATCCGCAAATTTCCCACCCGGAATGTAGTCCACCGCGCTGCCGCCCGAAGCCGCAAGAAGGGCAATAAATTTGGATGCATCCATCGGACTGCCGCCACCTACGCCCACAACGACATCACAGCCGTTTTCCCGCGCGAGAAGAGCACCACGATCGCATGTTGTTGTGGTAGGATTTTGCTCCACCTCCGCAAACACGACCGTCTCCATCCCCGCTTGCTTGAGCTGTGCGCGCACTGTTTCCAAAAGTGCGGTTTTTTCGGGACGTTCACTCTGTCCTGTTACAATAAACGCCTTCTTTCCAAGCCCCTCCGCATATTTTCCAAGCTCCTGCAAGACGCCGGTGCCAAACACGATCTTTTCCGGGACCTCCGCTACAAAATTTTTCATGTGATATCACTCCTTCATTTATTTGTTTACTAAAATGCATTATTTTTTTATTAAACAATTGCATTCCTTATGCACAAATGTTATGATTATATATAATAAGTAGATAAATTCTCGTTAGGTAGGTTCTTGTTATGACAATTCGGGATATCGCACGTCTTGCAAATGTTTCACCCGCCACTATTTCGCTTGTACTAAACAATAAACCCGGCGTGGGCGACGAAACAAGAAAACGTGTACAAAACATATTAAAAGAGTACGATTATAAGCTTCCGCCCAAAAACAAGGTTCCGCTAAAAAATATCCGGTTCTTAAAGTACAAGGATCACAGCATGATCGTGGACGGAAATGCCGGTTTTATTTCGGCGATCATAGACGCTGTGGAAGCCGAATGCCGCGAGATGGGGTATAACCTTATCATCACAACCGTAAAAGGCAATTTCAAACAGGCGCTCAAGATCTTACAAGAGGATACCTCTGACGGTATCATTTTGTTGGGAACAGAGATCCCTCCTGATGATTACCCGCTTTTGAAAACGGTCGCAACGCCTATGGTCATCGTTGACAACATAATGTCGCGCGAGCCGTATGAATGCGTTGTAATGAACAATCAGGAAACCACCTACTTTGCGCTGAAATATCTGGCCGATTTGGGTCATAAAAAGGTTGCTTACTTCAAAAGCGCCACTGAGATCTCTAACTTTCACGAGCGCAGCCTCGCTTTTTATGACTGCTGCACGGCTCTCGGTCTCTCATGTAAAAACACCTTTGAGCTAATCCCCACCCTCGACGGCGCATACGATTCCATGAAGGAATATATCAGCAAGGGTGCAAAACTGCCAACAGCCGCTTTTGCGGATAACGACACGATCGCCCTTGGGGCAATGAAAGCCCTACAGGAGGCCGGATATAAAATCCCGGAAGATATCTCCATCATGGGATTTGACGACATCCCCTATTGTACGATCTCTGATCCGCCTCTGACCACTATGCGCGTACCGCGACGCAGGATCGGTCGGCGTGCTGTACGCAGGCTGTGCGAACGCATGCAGGAAGATCCGATCAACAGCAATGTCAAGATCCTTCTGGGATCGCGGCTTGTAGAGCGTCAGAGCACCTGTCCGCCCAAGAAAAAATAAACCGATATTTTCAAGCGCATTGCCTAAACGGCAGTGCGTTTTTTGTTGCGTTTTCTATAGATGCAGCATGCCGCACGCTATTCTCTTATTGGAAGCATGATCGATCCGCAGGCGTGATAAGGAAAGGGAAAGGCAGACATTTCTGTCCGCCTTCTCCGCCAACTATGCTTCGTAGTAAGACCTTTATGCTACAGCGCTTGCGAATCCTTCCATCAATAGCTTCGCAACCGCCGCGCCCGGATCAAGCAATTCGCGCGATGCTTCGCCGCGCGTTGCCGCGCGTCCGTGGACCGCAAGCATTCCTTTTGTTGCGAGGAATCCTTCTTCCGCAGCTTTTTTTGCATTTTCCGCCATCGTTTTCAGCTCTACCCCTGCAGCCGCGTCCCTCTTTAAGGATTCGATCGCGGGATACAGCCCGTCAAGGAAAGTTTTATCTCCAACCTTTGCGCTGCCACGGTTCATAACGCCATCAAAGTATGCCTGAAAAAGCGTAACGACTTCGTTCGCGTCAAGTTCGTCTTTTCCTTTCAGCTCTTTGCCCGCACTCATAAGTCCGGAAGCCATCAGCGTTCCCATTGTGGAAGGAACCGCCGTAGACATTGCTTTCCCGCCAAAATACAGCATTTTTCCAAGGTCTTTTTCCTCTCCGGACGCTACCGCATCATATGCTGCGGCAAACCCGTCACTCATTGTAAGACCCAGATCACCATCTCCAACCACACCGTCAATCTCAATCAAGTAATCGCGGTTGTCTGCCATAATTTTCTTCCAGCTTGCCATTACGTCAAGCAATTGTTTCTGATTCATTGTGTTTGCCTCCCTGAAAAATCCCGTCTCTTCTTATATCTGTTTGAAGAAAGGTGTGTTTGCCGGTTTATCAATGAGCTTCTTCAGTTCGTCATCTAACTTCAAAAGCGAGATAGACATCCCCGCCATCTCAAGAGACGTAGCGTATTCGCCAACATAAACCTTATACGGTTTGATGCCTTTTGCCTTCAGAATTTCATCCACCTTACGGTATACAACATACTGTTCTTCAAGCGGCGTACTGCCAAGACCATTGATCAGAACTGCCACTTCGTCCCCCGCAACATACGGAATATCCGCAATGATGGGCTCCATCATCTCCGCAACGATCTCGTCTGCCGGAAGCAGCTTGCCGCGGCGAATGCCCGGCTCGCCATGGATTCCCATGCCGATCTCCATCTCGTCGTCACCGATCTCAAAGCTCGGTTTCCCAACGCGCGGAACAATACACGGCGTTAAAGCAACACCCATTGTACGAACGTTCGCGCATGCTTTTTCCGCGATACGTTTTACCTCCGCAAGCGACATCATCTCATCCGCCGCCGCGCCCGCGCACTTGTAAACAAAGAAAATTCCCGCAACACCACGACGTGTGTTTTTCGCGCCCGGCGCTGCCGGACCTGCGGAAGCAACATCCTCCCCCGCAACAACGCTCTCCACCTTGATATCCGCTTCGAAGTCCGCCATTTCAGCAGCCATATCGAAGTTGAAGATATCTCCGTTATAGTTTCCGTAGATATATAATACGCCGGCTCCGGAGTCGATCTCTTTTGTCACTTCAAACATCTGCTCGGCGCTCGGCGACTGAAATACATCTCCGATCGAGCATCCGTCGAGCATGCCTTGCCCGACATAACCGAGGAACAGCGGCAGATGTCCGCTGCCACCGCCCGTCGCGATACCAACCTTGCCCTGTTTTTTGTGTTTGCTGACCAGGCAGTGCAGGTCGTCGCCCGCGTATCCTACCATATCGCCATGCGCAAGATAAATGCCTTCCAGCATTTCCTTGATGAAATCTTCCGACTTGTTGATTATTTTCTTCATGCTGTTTTCCTCACTTTTAATTTTTTCGGACGACCGCCATAAATTTCAGCACCATATTGCACCATCATAACAACGATCAGTACAAGCCCCCATACAAAGGTCTTGAGGAACGAATCGAAGCGCAGGATACTGAATGCGCTGGAAATCACCTGTAGTACGATAATCGATAACACAACGCCTGCTAACTTCCCTTTGCCGCCCGCCGGAGAAACGCCCCCAAGGATGACGATCAAAAGGGTAAGCAGCGTGTATGTCGTACCGTAATCGGATTTTGCCGATCCCAAGTGCGAGCACACAACGATACCCGCAATTGCCGCCATAATACCCGATGCCATATACGTCTTCATCGTCACACCGAAGTTGTTGATGCCCGAATACTGTGACGCCGTCGGATTTGCACCCATCAGGTACAATTGCTGTCCATAGACCGTATACTTTAGGATGAGCATCAGTACGATAACAACACCCACAAAAATCAGCAGCGAATACGGGATTACCCCTAAGAACAAACCGTTCCCGATCGTTTTAAACGCGTCGGAAAGTCCTGTGATTGCCGGTCCTTTGGTAATCGCGAGCCCAAGCCCTGTGAATATCTGCTGCGAAGAAAGCGTTACCAGCATGGCAGGGATACGCAGGTTCCCGATCATGAACCCATTGAACGCGCCTGCGCCAATACCTACCGCGACCGCGGCAATAACTGCCCCTACAATTGCGCCTGTGTTGTCGATCCCCGCCGTCTTCATGATCACCGCCGCAACAATACCCGCGAGGTTAGAAACCCCAACCACGGAAAGGTCGATCCCGCCCGCGATCATACACAGCATCATACCAAGCGCCATAATCCCGAATTCAGGGAACTGGAACGTCATAGACTGAAAGTTCGAGATCGTAAGGAACTGTCCCGGCGCTGCAAATGTCATAATGATAACCAGCGCGACGATGATCACGAACAGCCATAAAATATTTTTATCAATTGATTTTAATACATTCACTTTTTTCTGTGCTTGTTTTTCCATCATTTACGCCCCCTTCCTTAAATCTTCGGGCTGAGCGCAATGCGCTTCGCCTTGATGGAGGTGATCGTACAGCCAATAATAATCAACATACCGATCACAAATGTCTGCCAGTAAGTCGGCACACCCAAAATGATCAGGTTGTTTTGTACGATACTTAACAACGCCACGCCCAGAACTGTCCCAAGCACGCTCCCATGACCCCCTGTGATACGCGCGCCGCCAATGACAACGGCCGCGATAACCAGCATTTCGCTGCCCATCAGATTGTTGGGGTTGGAATTACGCGCCAAAAGCGTATACGTCATACCTGTGATGCCTACGATGGCGCCTACAAACATATAAATAAAATACTGTGTTTTTACAACGTTGAATCCTGCGCGACGCGCAGAATTTTGATCCCCGCCGATTGCGTAGATCGCGCGCCCGAGCATCGTGTATTTCATCAAGAACCACACGACCACGCACAGCACAACAGGCAGAATGATGAATACAGACATGGAGGAAACCTTGTTTCCGAGGTCCACTTGGAACAGGTATGCCTTTGCCATGCTATCTAGCTGCGTTGGAAGATTTGTAATCTCGTTGACGCCTACGAAGGAAAGCAATGCACCGTTGATCAGGCTGCTTGTTCCGAGCGTCGCGATCAGTGTCGGTATTTTGAATGTCCCGATCAGAAACGCATTGATCACACCAAGCGCAAGACCAACCAGACCGGAAATCACAAACGCGAGCAACACACCATCCCAGCCATTATCAATCATCAGCTTGGAGGTAAAATACATCGCAAATGAAGCAAACGCCGGAAACGATACATCAATTCCTCCGGAGACAATGACGATCATCTCGCACAGGGCAAACATTAACATCGTAAGCATCGCGCGTGCCGTATCGATCACGGTTCCTACGCTAAAGAACGAATTATTCACCAGTCCGATCACCAGGCACAGGCCGATAATGATATAGATAACAATCGCCTCGTTTGAAGTAAGGACATTATTTTTGGCAAGTTTATTTGATTTATCCATAACGATACCCCCTTCCTATGCCTGCTCGCTCAAAAGAGCGGCCAGCTTTGTTTCGTCTAAATCTTCCGCGTCCATGCTGGCGGTCAATTTTCCGCCGCGCATAATGACGATCTTATTACAATTCTGAATGAGCTCGGGCAGGTCATCCGAAATAATGATGACGCCTACGCCGTCCTCGGCAAGCTGATGCAAAATTTTATGGATATCTGATTTCGAACCGATATCTACGCCTACCGTTGGTCCGTTCAATATCAATATACGCGGATTGGTATTGAGCCATTTAGCAAGTACGACCTTCTGCTGGTTCCCGCCCGATAATGTCTTGATAGGCGGCTCGGGCGAAGGAGCGGCAATAGAAAGCTTTTTGATCCATTCCCACATCGATTCCTTCATTCCCTTGTAGTCGATCCTGCCGCCTTTCAGATAACTTTTGATAGAAGCGGCTATGGTGTTCGTACCAATCGGGATCTCCAAAAACAGCCCCTCTGTGAGGCGGTCTTCCGGAACATATCCGATATTGTGCTTCATAGCGTCAGCAACATTTTTGATTTTGATCTCTTCGCCATCCAGAACAATCTTTCCTCCGGTGGGCGGAGCCATACCAAAAAGCGCTTCGCCGATCTCTCCGCGCCCTGAGCCGAGAAGACCGGTAATGCCAAGGACATCGCCTTCGCACAGCGTGAAACTGACATCAGAAAATTCTCCCGCGCGCTCCAAATTCTGCACCTCAAGGATTTTTTTCTCTTTTGCCTGCGGACGATAAAACACGTCTTCGATGTCCCTTCCCGTCATTGCCTTAACAAAGCGGGCACGATCAAATTCACCGATCGGACCTTCCGCAACGTTTTCGCCGTTTCGCAGAATCGTAAGCGTTTGTGCGATGTCATATACTTCGTCGAGCTTATGGTTAACGATGAGTACCGCGATCCCCTGGGATTGCAGCATCCTGATGATTTCGAATAATTTTGCGACTTCCTTTGCGGTAAGCGCAGTTGTCGGCTCGTCCATGATGATGAGCTTTGCGTCGTTTAACAATGCGCGGCAAATGGCAACCATTTGTTTGTTTGCAACAGACAAACGCTCGACCAGAACGTCAAGCGGTATCTTTGCGCCGATCTTGTCCATTGCCTTTTGCGCGATGGCGCGTACTTCTTTCCAGTTCACAATCTTTTTACCGGAATTAAGCTCATTATTGAGCGCGATATTTTCTGCTACCGTAATGTTGGGAAAAACCGAAAAGTCCTGATAAATGACCTGAATGCCCATTCTTATGGCTTCCATGGGCGTTAAAGATTGGAATGTCTTTCCATCGATATAGATGTCACCTTCGTCGGCGTTGTGCGCACCCGATATGACTTTGATCAGGGTAGATTTGCCGCAGCCGTTTTCTCCGGCCATACAGAGAACCTCTCCCTTATGGATCGTCAGATCTACGCCTTTCAGTGCTTTGACACCGCCAAAGGATTTTTTGATTCCTGTGACTTTCAAGAATACCTCTGACATGAATTTGTCCACCTTTCCCCCTAAATAGATATGCAAGGCTCCCCTTTTTGGGGGAGCCTAACATATTATTTATATGATTTGTAGTAGTGACTTAGAACTGGTAAAGCGGATCGTCAACGTTTGACTTGTCAACATCGATCCAAGCTTTTGCGTACAGCGTATTTTTGTTCGCGCCGCCCAACGTGAGGTTATCATAGCCGGTAACCGTCAGGGACATGCCATTATCAACTTTTTCGCCGTTCAAAATTCTCAGAGCGAGCTCGTTCATCGCGTATCCTGCAGCCGCCGGATCCCAGAAGGAGATCATGTCGATAACGCCGTCTTTGATGTACTTGCCGGAAACGGATACGAGGGATGTACCGACAATCTTCACTTTGCCTGTCATGCCTGCTTCGTCAACCGCTCTTGCAGCGCCCGCTACGTCAGCCATAGCAGAACCCTGGAACCCTGTGAGGTTCGGGAACGCCGTCAGAACTTCTTTTGTCTTTGTATAAGCCTGCTCCTGATCATCAGCAGATTCGATTTTGTCGCCGGCCAGTTTCATGTCCGGGAACTTCTCTTTCTGCAGAGCAACGGAAGCGTCAACCCATGTGTTGTGCGTCGCGGATGTCAGAGCGCCTACCATAACAGCGTATTCACCTTTTCCACCCATCAGTTCGCCCAATTTTTCCATAAAGTGCTGACCGTAAGCTTCGTTGTCAAATGCTTCGAGGTCGTAGTCGATGTTTGTCATGCCGTCAGCTTCGTGAGAAATAACGAGGATTCCTGCATCACGCGCTTTTTTCAACACCGGCTCAAGCGCCTCTGTGGAGAACGGAACCACGCAGATCGCGTCTACCTTAGCAGCGATAGCGTCTTCCACGTATTTTGCCTGCTCAGCCGCGTCAGCCGTAGCCGGACCGTCCTGATAAGCGTCTACGCCTGTGTCAGCCGCAAACTGTTTTACACCAAGGTCCATTCTCTGGAACCAAGCAATACCTGTTGTCTTCGGGATCGTAATGATCTTGAAGTCTGTTTTTAAGTCTTTGAGTGTGGAATGGTCTCCACCAACTACCTCTGTACCCGAAGCAGCAGGTGCGGATTCACTCGCAGCCGCCGATTCACTCGGTGCTGCAGACTCGCTCGGCGCTGCCGATTCACTCGGCGCTGCCGATGCGCTCGGCGCCGGTGCCGGCGCGGAACACGCGAACAGCGAGAACACCATTACCACAGCCAAGACTGCGATGACAATTTTTTTCATTTTTTGTTTCCTCCTAAGTTTTTTTACATTTCGTTTTCACGAAAAACTTATTTAAAATTTAAAAATTTGATTTTTGATTTAGTAATGAAATCCATCGTTTTGTAAATTATAGTTTAGTAAACGCTTTGCTGTTTTTATTAAAATTACCACTTATGTTTAGTCTTGTCAAGCCGTTTCATATGCTAAACTACTAAACAAATTGCTTTGTATAAGCGAAAAACAATTTATGAACAAAATGCTACTGATTTTTCTCTGTATCTTCATACTTATGTAAAAATTCTCCTCTTTTTATCATGGTTCTATATATACCCTCTTTTTTTTATAATATTCATTTTCTAACACAAAATTTCTCCCTTATGTTCTGCGTCGGGGTTTGCTTCCTTATAATATAAAATATACTATTAAATTTTTACCCGTACCGCCATAAACAAGTCTTCAGATTACTGTTGACAGTCACGTGACCATATGCTATGATGATGTTGTCTTAGGACAATAGATTTATGCTATAATAAAATCCTGTGGCAGAAAATTGATTTTTTCCCAACGAAAGGAGCACAAAAGTGTTAACGATCAGACATTTCACCAAAAGCTACAAAGGCGGTAAAAAGGCGGTAGATGACCTGAGCCTGACCGTTGAAGCCGGCGATATTTACGGTTTTATCGGGCATAACGGCGCGGGAAAAACAACCACCATACGGGCGGTGGTCGGCATCCTTGATTTTGACGGCGGAGAGATCGAGATAGACGGTAAATCGATCAAAGATCATCCAATGGAATGCAAAAAAATTACGGCGTATATACCCGACAATCCGGATCTTTACGATAGCCTGACGGGTATCCAGTATCTTAATTTTATCGGCGATATTTTTGTGATCCCCAAAGAGGAGCGAGAAGCGCTCATCAAGCAGTACGCAGATATTTTTGAGATCACGGCAAACCTTGGCGACTTGATTTCTTCGTATTCACATGGAATGAAACAAAAGCTTGCTATCATTTCCGCACTGATACACAAACCCAAACTGCTTGTTTTAGATGAGCCGTTTGTGGGGCTTGACCCCAAAGCCGCGCATACCGTCAAGCAAATTATGCGGGAAATGTGCGAAAACGGAAGCGCGATATTTTTTTCCACACACGTGCTTGAAGTTGCGGAAAAAATGTGCGATAAGATCGCCATTATCAAAAGCGGCAAGTTGCTGCGCTCAGGTACCATAGAAGAAGTAAAAGGCGACGAAAGTCTTGAGGACGTATTTTTGGAGTTAATCGATGAATAATCTTGGTTTGTTATTAAAAACATATATGCGCACCTCGTTTGGCTTTAACAAAGCGAAATATGCGCATCAGACAAAAACAAAATCAACGGGAATGACTGTTCTTCTTGTATTTTGTTATATCTTGATTGCTGCTGCTGTGTTTGGAATATCGCTTGCCATGATGGACAGCCTCCAAGCTCTGAACGCGGAATACATCGTTCTTAATATTATGATGATGATCGCGTCGATCATGGTTTTGTTTACCACTATTTATAAGGTAAACGGCACGCTGTTCGGCTTTCGCGATTATGATATGCAAATGGCATTGCCCATAAAAACAAGCACACTCATTGCGAGCCGCGTTCTGATCCTTTACGGCTACAATATTATGTTCGTGCTTGGCGTAATGGTTCCCGCGGCAATCGCATACTCGATCATCGCACAACCCGCGGCGGCATTTTACCCCATCTTTATTGTAACACTGGTGGCAATCCCGTTGTTGCCCATTATCATTGCCTCGGTTATTGGTACGCTAATTGCCGTCGCCGCATCGCGATTCAAGCGCAAAAACGGGCTTAACGTGATATTCACAGTGGCAGCGTTTATGCTCTTTATGGTGGTATGGCTGGGCTTTTGGACAAATTCCGGCAATATTATCATTGATTTTGCTGACATCGGCGGGATGGTCAACAATGTGCTTGTGAGTATTTATCCTTTGGTTGCACTTTACGGGAACGCGGTCTCCGGATTTGACGTTGTTTCCCTGCTTTTGTTCCTTTTGATCTCATTCGGTGCGTTTGCGGCTTTTTCCGCGCTGGTAGCCAGGCTGTTCAAAAAGCTCAACACCTCTGTTACCACGAGCCGTACGGCAGGGAATTTCAAAATGACGGAGCTAAAAGAAACTTCGCCCAAGAAGGCGCTTTATAAGCGAGAGATGAAGCGATATTTTTCTTCTTCGCAATACGTGCTCAACACGGCGATCGGTCCACTGCTTTCGATCGTTGTATCTGTAATCCTCCTTGTTTCAGGCGTAGATGGCTTTGGTGTTTATTCATCTATCCCCCAATTCGGTCAGCTTCTCAGTGTGGCAGCGCCTATGGGGATCGCCTTCTTCATTGTGATGGCCTCGCCTACGGCTTCATCCGTTTCCCTTGAGGGGAAAAATCTGTGGATCGTCCGTTCGCTGCCTGTTGATACGCGGCTTGTATTGAAGGCAAAGCTCAATGTTGCGCTTACGCTCTTTGTCCCCACTTCAGTGATCAGCGCAACGCTTTTCTGCCTGGCTTTGAAGCCTGATCCGCTGTATGTGGTGTTGATGTTTGCGCTGCCTGTTGCCTACAGCTATTTCGTCGCTATGTTCGGGCTAAAAAGCGATCTCAACAGCCCAAGGCTGGACTGGACAAGCGAGGTTACTGTCGTCAAACAAAGCAAGCCTGTGCTTGTGACAATGCTGGTAGGTATGCTGTTGACCATTGCTCCCGCGTTGTTGGCGTTGCCTTTCGGTATCTTTCCGGTTATCGCGGCATTCGCGCTGGTGATCGTGTTGGATATTTTGATGTATCGCAGCCTGATGACAAAGGGTGTTCGGCAGTTCGAAAGCCTATAGACCCAATCCCCATTGTTTAGGAAGACCGGTCTTTTCATAGACCGGTCTTTTTTGCTGTCTAAAACAATGATTCAACAGATCCATATACGGTTATATATGATTCTATGAAATATTTTTCCTGCAAACGGAACAGTTGTACACTTTAAGAAACAGCGCTGTCCATTTACATGAAACATATTTACTAATTTATATGAAACAGTTACGCTTAGAATAGTTTCATTCATCTATTTCATGCTAAAAATTCAAACGGATAAGGGAATTCGGTATGGCAACGAAAAAACTTCGGCTGTTTGACGCTATCTTAGCGGCGGTATGTATCGTCCTGACAATAGACGCTGTGGCACCTGCCGCCGCGATCGGCAACTCCCAATATTTCTGGTGGATCCTTCTGCTGATAGGGTTCTTTGTTCCGTATGGTCTTGTAAACGCCGAGCTTGGGACTGCGTATGAAGATGAAGGCGGGCTATGCGACTGGGTCAAACGCGCGTTTGGGATCCGCACAGGATCACGAGCGGCATTTTATTACTGGATCAATTTTCCGATCTGGGTCACGTCCACCCTCGTGATGTTCACACAAGTATTCACCGCGGCAACAGGCATCCCTATTCCGCCTTTGACAGCGCTTTTTGTGCAGCTTGGTGTAACTTGGCTGGTGGTACTGCTTTCCAACTACCGTATCAGCGAAAGCAAATGGCTGGTCAATATCGGCGCTCTGATAAAAACCGCGCTTATTTTAATTTTGGGCGCATTAGGCGTTTATGCCGCTGTAACACGCGGAGTTGCCAATCCCGCGCATTCTTTTGCCGATTTCCTTCCCAATGCCGCCGGACTTTCGTTCATTTCTATCATTATTTTCAATTTTATCGGTTTTGAGGTTGTTACCACTTACGCAAGTGATATGCAAAACGCAAAAAAAGAAATCCCGCGCGCCATTATTTTGAGTGGCATCTTGATCACCGCATTTTATCTGTTTGCCTCCTTTGGGATCGGCGTAGCCATTCCCACCGCCGAGCTTTCCAAGGCAAGCGGTTTTATTGACAGCCTTCGTATCCTGCTCAGCTCTCCTAACGGCATCTTTCTCATTACCTGCGGTATGCTTTTCCTGTTTACACTCGTGACAAACATGATGTCATGGTCTTTGGGTGTAAATTATGTGACCCAACACGCCGCGCAATATGGAACGCTGCCCAAATTCCTTGCCAGCAAAAGCAAAAAAGAAAAAATGCCACTGGGTGCAAATATTACAAACGGCGTGATCATCACCGTGATGCTTATCATCGCTGCGGTGCTTGAGATGTCCGGAAGCGGAACAGACGTATTCTGGACATTCTTCGCCTTAAATGTTGATCTGTTGCTCGCGTGCTACCTGTTTTTGTTTCCTTCCTTTTGGAAATTGCGGAAAATCGATCCCGACCGCCCTCGACCATACCGTGTCAAGGGTGGCAAGGTACGCATCTTCGTCACGGCCGCCGTTCCTTTCGCGCTTTTATGCATGACATTGTTCTTTACGTTCTTCCCGCAGACATCAGACGGCGCGTTGAGCGTTAACTTGCCTCTTGTATTTGGTGTAGCTGTCGCGGTCGGAATAGGCGAGGTCTTCGCCTGGCACAGTGTAAAAACCTACAGAAAAAAACAGACCGCGCATATCCGGCAGCCTGTCGAATAATTTCTTCCCTACGCATTCTTTTTCTTGCGGCGCAACTTATTTTTCGCGCCACGCATCAGTTTTGCCGCTGTTTCAATCTTCAGCAAGTATGCCGCCAACGCAAACGCCAGTAGTCCCGCCACGCCGCTCGTCAGCAGCCGCGCGGCGTTGTGCCCAAAATCCGTTCCCACAATGGGTAAAAATTGATGCAAAAGAATGGTTATCACGGCACAAATGCCTGTGGCGATCAATATTTTTATTAACTGTTGCGCGGAACGCTTTAAATGCATATTTCCGATTTTTTTGCGCAGTACGACAGCCATAACGATCGCGCCGGCAAAGCTGGCGATGGACGTTGCAAGGGTAAGCCCTTTTGCGCCCAATACATCTTTTAATATCAGGTCTAACACAATATTCAACGTTACCGAAAAGATCCCGATAAACATGGGGATTTTATTCATTTGCAGCGCATAAAATACACGCGTAAGAAAATTACGCATACCAAAAGCAAAGATACCGACAATGTAAAATGCAAAAATAGGCGCAGTGAACAATGTATTTTCCAGCGTGAATTTACCTCGCTGATAAAACATACCTATGATATCCCGGCTATTGACAAATGAAATGACGATGATGGGCAGCGTGATGACCGCCACGATCTCCAGGGACTGCCGCACCGTTTTTTTGAGCTGATCCATCTGCTTGAGCGCGGCATATTGCGAAAGCTGGGAAAACATGATCGTTGTGATAGGTACGACGAGGATACCCAGCACCGCCTGTACGAGCGTATAGCTGTTTTGCAGCGCGGAAACGACGCTCGTGCCCATTGCCGTACCGAAAAATTTATCCGACATATTGTTGATCTCGTCAAAAGCCATGCTGATGACTGCCGGAACGGCAAGCAAAAATGTGCGCTTTATCTCCGGATCTTTGATATCCATCGTCCGCCGGTATTTATAATTACCCTTTAGATAAGGAAGCAATATCAAAATTTGCAGTGCCGCGGAAATGGCCGTTGCAATGGCTACCGCCTCCACAGAACCAAACGCCATGCACGCGAATATCATACAAAACGACAGCGAAAAATTTGTAAGCTGCTCCGGGATAAATATTTTGCGCGCATTGAGTACGTTGGTCAGTACGCCTGACACCGCCCAAAACACAAGCGCCGGGAACATCATTTGGGTCAGACGTATTGTGAGTTGCAGCCCTCCCTCCGGATTTCGCCATAGCAAAGAGCACACGGCAGGCGTTACAAAAAAACCGAGTATGCTGACGCCGATTGCCGCGATGATGTACAAATTCAATATGCTGCTTGCATAACGGTTTGCGTCCTCTTCACTTCTATTCAGACGATTTTTAGTGTAAATGGGAATGAATGTAGAACCGATTCCTGTGGAAAACAGAATCATTAATATAGTGATGATGGTGTATGCAAACGAATAGGCGTCATTTTCGATGGATTGACCAAATGTCGCGCTGCGTACGATCTCACGTATAAAACCTGCCGTTTTGCTCAATACAATGATTAGCGTGAGCATCATGGTGGTTTTGAACGTTTTACTTTCCCTTGTTCCCTGCCGTTGTAAAGATTGCATAAAAGCTATTATAATCCTTTTGCATCCAAATGCAATCTTTTTTTGTACAAAAAAGCGCACGACCTACCTAAGCCGCGCGCTTTGTCCTGCTCTTATTTTTGGGGCAAAACCTCCAGCCAGTAGCCGTCCGGATCTTCGATGAAATAAATACCCATCGCCTCGTTTTCGAAACAAATACATCCCATTTCCTGATGCAGTTTATGCGCCGCCTCGTAATCATCCGCTTCAAACGCAAGATGGATCTCGTTATCGCCCAAATCGTACGGCGTATCTTTTTCTTTAAGCCACGTAAGCTCCAACTGGTGCGGCGCTTGTTCGTTCGCCAGATAAACGATGATAAAACTGCCGTCCTTCGCTTCTTTGCGGCGAACTTCCTTTAAGCCCAGCGCCTTTTCATAAAACGCAAGCGATTTTTGCAAATCAAGCACATTCAGGTTGTTATGTATCATTTTGAATTTCATATCATATATTCTCCCCGATTTTTCTTCCATATGTTTTTTTCCCTTCTTCTACCGCTTCATCTATGCATAC
Source organism: uncultured Christensenella sp. (assembly GCA_964494645.1). GTDB lineage: Bacteria > Bacillota > Clostridia > Christensenellales > Christensenellaceae > Christensenella. The sequence continues at coordinate 69,551 of CAZBSH010000002.1, read as the reverse complement.
ATCATCAGGCAACACAGAAGTACAGTGCGGGCAGCGGGTTGCGTCGTCCGCAATCTCGCCTTTACAGTACGGGCATAGCCGCACCGGTTTTTCGGGCGTTGATTCCTGCTTCTGATGCAAACTGTTAAGTCCCTTGATGAGCAAGAAAATCACCAGTGCAATCAGCAGAAAATGAATGACAGCATTGATAAACGAACCGATCTGTATCGCCGCGCCTGCCGGATCCGCTGTAAGCGGGATTTTAAAAGCAGAGAAGTCGATCCCGCCGGTCAACACGCCAATGATCGGATTAATGATATTCTCTACCAATGCCGTAACGATCGCCGTGAACGCGCCGCCGATGATAATCCCGACCGCCAGATCCATCACGCTCCCGCGCGATATAAACTCCTTAAACTCTTGTAAAAGTCCTTTTTTCTTTTCCATCGCGATCCTCTCCTCTCGATTATGATTCCATTGGATTTCAGGCATCCCAGCCAAATTGTTTCATATCTACGCAGTCTTCGCCTGTAACGCGCACACCTTCCGCCGCAAGCATATTCTTTTGTGCATCTAATCCGCCAAACGCAAATGCAGGGGCAAGCCGTCCTTGCCTGTTTACAACTCTGTGGCAGGGGATAACGCCCGGCTGTGGATTCACATGCAGCGCATATCCAACGGCGCGCGAAGCACGGGGATTGCCCGCAAGGCGCGCGATCTGCCCATAAGAGGCAACTTTACCGCACGGTATCTGTTTTACAATCTCATATACCTGCCCAAAAAAATTCACGCGCTTTCCGTTTCCTTTCATGAAATCCGTTTATCATTATTATACCATTAAATTTGCCAAAGGAAAGGGGAAAAGCAATGGCTAAACATGTGAAAATGATGATGATGGAAACGTGCCCGCACTGCCGCCGTGCGTTTGAACTAATGGACGAACTGAAAAATGAACACCCGGAGTATGGTCGCGTCGATATCGAGACCATAGAAGAACGGCGTGAGCCGGAAAAAACCGAAGGCTATGATTATTGGTATGTACCTACCTTTTTTGTGGATGACGTCAAAGTGCACGAGGGTGTGCCTTCGAAAGAAAAAATCGAACAGGTCTTTATACAGGCGCTCAAGCCATAACGCCTGCATTCTTTTATATTGCATCTGCTTTCATACAAAAAAGAGCGTAGTTTATACGCTCTTTTTTGTTATTTTATGTCGGATGCCTAGAACCGTGTATCGTATTGTTTGTTTTCCTGCAGGATATCCTCCAGAATATTTTTCGCCACTGTTTCGCTATGTACAAACGGATCAATAAGCAGTGATTGCAGCGCCAGCGTTTTATCGCCCGTCGCAGTCGCGTCCGCCGCGAGCAACGCCATACGTCCGTTGAGTTCGCAAATCGCGGCAGCGGCGTCAGGCAGTCTGCCAATCTTTGTTTGAGCAACATAGTCCGGTCCGATCACACCGCACGTTTCTACAATCAGGTCTGGTGACAGATTTTCAATCGTACCGCCGTTTACCGCGTTGAACGCCGGGAAGTAGGTTGGGTCTCCGCCAAACATATAGCGGCTGATCTGCGTGCTCATCCAGCCCGTCCTTCTCTGCTTGATAAACTCCTGTGCGCTTTCCTTACCCGTGATCTGCGCCGCGATCTGCGCCCACGCGTCTTTATCGCGCCCTCCAAACCAGTCTTTGACCGGAAAAGGATAAAGCCCGCAGCGTTCTTGATTCCCCTGATCGGACGACCAGCAGTAGTCCGCCACATGGCTGTCTGCCGGCGAACCAAACAAACCAAACAGCTTATATACCTCCGTGCAATAACGATATCCTGCAGGGATATCCGAAAGCGGCACGCTGTCAAGAATCTCTTTCAGTTTCGGGTACAAATCTTCGCCCGTCTTTTTATTGCGCACATCGAGTATCCACATCATATGGTTCACACCCGCCTGCCGCAACGTGATGTTGTCCGCCGGACACATAAACTCGCGTTCTACCGGGTCGGCAAGCTTGGTGCTTTCATCCCTATCCGTCATTCCCAAAATCTGTTCGAGCGCCATCTGTACAAGCTCGTGTCCATAACAGTAGCCTACTACCTTTGTTTTGCTGTGCCGCGTAACAGCAGCCTGTATTCTTGCCAATGGATTGTTGTCAAGTACCAGCCATGCGTCCGGGCAAAGTTCCTCCATATCCGCCGCGATATCGAGCGCGAGCGGTACATGGCGCATTGCCATCGAAAGCCCCGCCGGACCTGTCGTATGGAACTCATACGGATTAAGGCCGTGCTTTTGACAAATCTCCAACTCCTTCGCCCATGCGTGCATATAATTGACCGCTGCGAACATATAGACAACCTTTGCGCCGCTCAGCATGTCCCTGCGGTCGGGGCTGCCGATGAATTCTACGTCCCAGTCCATGATTTCGTTAAGCTTTTTGCCAATGTTCAATACTTCATTGAGGCGCTCCGGCCGTCTGTCCACCAGCGCAACCGTGCAGCCCTTAAATTCTTCGTATTTGAAGATTTCCTGTAAAAAGAACTCCGTATATTGGCTGCCTGAACCGATTAATACGATTTTGTTTTCTCTTGCCATGATAGTTTCCTCCTTGCTATCTCTTCGCATTTTTTCTTGCATAATTGATCAATATCAAAAGCACCACCGCGCCATAAATAATTTTACGCACGGGCTCTCCCATCTGTATCGTCATGAGCAGCGATTCGAGTATCGTCAGGAAAATGACACCCGTAACCGCTCCGCCATAGTTTCCGGCCCCGCCTGTAAGCGATATTCCGCCAACAACGGCTGCCGCAATGGACGGCATAACATAAGCCCCGCCTGTTTCTAAATTATTCGGCGTTGACATATAACCAAGCAAGAACATTCCCGCAATGCCGCATACCAGACCGCCCGCGCCGTAAGCAAGAACCCTTACAAGCCGCGTATCCACGCCCGACAGCTCTGCCGTCATGCGGTTTGCTCCCACACCATACAGCATACTTCCCAGCTTGGTTTTTTTTGTAATGAACATCACCGCTGCAATGATAAGCGCCCATACCCAGATCATGTTCGGGATTCCCACAAACTCTCCGTATACAAATTCATACAATATACCGGGAGCCATACCGTTCGGAAAACCGCCGGTATATAAAAGCATGAACCCTATAATCACGCTGCTCATGGAAAGCGTCATGATAAGCGGCGGGATTTTCAAGATTGCTACCCCCAGCCCGTTGATAATTCCAAAGCCTACGCTGACGGCAAGCGCAATGATAATGGCAAGCGCTAAATTATTGGTATCGGTATTGATTTGCGCGATCAAAATCATTGCAAACTGCAGGATAGAGCCGACCGACAGGTCAATCCCACCGCTGTCTACAACCATAACGATCGTTTGCGCCAGGGTAATAATACCCAAAAATGCCGCGATCATCAGAAGATTCAATATGTTGGATGGCGCTGCAAACCCCGGAGATATGATTTGTCCGGCTACTAACAGTATAACAGATAACAGGATCGCCATAAACGTATTTGACTGAATCCCTTTTTTTAATGTCTGTGTTTTACTCATATTCATATTCGCCACCTCAACTCGTCCGTTTCTTTAGGTTCGGGATCGCTGCGATAAACAATGCGATGATCACGATCAATCCCCTGATCATATCCTGATAAAAGGACGGGATACCGGCGAAATAAATGATATTGGTGATCAGTATCATGATGGACCCGCCGAGCGCCGCGCCCAGCATTTTTCCTGTACCGCCCGCAAGAGAGATGCCTCCCATGATCGCCGCTGCAACCGTTGTGAGCTGATACGGGTTTCCCAGCCGGAAATCTCCCGCACCCGTTTGCCCTGAGACGATGATGCCGACGATCCAGATAAAGAAACCGGACAACAGGAACGCACAAAACTTGATTCGCTTGGCGTTGATGCCGCTTGCTTCCGCGGCGGCCTCATTGCCGCCCACGGCATAGATGTATTTTCCGAACTTTGTTTTAGAGATGATCCACCACAGCACTCCCACCGCCGCAAGTATCAATACAGTGGCGGGCAGTACGCCGCCGATACTAGCTGAGTAAAGCCCCGGCAGCCATTTTGGGATGTACCCGCCCGGCACCGGCAGTACCAGCAAAGATATGCCGATCAGCATCATAGAAACAGCAAATGTCGCAACCATAGAAGGAAGCCGCAGATAGGCTACCAATATACCGTTTAACGCGCTGACAGCAAGTACCGCAAGCAAGCTTATGGCAAAGGCGAACACGACCGATCCGGGGGTATCGCCCATTGTCGTTGCTAAAATACAGTTGACGAGGGAGATTGCCGCACCGATGGACAGGTCTATGCTGCCGCTTATGATAACAATACTTTGCGCAATCGTCGCCACAACGATAGGCGTAATTACGGAAAGGTTTCCGTAAACCGTATCCGCGGAAAAGAACCGCTGATCGAGGATTGCGTTCAAACCAAATATAATAATAAAGATGGTAACGCCGGCAAACAGAGAACTTTTTGTGATTGTTTTAAAACTCATTTGTGTTTTTTCCATTTTCTCCGCCTCCTTCGCCATGCATATGCAGCGCCTCTTCAATGAGCCGCGCATCACTCAATTCTTCCCGCGGTACCTCCGCAACGATCTTCCCTTCGAACATGACCAGTACCCTGTTGCAAATGTCGATCAGTTCATGGTTATCACTTGCGTAAAGCAGCACTGATTTCCCCTCCTGCGCAAAACCTCTGCATATTTCGTACAGCTCTCTGCGCGCTTCCACATCGATCCCTTTTGCCGGGTCGGACATCAGCAGCACATTTGGTTTGCGGTTGATCCACTTGCCTACAACGACCTTTTGCTGGTTGCCCCCCGACAGGTTCCCCACATTCATGGATGGATCGCGCGGCGTAAGTGAAATCTTTTCCATCAGCCCATCCGTCTTTTTTTTAAGCACGCGATGACGCAATATAAAGGGCGATTTCCTGCTGCAAAATTCCGGATACAGCAAATTTTCAAAAACAGTATGCTGGAGGAACAGCCCTTCCTTGTTGCGATCACCGGGCACAAGTACCACGCCTTCGCTGATCGCTTTTTTTGCGCTGCTCCATTTTGTTTTTTGATTTTTAAAATAAATTTCCCCGGACGTTTTTGGCAAAAACCCCGAAATTGCAAGCAGCAATTCCTCCTGTCCCATTCCTTGCAGACCGGATATCCCAACGACCTCGCCTTCCCTAACCTCGAAATTGATGTCGTGCAATACATTTTTAATGCATAGATTTTCTATTTTAAGCATTGCGCCGCCAAGTGTCACATCAGAGGAACGCATCTCTGTCTCTTCCTCTTTTCCGGTGATCTCACGGAGAATCTTTTTATTGTGCTCTTCCGGATCAATTTCCCGCAGGTCGAGCGTACTTACCGTCTTACCGTTTCTGAGAACCACAACTTTATCGCACAATTGCGTCACCTCCCACATCCTGTGGGAGATGAACACAATCGATGTGCCTTGTTCCTTTAGTTCTGCTACAATTTCAAAGAGCATATTTACTTGTGCAAATTCTAAGGATGCAGTCGGTTCGTCCAATATGAGCAGTTTGGGTTTTAAGGATACCGCTTTGCATATTTCCACCAGTTGCTTCTGGGAAGGAGAAAGTTCGCTGACCTTAAGCATCTCAAAGCCTTTTAGACCAAATCGCTCGAGCGCCTGTTTTGCCTGCTTTTGCAGCTCACGGCTATCTATCACTATCCCTTTCTTCTTCTCGTTGCCCATGCAGATGTTTTCCCACACCGTCATATCGTTTACCAAACTCAAATTCTGGTGTGCCATGGCGATACCGATCTCGCGCGCCTGCTTTGTGGAGCGGATCGTAACAGGTTCTCCTTCAAAAAGGATTTCCCCCCCGTCCGCGCAGTAAAGGCCCGAAATCACGCGGGACAGCGTTGTTTTCCCGGAGCCATTGGCTCCAAGAAGCCCACATACCGTGCCTTGTGCAATTTCCATGCTGGCTTCGCTTAAGGCAACCACGCCCCCGAAATGCTTGCTGATCCCTTTCACCTCTAATGTGTTCATGTTTTCCCCTCCATGCCTGCATCCTCGGGCATTTTTACTTGCTGAACAATGCGTCCAATTCTTCTTCGTCCATCCATTCGTCCGGATAATAAGAGTCCGGGCGACCTTCTGTTTCTACATACTGTGTATAAAATTCATCAAAATTGTTTTCGTCTACTTTGACCGATACATCGTAAAGATAGGTGTTCCCGTTGACAAACTCGCCCTGGAATTCCTTACCCTGCGCAATACGTACCGCAAAACCAAGTGCTGTTGCTGCGATTCCCGGCGGGTTGACGATACCAAAGGATTTGAATTCCGGATAGTCTTCACGGATCGCCTTCCATTCCTTAAGCCCTGCTACTTGCGTTTCTCCTGTGGATATGATGCTGTCGATTTTTTTCGCAGATTTCAACGCATTGAAGATCCCTACTGCCATGCCATCCATAGAAAGGATACCTTTCAGGTTCGGATTTGTCGCGATCAATTGCGAAGCCGCCTTTTGTCCGCCCGGGTTGTCCCAGTTGCCTACTGCCGTCCCTACGATCTTAACGTCAGGATATTGCGCGAGCGCGTCTTTCCAGCCTTTGACACGATCGTCATTTGCCGGATTACCGGGCATCCCTTCAATATATGCCACTTCACCCTCTTTGCCAATCGCGTTTGCCAGCCAATCCGCAAACTGGAATCCCCATTTATAGTGGTCGATCGTTACATTGTATACGCCTTCCGCGGAAATCGCCTGATCAAACGCAACCACCGTGACGCCCTTTGCGACCGCTTCTTCAGCCACCTCATTGAGACCATCAGCAGAGATAGGGTTGATCAGTAATACGTCGATACCGTCGTTCACCATGTTACGGATCTGCGCGATCTGCGCGTTTGTATCCGTACCTGCATGTTGCACGATGAGGTCTCCCTCCACCCAGCCTTTGCCTTTGTAGTTTTCAAACACACGCATCACATCGTCGATCATTTGTGCGCGCCATGGATACATGAATGTGTTGGAAAGCCCAACCTTGAGCGGTTTTACCTCTGTGCCTTCTGCCGGAGCGGAAGCGGATTCACTTGCCTCACTTGGCTCAGACGACACCGCCGATTGTGTTGCTGCGGGCTCTTCGGACGCGGGCTGCTGTGCCGGAGCGGGCGCGCATGCCGTAGCCACCATGGCCAGTACCAGCAGCATAACTACTGCAAATGTAATTTTTTTCATTTTCTTTCCTCTCTTCTTCTTTATGATTTATTGATTTTGGAATGTCTATTCCAAACTGCTATACCATTGTTTGATGTGCTCTTTTAGCTGTGCGGTGTTTGGGCTTTCTCCATGCATGATATAATAGCTGGACATCGCGTTCCCATAAACATTGCACACATCGCTCGACGCGCCGCACAATCTTCCCAGCGCATATCCGGCGTTAAAATTATCACCCGCTCCTGTCAGCAGCTTCGGCGCTTTGTTAAACTGCGTAGGCAAAGCATAGATCCGTTGGTCAATGCAGGAAAAACAATCTCTGCAACTGTGCAGTACGACACCGTCAACCGCAATCTTTTCTCCCAGCCTCCCGCACAATTCGCTGTAGCCGGAAACCTCCTCTGTAAAGAGCATCTTCCCTATTTCCATTGCCTCGTTTTCGTTAAGGCTCAATATCACCGTCCTCACGGTGGCAAACCTTTCGAGGATGTCGAGCATCTCACGAATATCCGCTTTAGAGCGGCGGGAACAATCCGCCAGATCGACAAAAATCTCTTTTGATTTGTCCGGCGTTTTCGCAAGATACACATAAAGCTTTTCCCACAAGTACGAAGCATATTCCAGCTCACTCCAGTTGACGAGCGCCAACATATCAGCTTCTGCGAATATAGCGTTCAGTTTTTCTTCGCCGATACAGTCAACGATCTGTTCCCACACGTCATGCTTCATTTTCACATTTGGGGAAAGCATCACTTTCCCGTCTCTGAACTCCAGAGACATGGCGATCGCGTTGTTTCCGTAGCTGTAAAGCTCACACTTTTCGCGCATTTCGTCAAACACATCGTTGATCTGGTTTTTTCCAAACAGACCAACCACAGATGTTTTTACGTCACATTCGCTGACAGCGTTTGCAAAAATAGCGCAATTGCCGCCGGGCTTACGAATACTTTCATCCAATTCTATGCTGCAGCTCACCCCGCTTTTGGAAGAAAGGTAATCGCCAAATTCCGCCATCGTCTCAAAGAACTCCACCGATTCCCGGTCTTTTTTGCGTACCGCCCTGCAAATGGAATCCGAACAGCCATCAAACCCAAGCGTGATCGTTTTTTCCCGCAGTTGTGCACCTTCTAAATTTTGCATTGCTTGTTCCAAAAGATTTTTCATGTGAGGTAGTCCCTTAAACGATTTTTTTTGCAGCCGCTTTGTCAAAATAAAATGTAATATCCGCATGATCGCGGATGAGCGTAACCGGACATTTTTCCGTCTTTTTACCGGTTATCGTCTGTTCCACGATATCGGCTTTGTGCTCGCCGAATGCCATCACGATAACTTTCTTTGCCTGCATGATCTGCGGAATGCCGATCGTGATACCCGATGCAAGCTCATACTCCTTGTCAAAATATTTCACACCTACTGTTTTACTTGTTTGGCTCAACTCCACAACGCGAATACCGTCTGTCTCCTTTGTGCCCGGTTCGTTGAAGCCGATGTGCCCATTCATGCCGATGCCAAGCAGGATAACGTCTATCGCGCCGCCGTTTTGCTCAATAAATTTTGCCGCGCCATCACATTCCTTTTGAAGATCTTCGCTCTGCCCATCAAAGAAGAACATTCTCTCCCCCCGCTCGATCTCAAGCGGTTCCAGAAAATATTTTGATACATCATGGATACAGCTGCCCGGGTCTTGTCGCCCTAAACCAACCCATTCATCAAGAGAGAGAAAGCGAAAGCCTTGCGAAGGGTATTTGTTCAATTGCGCATCGCTTACCAGCCGGCTCATAACGCCCACAGGGGAATGCCCCGCGCACAAACACATCAGCGCATCAGGTTTTTCATTGATTACAGTCTCGATCTCCTCTGCAATCGCTTCCGAGAGCTTATTTTCGTTTTCCACAATTTGTATGTTCATACTGCCTCCCTATTTAATTAATTAACTTTGTTAATTAATTAGTGAAAAAAATTATAGTAAATCGCCGATTCTTTTTTCGCACACCATGATCGCGCTGCCTACCAACTCAGGCAATTTGGAACTTGCCAATTCGCAATTGATCTTTAAGAGACTCATCGTCTCCAGATTCTTTTGTATCTCTTTTAATAATTCTTTCCCAAAATGACTGACCAGCAAACCGCCAACCACCACAAGATCAAAATCCAGAAGCACTGACACATTTGCGATCGTGAGCGCCAACGTCTTGGAAATGCGCTCAATATAGCTGCGGCTCGCCTTCGCGTCGTTCCTATCATTTTTGATAAACTCCGCTGTATTGACCGTGCTTTCCAGCCAGCCAAGCTGCCCTTCTTTTGTGGGAAATTCTTCATCAAACGAAGTATATGCGATCTCTCCCGCAAAATGGTGTATCCCGTGGCGAAGCTTGCCGCTTAGCACCACACCCGCACCAAGCCCTGTCCCCAGTGAAATGTAAATCAGGTCCTCGTTCTTCGCCAGCCGCCGCATCTTAAATTCACCTACTGCTGCGGCATTGATATCGTTTTCAATAAAAACCGGTACGCTGAGCTTTTCCTGTAATTGTTTCAGCATGTCCGTACAATCCGTTTTTTCACGCATTCCTATACTAAAGGCATATTCCACTGTATTGTTTTGCGTGTCTACCACGCCCGGCATACCAAGCCCCACACCCAATATTTTTTGCTGCGGGATTTCGTTACGTTGTATTATCTGTCGAATTGCCGCTACGATCTCTTTCCCAAGCATATCGCGCAGTGGAAGGCAAAGCGGCATTTGCACATAATCTTCGATCTCGCCATTTAAATCGACAAGAGCGATCCTCACATTTTCATTCTGAAAATCTATGCCAAAAGCATAAAACGCTTTTTCATTACGCTTTAACAGGCTTGGTCTGCGACCTACGGCCGCTTCCCCCTCGCCGGCATGCAGTAATATTCCTTTTTCGATAAACGAATCAATGATCTTGATGACCGTCGGCGCGCTGATTCCGGTCATCCGGCTGATATCAGCCTTGGAATAGCCGTTTCCGTCTTGGAACAAATCATAGATGACTTTGCTGTTATTTTTTTTCAAATGGGAAGGAACGAAAACGTTCATCATAATTCCTCTTTACTATCTTATTCGGGTTCCTTTTCCATTTTAACACAGATTTTGTCTTCTACAACCATCTTTCTGTTTTGAGATGTCAATCAGGCTTATATTAATTAGTTAACTTTACTAATTAATATAAACTATCCTTTCTTTCCTGTCAATCCCTTTTTTGAAAATAAATCAAATAAAAAAGGAGCGGCTTTTCCGCTCCTTCTTATCCGCTTTATGATATATCCCATATCTCCCGGGCATACTCGCCGACCGTGCGGTCGCTGGAAAAAAATGCGCTGCGCGCGACATTATACAGGCACTTGCGCCCAAACGTCATCCTATCCTTCGTATCATAGAGCGCACGCAGCTTCTGGTTGACATAATCCTCAAAATCAAGCAGCAGCCGATATTTGTCAGCCTGTTGGCAATAAGAACCATGCAGAAGCATGTCGTAAATCGCGCGGAACATTCCTGTATCCCCATCCGAAAACGTCCCATCCACGAGCGTATCAATGACACGCCTTAACCGCGCGTTGTTTTCGTATATCCGCATCGGGTCATACGTTCCTTCGATGTTTGCAAGATCCTCGACCCGCGCACCAAAAATGTAATTATTCTCTTCGCCGGCCTGCTGCACGATCTCTACGTTTGCGCCATCGTATGTCCCAAGTGTGACCGCACCGTTCAACATAAACTTCATATTGCCCGTACCCGACGCTTCCATCCCCGCCGTAGATATCTGCTCTGAAATATCCGCCGCTGTCACAAGCTTCTCCGCATACGAAACATCGTAATTGGATACAAACACAACTTGCAAAATGTCGTTTACCTCAGAATCCTTTTCTATCATACGCCCAATCTCGTTGATGAACTTGATGATCCCTTTTGCGATATAATAACCCGGCGCTGCTTTTGATCCAAAGAGAAATGTCGTTCGCGGAAAATCTGTAAGCTCTCCGCTTTTCAAGCGGAAATAAATATCCAAAATGGAAAAGGCGTTTAAAAGCTGCCGCTTGTATTCGTGCAGTCGTTTGATTTGAATATCAAACACTGAATCCGAGCGTACGGCGATCTTGTCTCGCTTATAGATATATTGCGCCAGCTTATCCTTGCGTACCTGTTTTGCCTGATTGAACCGTTGCACGAAGCTATCGTCCCCAATATATGGCTCAATGCCCCTGATCTGCTCCAGGTCCTTCACCCAGCCCCAGCCGATTTTCTCCGAAATAAGCTCGGATAACTCCGGATCACAAAGCGCAAGCCATCTGCGCTGCGTTACACCGTTCGTTTTGTTTAGGAAGCGCTCCGGAAACCATTCGTACCAACTATGCAGTACTTTTTCCTTCAAAAGCGCGGAATGGATAGCGGCTACGCCATTCACCTTTTTGGAGCAATACACGGCAAGACGCGCCATATGCACCGCGCCACCGCACAAAATTTCCAATTCTTCCTTGTTCCTGTCACCTATCTCTGCAAGCAACCTGTCGTTGATCAGCACAACGATCTCATAGAGTTTGGGCAGCAGCCCGCGGAACAGGTCGGTATTCCACGTTTCAAGCGCTTCTGCCATGATCGTATGGTTGGTGTACGCAAACACATCGCGTGCCATCAAAAACGCGTCCTCAAATCCAACACCTTCTTCGCCCATCAGCCGAATAAACTCCGGAATCGCAATCACCGGGTGCGTATCGTTTAATTGAATGGTATGATACTTCGCAAAATCGCGGATATCACATTCGTAATCACACCGATATCTGCGCACCAAATCCTTTAAAGACGCGCTGGTAAAGAAATATTCCTGCTTTAAGCGTAGTTCCTTGCCTTCCCGGGTGCTGTCATTCGGGTATAACACACGGGTAATCATTTCTGCATTGTTTTTTTCCGCTACCGCGCCTGCATAGTCCCCATCGTTGAATTTCCGGAAATCAAACTCCACCAATGCCTCTGCCTGCCACAGCCGCAATGTATTGACCTGTCCGCCCTCAAAACCAATAACCGGCATATCGTAAGGCACAGCCTTTACTGCCTGCTCGTTGAACTTGACAGTAACGCTTTCATCTTCTTTGCGCAAAAACCACGGATCAGTATCGCTCTTCCAATCGTCCGCCACCTCTACCTGAAATCCATCCTCAAATTTTTGACGGAAAAGACCATTTTTATATTTGATGCCATAACCGATCAGCGGCAGACCAAGCGTCGCCGCAGAATCCAGAAAGCACGCCGCCAGTCTTCCAAGACCGCCGTTTCCCGTTGCCGCATCTTCGATATCTTCCATCTTCTTGATATCCACACCGTGGACAAGAAGCTCTTCTTTCAATTCTTTCAACCATCCAAGCGCATAAAGATTATTAAACACCATGCGCCCGATCAGATATTCCGCCGAAAAATAATATGCCTTTCTTTTTTGGGTATCGCGCTCTGCATTCCATGCAGGCGAAATCTCTTCTATCACTGCTTTGGCGATCGCCGCATTAAGCTCCGCCGCAGTCGTATCGCACAATTTTTTTTGCATATCGTCCCGTACAATCTGTTCTATTCTTTTCAATGCTTTCATACTGTCTCCTGACTTTTCATCCCTGTTTTTTTACGATGAAAATACGCGAATTATAGCATTTATAACCTTTTTTGTCAAACAACACACACCAATATAAAAACGTTTATAAAACTTTTACAGCACATGTAAAAACAGTTTAAAAAAGGCTGTCCCGATATGGCACAACCTTTTGATTTATTCGATGATTTGAAGCAACTCATAAAAATCGTTGATCACATAGGTAGGATCGAATGTATCGATCACAGCCTGCGGATCGTGTGCCCACGCGATATCCGTTACCGCAAGGCAGCAATCCCAGCCTGCGTCCTTCGCGATCTCCATGTCGCGTCCCGCGTCGCCGACGAGCAACACGCGTCCTTCTTTGCCGTGTGCGCCATATACATCCATGCAGCGCTTTTCTTTGTCCGACTCCTGCTGCGTCGCACCCTCCACCGCGATAAAGTAATCTTTCAATCCGTGCAGCGTAAGAATCTGCTCTGCGGCGGGCTGCAGGCTGTTGGTTACAACGCTCATTGGATATCCGCGTTCAGCAAGCGTATCAAAAACCTCTTTTGCGCCGCTGATCAACGGGATTTCCAGCATAAGATCATCCGCGCCGCCAAGGTAAAACGCCGCCAGCTTTTCATATACCTCGTCCACCCGTCCCTTGGGAACGCCAATATTGCAGAACATTTCTTCGATCGTAAACCCGAGCCCCAAAATCGTGTCGCCCATGCTCACATCTATGTCATGCATATTAAAAAAACGGTGATACGCCGCAATGTGGAAAGGCGCGGAATCAATAAAAGTACCATCCATATCAAAAATCAGAAAGTCGTATTTTGGCATCTTGCTTCCCCTTTTTTCAAAATACAATACATGCGTACCATATCACAGCAAGTCTTTTTCGTCAACCTTGCCGCGTGCATTGATTCTCTCTTTGCGCTGATATATAATGATGCAATACAAACGTCCTACGGAGGTGCTTCATGCAATTTCAGGATATTGATTCCCTTTCGAAAGAAGAGCTGCTTAAGCTTTGTAAAATATATGCGAAAAATTGGCTGGCCCATGACGGCTGTTGGTTTTTGTCCATCGAGCAAAAACGCGGGATGGACGAAGCAATGGAGCACGACGCGAACGCCTGGCGGCAGTTTAGCCCCATCGAAGCACGACGTTTAAAACAATTCCTTGGTCTTGACGAATACGCAGGTGTGGAAGGTCTTGCCCTTGCCTTTCGTTTCAGGCTGCAAGCGTCGCTCAACCAGCCGGAGGTTACAATAGACAAAAATACTGTTACGTATCGCGCGCGGCGTTGCCGCACACAGGACGCGCGCAAGCGCAAAGGACTTGATGATTTCCCCTGTTTGAGTGTCGGGCTGGAAGAATACTCCGAATTCGCAAAAGCGATCGACCCGCGTTTTGCGACAGAAGTAGTCAGCTGTCCGCCCAACCTCACCGAGGAAGGCGCGTGGTGCATTTGGAAATTTACATTAAAAGAAACCCCTGAAACGCTCTAGAACCATATCAGGGGTTTTCCTCTTTTTCTATTCTTCGTCTGCCTTTTTTGCGTACATCCCCGCAAAAACATAATATTTGTATACGCAATCCACTTGCGCAAATCCCGCCTGTTTAAGCCACAGCAGTTGGTCGGTAAGCGTAGACGGATCGTCGTACACTTGGCGGTCGTATGCTTTTTCGAGTTCCTTGTTATCGATACCGCTGCGCTCGATCTCTTTTTTCCACAACCGCGAAAGCATCCCTTCCGTTTGCGGGTCTGGGCTCAATACCTGATCTGCATTCAAAAACATCCCGCCCGGACGCAGCATCAAAAAACAGTCTTTATACAGCTTTTCCTTTTGTAAAGCGCTCAAATGATGAATGGACAACGCCGAAATAATAATATCAAATTTTTCTTCAAACGGGTATGCTGTGTAATCCGCTGTAATATATCTGAAATCAGGATGTTTTGCGAAACGCTTTCTGGCAACATCAAGCATCCCCTCCGATAAATCGATCATCATGATATGAGCGTTTTTGTATTTTTCCAATACAAACGCCGCAAACAAACCCGTACCGCTTCCCATATCGAGTACGCGCGGCGCATCTCCTGCAAAATCAAGCATTTCTACAGGCAGCCTGTAGAAATCGTCAAAGCAGGGTATGAGCTGCTTTCTCTGTGCGTCATATTCTTTTGACACCGCTTCAAACTTTTCCCTGATCCCCAAAATCCCACTTCCTTTTTGCAACATAGTATAACAGGAATTCTTCATGCTGCAAAGCATCTCTTTAAATCACCGTTCTTTTGTCGACCGCCACCACAGGACATATTTCCGCGCACAGCCCGCAATGCAGGCAATGTTCCTGCTTGATTCTATACGGCGTACCTGCCACAATACATTGCTGCGGACATGCAACTACGCATTGTCCGCACTCGATACATCCTGTTGTAATCAAAAATCCTTTATATGTTTCCTCTTGTTTTCCTACGAGAAATGTCTCACGAAAGACGGGCGTTTCAGAGAGATTAAAATATTCTCCCTGTCCTTCATACAAGCAGAACACTTCCAGAATATTACGGCTGTCGCCCGGATAAACCTCATTCAGAGATGGGTTCTGTTCAAAAATCGGCTGCAAGTATTCCTGCGATACCTGCCGCACCTTGCCACGCAGGCAAAGCATCTCCCAATGTTTGGTCAGTCCTGTAAGCGCGACAAATTCCTGATCCTGAAGCTGGCGGTAAAAGTTTTTCCCACGCGCCGTTAAGAAATACAGGCAATCGTCCTCCACCATCATAATATCAACGATGCGCACGGCCGGTCTCCCCTCTTCATCCACTGTCGCAAAAGCAAAATCCTTTACCCCTCGCATCATTTGCAAATAATCTTTTGTTTCCATGCTCTTCTTCCCCCCAATATTTCTTGCTGAAAAATCCGGCATACTATGGTAAAATAAACGCGTATCTTAATTTTGAAACAAAGGAGCTTCATCATGATAGTAGAACCAAAGGTGAGAGGGTTCATTTGCACAACAGCGCATCCGGCAGGCTGCCGCGAAAACGTACGGCAGCAGATCGAATATGTCAAAAAACAACCGAAAACAACGGGCGCAAAAAATGTTCTGGTGATCGGTTCTTCCACAGGATATGGGCTTGCGTCCCGTATTGCAGCTGCATATTCGTGCGGTGCCGCAACCATCGGTGTAATGTTTGAGCGTCCGGCAAGCGGAAAACGCACCGCTTCTTCGGGGTGGTATAATACCGCCGCGTTCGAAGAATTCGCGAACGCGGACGGGCTGTATGCAAAAACCATCAATGGCGATGCATTCTCCGAAGAAGTAAAAGCGCATACGATCGACCTGATCAAGCGCGATTTGGGACAGGTCGATATGGTTGTTTACAGTCTTGCGTCGCCGCGCAGAACGGTCGCCGACGGCACGACCTATTCGTCAGTCCTTAAGACAACGGACAGCGACTACACCAACAAAACCATCGATTTGAATACAAAAAAGATATCCGAGGTCACGGTTACTCCGGCAACACAGCAAGAGATCGCCGATACCGTCAAGGTCATGGGCGGCGAAGACTGGAAGGACTGGATCACCGCGCTGCGCGATGCGGGCGCGCTTACGGATCACGCAATCACCGTGGCGTATTCGTACATCGGTCCGGAGCTCACCTATCCGATGTACACCAACGGTTCCATTGGCAAAGCGAAAGAACACCTGTTTATGACATCGCAGGAGATCGCGCACGAATTTCCCGGCGTTTCCGCCTATATCTCTGTCAACAAGGGGCTTGTGACGCAGTCTTCGGCCGCGATTCCCATCGTGCCATTATATATCTCCATCCTTTATAAGGTCATGAAAGAGATGGGGCTGCACGAGGGATGCATTGAGCAGATATACCGCATGTTCCATGATCGTCTTCTCGCCACAGACGTTCCCACTGACGAGCGTGGCATGATTCGTCTTGATGACTGGGAAATGCGTCAGGATGTGCAGGACGCGGTGAGCGACGCATGGGGCAAGATCTCTGACGATACTTTAGAACAGCTCGCAGATATCTCCGGATACTGGGAGGATTTCTACCAGATGTTCGGGTTTAACATTCCGGGGATCGACTACGGCGCGGAGGTAGATACAGAAATCAGCGTGCCAAGTATCAGCGAATCATAAGGAGGAATACCAATGCTTGTATTGATCGACAATGCCAATATTGAAGAAATCAGGAAGTTATACGACAGCTTTCCTTACGACGGTGTCACCACCAATCCGTCTATCCTGTTAAATGAACACCAGAACATCTTTCACGTATTAAAAGAGATCCGGTCGTTTATTCCCAAGGAATCCATGCTGCACGCGCAGCTCATTTCCGACACGGCGGAAAAAATGGTGGACGAAGCACATTTCATGTTGCGGGAATTGGGGGACGATCTGTATGTAAAGGTTCCCGTCACGCCCGAGGGCTTGCGCGCGATCCGGTTGTTAAAGCAAGAAGGCATCAACATCACGGCAACCGTCGTCTATAATGCCATGCAGGCGTTTATGGCGGCAAAGGCAGGAGCGGTTTTTGCCGCGCCGTACATCAACCGCTTAGATAATATGGGCGCGGACGGCATTCAGGTCGCAAAGGATATCCACGATATTTTCCGCACCCACAACATGGATGCGCAGGTCATTGCGGCAAGTTTCCGCAATTCGCGTCAGGTTATGAGCCTATGTAAATACGGCGTCGGCGCAATCACCGCCGCACCGGACGTATTGCGAGCGCTCACTTACCACGACGCAACGATGTGCGCAGACGAAAGCTTCGGTCAGGATTTTCTTGCCCTTGTCAACGAAGTAAAAGGGACGCATTTAAAATAAACAGTATAAAAAAGAGGCAGTAACAGTGCACTGTTACTGCCTCTTTTTTATACTGTTATAGGAATTTGTCATATTCGTTGCATAAAAGGTGCAGCGGCTGTTCATCTTCCTCGATTCCTGAAAAACGACTTGCGTCCTCTGCCCAATAATTGTCCGTGTTGTCATCATTGACAGAAGAAACCTCCCACGCGATCAAATCTCCCGTTCCTTTTTCCGCGCCAAAGGTATGCAGCGTAAACGGCGTCAGGGTGATGCTGTTGCCGCGCGTGATCAAAAACTTCTCGCCCGCCTTGACTGTCTTCGGGATCCCGTCGCAATAAAATGTAACATCGCTTTCCTTGTCCGGCTTCAGGTCTTTTGTTACATTATACAGGATCATAAACATATCTCCGCCGCCGCGATTGATGATATCTTCTGTTTTGGTCGCGTGATAGTGAAGCGGCAGCCTCTGGCCATCCTTTACGAAAAGCATCTTCTCCGCATACGGCGTTCCCACGCCCGGCTCGTCCTGCAGGCCATTGCGAATCGTAAAGAGTACCGCGCCCACCTCTTCAAAATTCTTCATTCCAAAATCCGTTAGATCCCATCCTTGCATCACACGGCGGATACGGCCGGTATCTTCTCTGCTGTTTTTCCAGTCGTCAATGCCCCAATAGGCAAAATCGGGCAAACGGATCATATGTGCGTCGAGCGCTTGTTTTGTTTGCTGCAAAATTTGATTCACTTCTGATCTTTTCATAGCGTTACCTTTCCCCTTATGTAATCGTTCTTCCCTTATGATAGCACCTGTCGCAAAAGCGTGTCAATTCACTCGCGCTTATTTTCATGCAACTGCTTGATTGAGCGCGTACTCTATCCGGTCAAACGTAACACCTTCCTCTTTCAGATCTTCGGGCAATGAAAATGTAAACGACGTTTCTCCTCCCGGCTCTATAGGCGATTCTATTTCCTGCATCTGTGCGTAGACCATGTCAATCCCGTTTAAAAATTTTACCGTGATGCTGAGCATTGCGCACGTCTGCTCCGCCCCGTTTTGTATGGCGAGCCGCACATCTTCTCCGTGCTGCTCGATACTGACGTTGATCTTATCTATCATGTCAAGATGTCCGTTCGCCGCCATCGACACGCTGACCTTCGTATCTACGGCGGGCGGAAGCTCGTTGCGCTTTTTTTCAATCGGAATAGAAATATCGCGTCCCGCCCCCACCTGATAAAATATCAGCTCATGCTTTCCTTCCGGCAGCCCTAATGTTATTGTCAGCTTTGGTATCGTAACATTATTTTTGTTTTTTACCTGTACGATCATATTATTGCCTGTAAGGATCGTTGCAGTACATTCGACCTTCTCGCGATACGCTTCGATCAATGCCTGCGCTTTTTCTTCATCATATTTTGTATCGCCCGATTCCGCGCCGGCTGTGTCCTGCGGAATCACACCCTCTTCGATCAGCTCACCGATCTCATCATCAGTAAGCGGCTCAACCGCTTCATCAGAATACGTCGGCGAAGGAGAGGGGTCCTCCGGCGAAGGCTCAGGCGACGATATGACCTGCACCTCTCCCGGATGGGGCAAGGCGCACGCGTTTAAGGTGCATATAAGCGTCAACGCGCCTATCATAACCACCAATATTTTCTTCACATCACAAAATCCTTTTCTTAGAATACTGCCATTATAGCAAACCTGCCAAAAAGGTGTGGAAAATCCGCACAATATTAACAGATTGTTTACCGTTCCGCCATATCTGTCGATTTGATTGACGCAACAAACATTTATTGTTAAAATAAATATAAGGGAATGAAGTGCTCCCGTGGGAAACCAAAACCGCTTTTTAGGCTGATGACTTCTGCACGATATGCAGGAGCTGTCAGCTTTTTTATTGATAGAAAGGAAAAAATCCTATGATTGAATTTTTAGTGGTGGGCGCGGGCGGCTTTATTGGCTGTTGCCTGCGGTTTTTGATCACAAAGCTGATGCTTCCTCTGCCCGTCGGAATGCCTCTGGCAACGCTTTTTTCAAATGTCATCGCCGGTTTCCTGGTCGGTTTTTTTGCCGGTATGGAAAAACAAACATCTTTGCTCACGCCGCGCGCTAAGCTCTTTTTAACAACGGGCATGCTCGGTGGGCTTTCCACTTTCTCAACCTTCAGTATGGAAACCATCAACCTGTTTTTCGCCTCAGATTATGTACGCGCGTTTGGCAATATCGTCTTTAACCTGATCTTCAGTTTCCTTGGGGTCATCCTTGGCATGTTTACGGCAAAACTGCTTTTCAAAGCCAGCGCGGCTTAATGTTATATCATCAAAAAAGACCGGCGTATTGCCGGTCTTTTGCCGCATGATCAAGTTTAGAGGCTCGCGAGTTTCTTGTATTCCTCTTTTAAACATCCGTAAAGGTCATTATATATCTGATAATATTGGGGATATTCCTTTTGGTTTTCAGGGATGGGCGGACAGCTTTGATCTATTACCACCGCCTTGGCGCACGCACAAGCCACATCATCATAAAGTCCTGCGCCAACCGCCGCGAGGATCGCCACTCCCAGCGCCGGTCCTTCCTGCGAAACGATCGTTTTGACATCACAACCGTAAAGGTCTGCAAGCATCTGCCGCCAAAGCGGGCTGGTTCCGCCACCGCCGCACGCCATCATCTCGTCTATCGTAACGCCCATGCCGTCAAGAATATCCGCGCAATTTTTCAGTGAAAACGAAACGCCTTCCATGACCGCGCGAATCATATCCTTTTTGGTGTGGATCGCCGATAATCCAAAAAACACACCGCGGCAATCAGGGTCTAAGTGCGGCGTACGCTCTCCCATCAAATAAGGCAGATAAATCAGTTTGTTACTGCCCACCGGAACGCTTGCCGCGTCCTTGCCCATCAGGTCGTACACATTCACACCCTGCTGTTTTGCCTGCTCAACATAGTCCTGACAAAACTGATCGCGAAACCATTTCAAAGAAAGCCCCGCGCCTTGCGTCACACCCATCACGTGCCAACAGCCGGGGACAGCGCAGCAAAAAGTATGGACGCGACCTTTGGGATCAATCGTGATCTTTGAACTGTGCGCATACACCACACCGCTTGTACCGATCGTCGTAAACGCGCGACCGTCTTGCACGATGCCCGTTCCCACTGCCGCCGCAGCATTATCTCCCGCGCCGCCTACGACGACGGTCTTTTCGGAAAGTCCCGTTTTCTTAGCAATTTGCGGCAGGATCGTTCCTGTGACCTCCGGCGATTCATATACCTTCGCCAGCAGAGACGGATCAATCTCCAGTTTCTCCAGAACTTCGGCAGACCACTGCCTTTTGGGCACATCCAGCAGTTGCATACCGCTTGCGTCGGACACTTCCGTCGCATATTCCCCCGTCAGGATAAACCGAATATAATCCTTAGGCAACAAAATATGACAGCATCTTTTATAGTTTTCCGGCTCATTGTTGCGAACCCACAAAATCTTAGAGGCGGTAAACCCTGTCAACGCGGGATTGGCGGTGATCTCAATCAACCGCTGCGCGCCAACCTTTTGCGTGATCTCCTCACATTCTTTTGCCGTACGCTGGTCACACCAGATGATGGATGGACGAATGACTTCATTTTGTTCGTCGAGCATCACCAATCCATGCATTTGCCCCGACAGCCCGATACCGGCAATATCCTCACTTGACACGCCCGATGTCTTGACTACGTCCCCGATCGTTTTCAAAACCGCGTCGCGCCAATCCTCCGCACGCTGCTCTGCCCAGCCATTGTGCGGCTGGTACATCGGGTATTCTTGTGATGCAGAAGCAATCACCTGAAACGCTTCGTCAAACAAAACCGTTTTTGTTGCCGATGTTCCGATGTCGATCCCCAATAAATACTTCATATCCTGTCCTCCTGTGAAAGGTTTTCTAATATTTTGATTTCATTTTTTACAATAAACGTATCTTTTTCCGGCCGCATACCGCTTACAACATAGTCAAACGCAATATGCACCGATTTGTTGCCCTGCGTATACGGTTGCTGACAGATCGTAGCTTCTATCAGACCCTTCTTCATCATTTCCACGGTAGAGGGGATCGCGTCGCAGCAAACGATCGTAATTTCATCTGCCTTACCAAGCGATTCTACCGCGCGGCAAACGCCGTACGTACCGGCCGCAGCAACAAATAAGGCAGTTGTATGCGGCTTTTCCGCCAAGAGCTTTTTGGTCTCTTCAAATGCGACGATATCATCGTCATCCGTTTCCGCTAAGCCGGTAATCTCCATTTGCGGGTAGCGTTCTTGCGCAGCGCTAATAAATCCTTCTACACGCTGATTATGTCCAAGTATCTTTTTTGAGCCGGGCAGCAGACCCACCTTTGCCTGTCCGTTTGTCATGAGCGCGATCATACCGCAAGCTGTACGCCCGCTACGTTCATAATCACAGCCCACATAGCAAAGCCTGTCGCAATTTTCAATATCGTTGTTCATAGTAACTACGCCAACCCCGTCCTTTTGCAGACCGTTTAACGCAGCGGCGATCTTAGGATCATTGATTGGATTTAGAATAAGCACATTGACCTCGCCGCGGATCTCGTCGATCAGCGCAAGCTGCTTTTGTACATCATAACCCTTCATCGGTTTGCACAGCACGCGCACACCGTAATCCCTAAGTTCTTGTTCCGCGCGCGCAACGCCGCGCAGAACATCCTCAAAAAACGGATTCTCTTCAGAAGAAACGACTACACCGATCACCGGCGCTTTTTTGCGTACGGCAAGCGCTTTTCCGGCAAGATTTGGCTGATAACCAAGCTGTTCCGCTATCCTGCGCACCGTCGCTTCTGTCTGTGGTTTTACCTTCCCGCGGTTGTTGAGGACGCGATCGACCGTTCCTCTCGAAACACCGCTCAGCTCCGCGATCTGCTTGATTGTTGCCGACATCCATCTGCCTTTCCCATCTTATTATTGTGTGCACAAGCACACAGTTCATTTTTATGATACCGTCCTGCCTGTTTTTCGTCAACATCTTTCTCTAAAATCATTTGACAAAAAGCCTCGATGGTGTTATGTTTGATTTGTACATAATGTGCTCGAGCACATTGTTGTTTTATCCCATTTGTCAGGAGTGAAAATACTATGGATATCAAACCTGTTTCTTCGTCTTCTTTTCATAAATACGGTCGTGTTTTGACAGAACACCGCTTTTCACAGCTGATCCACGCAATGAAAGATACGCCGCTGCCCAACTGTGTCGTTTATGAACCGGACGTACCAACGTTTCACGATTTACCGGAAGTTATGATGCTGGAAAAATATATATTTGGCGGAATGCCCGTGCAGATCGGGTATTGCAACGGCAAAAACAATACGCTCGACGCGGTGGAATACCACCGCAGCAGCGAGGTCAATATTGCCTGTACCGACCTTGTACTGCTGCTCGGTATGCGACAGGATATTGACACTGCCTCCTGTACGTACAATACCTCCCTTATGGAAGCGTTTTTACTTCCTGCGGGCACCGCTGTGGAGCTGTACGCAACAACGCTGCACTATGCGCCATGCGCGCAAAACAGTCAAGCGTTCCGCTGTATTGTCGTTTTGCCTTTCGGGACAAACCGATCTTTGCAGGATCTTTCTCCTACCGGCAAAGAGGACGCGCTTTTATTCGCGCAAAACAAATGGCTGATCGCCCATGAGCAAAGCGGGCTTGCAAAGGACGGTGCTTTTATCGGGCTGGTCGGCAATCATCTTACGATTTAAAAAGGATGGAGGACTTTTAATATGAATAATATTCCTGAAGTAAAACTGGGTCTGATCGCTGTGAGCCGCGACTGCTTTGTGGTTTCGCTTTCCGAACGTCGGCGTTCTGCCGTTCAGCAGGCATGCGAGGGCAAGGGGCTTTTCGTGTTCGAAGCAAAAACAACGGTAGAAAATGAAGCGGATATGCTTCGTGCCGTAGATGAGGTAAAAGCCGCCGGCTGCAATGCCCTGATCGTCTTTTTAGGCAATTTCGGTCCCGAAACGCCCGAAACGTTGATTGCCCAGCATTTTGACGGACCTGTCATGTATGCCGCGGCCGCCGAAGAATCCGGGAAGGATCTGATCAACGGGCGTGGTGACGCTTACTGTGGTATGCTCAATTGTTCCTACAACCTCGCGCTGCGTAAGATTCCGGCGGTCATTCCCGCATACCCCGTAGGGACGGCAGAGGAGGTGGCGTGCATGATCGCGGATTTCGTGCCGGTCGCGCGTACACTCATCGGACTTTCACATTTGAAGATCATCACCTTTGGTCCTCGTCCGCAGGATTTCTTCGCATGTAACGCTCCTATCAAGCCATTGTATGACGTAGGCGTAGAAATACAGGAAAACTCCGAGCTTGACCTTTTGGTCGCCTACCGCGCCCACAAGGATGACCCGCGCATTGCGGATGTAACGGCTGATATGGCAAACGAACTTGGCATGGGAAATACCTATCCTGATTTATTGCCGCGGATGGCACAATACGAGCTTACCCTAAAAGACTGGGCAGAACAAAACAAGGGCGCGCGCGATTATGTCGTATTCGCGAACAAATGCTGGCCTGCGTTCCCGGAAGCATTCGGTTTTGAACCATGCTACGTTAACAGTCGCCTTGCCTCGCAAGGATATCCTGTTGCGTGCGAGGTAGATATCTACGGCGCATTAAGCGAATATATCGGCGCGTGTGTCACACAGGATGCAGTAACACTGCTCGACATCAACAACAGTGTCCCTACGGACTTGTTCGACGCAAATATCAAAGGGAAATTCAATTATACGCTTCACGATACCTTTATGGGATTCCATTGCGGCAACACACCATTTTGCAAGCTTTCGCAAGGCGCGGTAAAATATCAGCTGATCCAAAACCGCTTACTGGAAGACGGAGGAGAACCGGATTTTACGCGGGGTACGCTGGAGGGCGATATCGCCCCCGGACATATTACCTTTTTCCGCCTGCAAAGTACGGCGGACGCGCAGCTTACATCGTATATTGCACAGGGTGAAATTTTACCTGTTGCCACGGGCAGCTTTGGTGGCATCGGTATTTTCGCTGTTTCCGAAATGGGAAGATTTTACCGCCATGTGCTTATCGAAAAGCACTATCCCCATCATGGCGCGGTGGCATTCGCGCATTGCGGACGAACGCTGCACACCATTTTTACGTACCTCGGCGTCAAAGATATCGCATTCAACCAACCGAAGGGTATGCTGTACCCAAAGGAAAATCCGTTTGATTGATTTCCCTCCTTATCATCATACGGTGAAAAACAAAAACCCACTCCGCAACGGAGTGGGTTTTTCATTTCTTTATTAGGAGATGTCCTTGGGTCGAAATCCTTCAAAAATAACGGAATCCGTATACTGCTTGGCATCGTCGTACTGTTCATGATTACGCACTGTCCACGCAAAAATCGGCGTTCCCTTCCTGCGCAACCGCTTAATCAGACGTGAATTGACCTTGTGCAGCTCATAGCTGATAAAATTAGGTTTGCAGATAAAGTTCACGCCCAGTTTTTGTATAATCATCAGCAGGTTT
This sequence comes from uncultured Christensenella sp., assembly GCA_964494645.1. Lineage (GTDB taxonomy): Bacteria > Bacillota > Clostridia > Christensenellales > Christensenellaceae > Christensenella. The sequence goes on along the minus strand of CAZBSH010000002.1, from coordinate 44,377 downwards.
GCGATCAAAAAGCGCTTGATCTTGCTGACGGAAAATTCGTTGCATTTCCAGAAATTGCAAGCGAGCTGTCCGCGATAAATGTGCGGCGCGTTACGCCGGAACCAACGGACCGAGAACGGCGAAAACGATTGTATTGCGTATTTCCCTTCATAGTCCAGCAGGGTATTATAAAGTCTTCTCTCAAGTTCTCCCGCCATACCGCGGTTCTTGATTTCGATGAGCAACGGCACTTTGCCATCCACCACCGCCAGCGCTTCCTCAAGTGTCGGGATCTTCTGATCCGTATCCTTCAGGCGTAAATTTCTCAATTCGCGGTACGTACGATCTTTGAGTCTGCCCGACACACCTGTCATACGCTCCAAATCCCTGTCATGAAATACCATGATCTTTCCATCCTTGGAAAGCTGCACGTCTAACTCAATGGCAAATTCCGCTTCAACCGCATTTCGAAACGCCTGCAAAGAATTCTCTGCGACTTCCTCGTCGTGCAATCCTCTATGCGCATATTGGAATTCGGTCAACCATGTCTTTTCCTGCGGCGGGGATACGACTGTCATGATCCGATTAAGAATCAGTACTACGAAAGCGCCCAGCCCGATGACGATCAGGCAAGCTGTTACGTCTGAAATCATCTATTTTCTCACTTCCTTATGTTACCATTGCTTATTATAATCTAAAAAAAGAAAATAAGAAATAGAAATTTCAGTAAAACTTTCTTAAAAGTAAATGAATATTCACTGGATACTCCGCTCTTACATATTATTTCTTCCTATTTCCTCTTATTCTTTATTTCTGTGTTTATTTTCGCAAAAACAACTTATCAATATCACATATCCAGCATTATATTCTATAAAAAATGAAAGAAGGTATGTCTTATGTTAACGACGTTTAGGGCAACTGCAAAAAAACTTCCCGGCGGACTTCAGGTGGAGACGGATTCCCGCGGGTTCAAAATTTTATTAGACGAGCCGCCGGAGCTCGGGGGCACAGACAAAGGTCTTAATCCGGTAGAAGCGATCCTGTGTGCTTTAGGTGCATGCCAAACCATTTGCGCGGCGGCATTTGCAAAAAAATGCGGTGTAGATCTTGAGGATTTCCATGTAGAGATGGAAGGCGATCTTGATCCGGATGGATTTTTGGATCTGGCGGACGTACGAAATGGTTTTCAGGAGATTCGCTTTACCATGCACTTTAAGACAAACTCCGGTCAGGCTGCGGCAGAAAAGCTTGCGGATTATATCGAGAGTCATTGCCCGGTGGGGGATTGCCTGGAAAACGGCGTAAAACTGGTTCGTGCCGGTGTAGTCGTAGAATAAAAAGCAAGCAAAAAAGGCAGGGATATCCCTGCCTTTTTTGCTTGCTTTTTACGGCTTCACGTACGCGTATCCATCGTTCTGCTTATCTACAAGCTCCGCAACCCCCGCCGGTACGACTTCCACAAACGGAATCAAGCTGCCCTCCAAAATGGCATTTGCCTTAAGCGCATTCCTGCACGCCACAAATTTAACAGCCTGGATCGCCAGATCTTCCATATCCGCAAACAATCCGTCCTCTTTTGCCTTTCCCTGCGTAAGCGATATAACCGCCGCGCTGTTCGCTAAAATCTCGATATTATATTCTTTCCCAAACTCTTCTCCGTATCTCAGAAGATTCTTCGCGTTTCCCAATGCCAGCTTCCACTTTTTTTCTTCATCTACATGCAATATTACTTTCATTCCGCTTCCTTTCCGGCCTCTACAGCCAATCTTTTCCTCAAAAACGCTTCCAATACCAATGATACCGCGCCAAACATAAAAATACCGCAACAAAATCTTAAGAGTGTCCTAAGATTTTTTGACATCGTTTTTATTGGTCTTAGGATCATATAACCGGCTTATCTTGGCGAGCCATCCTGTTTTTCTTTCACGATGATTGTCTGCGTTTGATACGGGATTACGATCCCGTTTGCATCAAATTGTTTTTTGATCGTATAACGCAGGTCGGATAGGATCTGGTTCCCCGTTACCTGATCTTTTGACCATACAAAAGCACGCAGCATGATTGCTGACGGTGCAAAATCCGTAATACGGATCAATACCTCAGGCGCATCATTCTTCTTTTCCTCCTCGCTGCGCGTGTCGATATGGTCCTTATGCGCAAGCACCGCGTCCGTAATGATTTTTCTTGCAAGATCAATATCGCTGTCAAACGATATCCCAATATTGAGTTGATTGTTTACCGACCGATCGGGCAACCCGTGCGAGGTAAGCACCATCTCTTTATCCAGCACGCCGTTTGGAACAACCACATGCTTGTTGTCGAGCGTCCGGATAACCGTATGCCGCAAACCGATGTCCTGTACCACTCCCGTTACGTTCTGGTTGATGATCTCCACATAATCCCCCAGTTCAAACGGCTTGCTGACACCAATGGAAATCCCGCTAAACAGATTCCCCAGCGTTGTTTGCGCCGCAAGACCGATCACCACACCCGCAATTCCGGAGCTTGCAAGAATGACCGTCGCAAATTGCTTTAACGGTTCGATCGTCATCAATACCGAAAAGACGGCGACGACGATGATGATTACGTAGATCAGCCTATAAAAAATACGCATATTTCCGGTCAGTTGCCTTTTCAAAAATTTGGACAATATCTTTAAAATAACAAACGTGATCCCCGCAACGATCGCCGCAAAAATCAGCGTATTCCAAAAACCAAGCGTGAACATATTTTCAAAGCCTTCGACAAAATCTTTTGTTTTATCCACAACTTGTGCCGTCTCATTATTCATTCGTATCCCTCATCTTTTTTCTGATAAATGTATGATACCCGTTCTCAGCTTTTATAAAACAGGCGGTCATTTCTCTTTCTTTTTTTATAGTTATGTATTATAGTATACAAAAATGACCCGGAGGGCAAATATTTGATTTCTTTAGAAGAAATGGGCAAGATGCTGGATGAGCTTGCAGAAGAGCTTCCACAGGAATTTTTTGCGGATCTTAATGGCGGTATCTTGCTCCTTCCACAGGCGGAAATGCATCCAAAAAGCCGCGGCAACGACCTGTATGTGATGGGTCGTTATTTTAAGAGCAATGATATGGGCAACCACATCGAAATATATTACGGTTCGTTTGAGCGCCTGTACGGAAAGCTTCCCGCCGATCAACTGCGCGCGCAGCTTCGCTCCACACTTCGCCATGAATTCCGTCACCATTTGGAAGGTCTTTCGGGCGAACGCGCTCTTGAGATTGAGGACGAAAAATATCTTTCCGAATATCTGCGCACGCGTCAAGAGCCATGAACGCATGGAATCCGTGGCACGGCTGCCGCAAACTAAGCCCCGGCTGCAAAAATTGCTATATGTACCGCCGCGACCTTTCTGTCGGTAAAGATCCGAGTGTCGTTTGCAAAACCGCCTCCTTTGATTTACCGATCAAGCGCAAGCGCGACGGGAGTTACAAGCTTAGCGGAGGCAGGGAAGTATTCACGTGCGGTACTTCTGATTTTTTTATTGAAGAGGCGGACGAATGGCGAAAGGAGGCGTGGCGCTTTATCCGCGAGAGAGCGGATATTTCGTTTCTCATCATCACCAAACGCATCCATCGCTTTTGCGTAAACCTGCCAGAAGATTGGGGCAAAGGCTATCCGAATGTACGCATTGGCTGTACAGTCGAAAATCAGGAAATGGCAGATATGCGTCTGCCACAATTCATGCAGCTGCCTGTCTTACACCGTATCGTTATCTGTGAACCGATTTTAGGGCACATCGACATATCTCCTTATCTTGCGACAGGCAAATTTGAGAATGTTGTCGCGGGCGGTGAATCGGGCATGCAGGCACGTACTTGCGATTATCATTGGATTCTTTCTTTGCATGAACAGTGTCAAGAACACCGCGTATCCTTCTGGTTCAAACAGACCGGTCGCAATTTCTTAAAGGACGGCAAACGTTATACGATTTTAAAACGCTTGCAACACTCGCAAGCACGTAAAGCCGGAATTAATTTCACCGCAAAATGAAAAAGCTGTCTTTTATGATATCCGGCAGCTTTTATTTTATCTTTTTATTGCATCAGTCCCAAAGAAAGCTTCCAGCACAAAACACGCGTAACTGCAGCGTCTATCATTTCTTCCTCGATCGTTCCATCCTCCAACGCGTCAAGTACTCCTGTAAGCTGTTCCTGCGGCTGCGAAGAAATCAGCATATCATTCCCTGCCAACACCGCGAGCACCGCTGCACGCGATGCGCCATATTCGTCTTTGATCGCATCCATATAGAGATCATCCGTCATGATCACACCCTCAAATCCCTGCTGCGCGCGAAGTATTTCGTGTACCTTTTTGGAAAGCGACGCAGGATAGTCTCCATCCATGCTTTCTACAATATTGTGGTTTACCAAAACGCTCGGCGCGCCCGCTTCCATCCCTTCCATGAACGGAAGAAAATCACTGCTTGTAAAAACATCCAGACCACGCGTATCATGTGCGATACCGGTGTGTGTATCCGTATTCGATCCATAGCCGGGATAGTGCTTCATTACGCTCCCTATGCCGCTTTCATTCATTGCGTTAACGACAGTGACCACATATTCCGCTGTTTGTTGCGCATCTTTGCCAAAAGCACGCGGATAGATAAAATTGTCTGAATCGGTTGAAACATCGCATACCGGCGCCAAATTCACATTGATCCCCAGGCTTTTTAACAGCTCCGCTTTTTCCAGCGTATCTGCCGCGATCTCCTCAAGACCGCCCTGCGTATACAATTCCTGCGGCGATAAATACGGTCGGTCGCGAAACGCTTCAAACCTGCTCAAACGCGTGACCGTTCCGCCTTCCTCGTCCACACCGATAAGCATGGGTATCTTGGCGGCATCCTGATAGCTTTTGATGTTGTCCCTCACATCCGCTTTCGTCTTGTCTTCAAAATCGCGCTTAAACAAGATATATCCGCCAAACTGAAATTCCCCTTCCAGCTCCTCTGCCTCCGCTTCCGGGCATCGCGCAAAAAACATCTGCGCTGCCTTTTCTTCGATTGACAGATCGGCCACTATCTCTTTCGCACGATCTTCCCATAAATAAAAATCAAGGGCAGCGGTCTCTTCGCCTGCTGCCGGTTCAGGCGATGACTCGGGCGTAGTCTCGAGCGTTGGCTGTACGCTTACTTCCGGCGGAACAACAACATCCTCTGACGAAACCACCTGCGTAGGGGCAGACGTCAACGCGCCTGTTCCCGCCGCGCATCCCATCATGATCAGCAGCAAACCGCACAGTAAAACAGCAGCAATCAATTCCTTTTTCATGAAACACCCCCGTGCAACAG
>CAZBSH010000002.1:0-38978 GCA_964494645.1 uncultured Christensenella sp. | reverse complement strand
ACAGGCTTTTGCTGATGCATTATGCACAATAAATTCTGATTGCTTCGCTCATAAAGGCCGCCAGACCGCGGGCATGCGCATCGATGTTTTTTTCAAACCGCTCGTCCGCTATATACATCTGCCCTAACCCCGCAAGGATCTCATCCGTACAGTCATAAAAATATTTTGTAATATATTCTTTCCATTCCCTGACAGCTTTCTGTGCTCCCTCACTCTCCGCCCCTTCTTCCATACATCCGATAAATTGTCGATAAATTTCTGTTGCCTCATCATTGATCATTACCCATTGCTGTTTCGTATATTGCGCCGTTTTCTGCTCACTTTGCGCATACGCTTCCGTGTCGCCCCAACGCTTACGCGCCTCTTTGGCATATGCGCGACGCTCTGTTTCTATTTGTGTTTCGTCAAATTCTGTAAAGCTCATTGTTGTTTCTCCTTTCAAGATACGATCTGTAAGACCAATCAGCGCATCTAAACGTTTGCGCTTCATCAAAAGCAGCTTGCGGTGTTTTTTAAGCGCATCGGTCTCGTCAAAGGAATCTCTTTCCAAAATGCCCCGGATATCCTTGAGGGCAAAGCCCAGCTCGCGGTAAAACATGATCTGCCGCAACCGCCTGATTGCCGCATCGTCATACAGCCGATAACCCGCCTCTGTCACGTCGCTGGGAGACAACAGACCGATCTGGTCATAATAATGCAGCGTGCGCACGCTGATCCCCGCGCATTGCGCGACTTCGTGTACTGTTTTCATACCGCGCCTCCTTTGTGATTTCATCTTATACTATGACGCAACGTAAGGGTCAAGCAAAATTTTTTATATTTTAATGGGCAGCAGCATGGCAGGGTCGGTTTCGACTGCGAATTCCGTCATATTAACCCAGTATCGTTTAGGCATCATGCTCATGCGGCAGCGCGGATTTTCTCGTTCCTTAATGGCGATTGTGTCATAAAACATCTTCCACAACCTGCGGAACTGCCGCTCTTCGTCGCTAGGCGCGGGCATAGTGAAATTTTCTACCGCGTTGATACTGATTTTTCCGTTTTCACACGTAAGCGCCATTTCATGCGTCGTATCGTAAATCAGAAACGCCTCGCTTGGAAAACGTTCCGCGAAGTGTTGTCCTAAAAACGGCAGTACAAAATTTTTCGGTGTGATACGCGCCGCCAACACCGTATCATATACGGAAAAACGAAGAAATTCTTTAAAAAAATGTGCTTCGTTCCCAAGACGTTTCACTGCCTTGAACAGTACGCTCACCACATCGTCACCAAGCAAACGCATCACTTTTGCACCCATATGAAACCCTTTGCGCAAAAACAAAAGAATATATCTTTCCTTTTGCGGCAGGCAGGTAAGGTATGCACGCCGAATAAAGAAAAGCGCCTCATCGCCAATTTTTTGCGGGATGGACACAAGCACGCGTCTTGCCTTTTCTTCGTCTGTCACAATCACTTTTTCCGCGAACAAACTCATCTGACCTGCATCCGGACCGCTGATCTCGTGCGGGATCTCTTTTTTTTCGAAGCTTTCGAATACACACGTAAGAAGCCCGTCAAAACTCCCGTCATAACGATACTTTACAACTCTCCCGTCAGGCATTTTTGCATCTCCTCTCCGAGCATCCCACCTTGCTCGAACAACGAAAGCTGCTTGCTTCCGTTGGGGCAATACGGGCTTAGTTTGTATTGAGCAATCGTCTTTTTGGACATCATGGAAAGCAGTACGTCCTCCTGCGTAAAGCGTGTACCGTCAAACATCTTACCACCGCACGTCAAAAAATATTTTGCGCGTTTCAAAACCACGCCCAATTTTTTCAGTCCGTCGAAATTCAGCGAACATGCGCGGCGCGCATACAAAATACGTTTTGCGCTTCTTACGCCCACTCCCGGCACGCGCAGCAGCTCTTCATAAGGCGCGCGATTGACCTCCAGCGGAAAACGATCCATATTGTGGAGTGCCCAATTGCATTTCGGGTCGATAAACGGATTGAAATTCGGATTTTTTTCATCCAATATTTCACTTGCGGAAAACCGATAAAAACGCAACAGCCAATCCGCCTGATAAAGCCTGTGTTCGCGCAGCAGCGGCGGCTTGGTATCAAGTGATGGCAGGAGCGTGTTTTCCACCACCGGGATATACGCGGAAAAGAACACGCGCTTCAACTGGTATTTTTTATATAATCCTTCTGTGAGGTTCAAGATCTGAAAGTCTGTTTCGGGTGTCGCGCCCACGATCATTTGCGTACTCTGTCCTGCGGGAACAAATTTAGGCGCATGCTGATACACCGTGATTTCCTGCGTATTTTCCCTCTTGCGGTCACGGATATATTCCATCGGTTTTAGCACCGCATCCTTTGTCTTGTTGGGCGCCAGCAGTTTGAGACTGTCTGAGGAAGGCATCTCTATGTTCACGCTCATTCTGTCCGCGAGCATCCCCAACCGCTCCAACAGATCTGCCGCCGCACCGGGAATCGCCTTGGCGTGGATATAACCGTAGAACTTATAATCTTCCCGCAAAATGCGTAACGTTTCAATCATCAGTTCACAAGTATAATCGGCGCTTTTGACAACACCTGAGCTCAAAAACAATCCTTCAATATAATTTCTCTTATAAAAATGGATCGTCAAATCAGCAAGCTCACGCGGCGTAAACATCGCGCGCGGCACATCGTTTGATACACGATTAACACAGTATTTGCAATCATATACACACACGTTTGTCATCAATACTTTGAGTAGCGAAATACATCGTCCGTCCGCCGCAAAGCTGTGACAGATGCCGCACGCGACAGAACTGCCGATCCCGCCCGGACCCGCTTTCCTGTCAACGCCGCTTGACGTACACGCAACGTCGTATTTTGCCGAATCCGCGAGAATCTCCAGCTTACTAAAAATATCCATACCGCACACGCCTCCTCTATTTGTTTTTATAGTATAGCACATACTGTTGCCAAAACAGGTCAACAAAATATTTTCATAAAAAAACCGCCTTAAAAAGGCGGTTTTAACAATGTTTTCTTTATTTGCGCATGGTATATTGCCCTGTAACAGAGCCGACCGTCGCCTTTTCATGGATAGAAAGCGTGCCATTGCAATCAATGCTCTTGATCTCACAGTGCGGACCGATTGTGATATCCCTTCCATTGACTGCGTTTGCCCATACGCCCTCCAACGCTATCATCGTCGCCTCGATGATATTGATCTCACTCTTCTTATGAAATAGTTTGACAAACTTAATATTCCGTTTCTTTGACTTGATGGACACCTTGTCCCCTACGATCTCTTGTGCGCAAATATAGCCATCCGCCTCGATCAAATCCGCCGACACTTCTCCGTCCGCGGTAATCAATCCGTCGCAATAGATCTCTTCCGCTTCGATTTTTCCGCTCTTGACCGAAAGCATACCGTCTACATCCAGCTTTTTTGCTTCCAGATTCCCTTTGAGTTTCGTCATGCCATCACAATCAAAAAGCCCTGCCTTAATATTTCCGTTACATTCAAACATTCCGTCGATTTCGATGTTCTCCGCCTCAATATCCTCTGTACATTTTCCAATTCCATCGATTTTTAAACTGTCGAATTTTCCACCGTCGATCGTTCCCACACCATTGATTGTAAATCCATTCATATATTTTCCTTTAACTTCCATTGCTTTCTCCTTATTTCCAATGATCCTTATGATTCACTTTGAGCCTTCGTGCCCATTCATCCATGAGCCATTCACCGGCTGCCTCAAGATCGCTGTCAAGCACCACCGCACCCTGCGCAAAACCGATATAGTAGCGTGTTTGTGCCTTAAAAACAATGCACGTAAGCCCTGCGGTTTTCGTGCCATTGAGCATCTGCGCGCCGCGTTTAAAAAGCTCCGAACGTTCTTTGAGAGAAATCTTTTCCATCTGTGACAATATCGCCAGCAGAATAATCTGTGAAAAATCATAATTTTCCTGATCTCCCCCAAGCATATCGAGCAATCCCGTGCTGATTTCATCCATTTCGCGCAATTCCCCGGCAGAAACGACCGTATTGATTGCTTCAGGCGAGAACATACGCGCAAGCTCCTCCATGGAATGGGTATCTTTTAATTCCAGTATGGACTGTACCCTGCTCAATATCTGTTCCCGCGGGAAAAACGTTTCCTGTCCTGTATAAGAAGATTGCTTCACAAACCATTCGTCCGGGATCAGCCTCTGTCTTTTCCAGCGGTAAAGCTGTCCATAGGATATCCCCGTTTGCGCCAACAAATCTTTTTTAGATATCAGATTCAAACGTATCGCTCCTTTCGCCGTAACATTGTTTCGTTCTATGATAATACTATAATATAACATTGTTACGCTGTCAAGCAAAAAAATACGGATGGATCTCCATCCGTATCGTTTTTATTCAAAATCAATCGTTTGTCCCCGCCGCATCGGACCTATGATACGCTCCGCATGCCGAATGTGCGCGTTTTCCAACGCACGTGCCGCCTCCGCCGCACTTCTCCCATAGTGCATAGGGATCACCATTTTCGCATCCACCGTTTCCATAAAGTAAGTAATACCGCGCAACTGGTCTTTTTCCAAGCGCGGGTCTACCGGCACAAAGGCAATATCGACCTTCTCCTTTGCAAGCATATCAATCTCCTGCTTATAATCATCGCCCATCTGTGCATTCCAACGCGGGTCTTCGCCCTCCCAATGCCACCAGTTGAGGTCTCCCGCATGGTAGATCGTAAGACCGTCCGCCTCTATGAAAAACGCGACGCCTTCGTCTGTGGAACGCAGTGTGTGTATGCGCATACCGTCCACATTGTACGTTTGATGCGCATGGACACGCAGTACGCCTGCGGGTGCAGGTACGTCATCCGACACGATATAGCGAATGTTTGGGATATTCTGTGCCCAGTCAAATATTCCTGCATTATAATGGTCTCCATGCGCGTGGGACACAAATACCAGCACGTTTTCTTGTGTAAGCTCCGCCGGGTCGATCGTTCCGCCCGCAAGCCCTCTTTTCCCATGTACCGCGTTTTTGTTCCAACAATCAAAAATCAGAACGTGTCCGCCTGTTTTTACGGCAAAGCCGCTGTTATCCAGATACGTGATCAATGCTTTCAACTTTTTTTATTCCCTTCTATCTATTTTGTGGGTCATCTCCCAGCCAAAATCCCCATGATAGATCATCTGCTTGGTCATACCCCCATCCACGCACAAATCTTCTCCTGTGATAAAACCGGCGCTTTGACTGCATAAAAACAAGACAGCGTTTGCAATATCAAGCGGATCCCCCACGCGTCCGACCGGATGCTGCGCCGCGTCCGCGCCCTCGTATATTTTGAAATCCGTGTCGATCCATCCGGGAGAAACAGAGTTAACACGCACCCTGCCTGCCAAACTGACGGCAAGCGCACGCGTGAGCGCCGAAATTCCGCCCTTTGCCGCAGTATAGCTTTCCGTATCCGGCTGACTCATGCGGTCGCGGCTGGAGGAAATATTGACAATGCTCGCTTCTTTGCTGAAATAGTCCTCCAATAATTTTGTCAGTAAAAACGGCGCGGACAAGCCAATGCGCAATACATAGTTAAACTCCTCATAAGAACAGGTCTTAAGCCCGCCCTTATGAAGCATCGCATTATTGACCAGATAATCCACCCGCCCATAGGTGTCGATCACCTTTTTAGCAAACGCCTGTACATCCGCTTCGTTTGCAAGATCGCCCGTATAAAAATCATTCTTTCTAAGATCGATGGTGCATACATGCGTGCCGCGCTTTTCAAATTCGCTGCACAGCGTTTTCCCAATGCCGTGCGCGCCGCCCGTTATGACTGCCACCCTATCCTTGAATTCGTTCATCCATCCACCGCCCTTTTCACCGTTTGACATCCCCTTTGTTTCTGATTACTATAATAACATACGTTATTTCTATTGATAAGGAGTATTTTATATGCGGTGTGAATGCGCAGAATGCGGAACATATATGGCGCACGCGGAAGATATGAAGATGGGGTGTGTATGCCCTGCCTGCAAGGCTCGATGCACGGCGTGCCTGGGTACAAATACTCTGCTCAGCAAAGAGCAGCTGCATGCCCTGAAAAACGATCCTTTTTTTGAGCGGCAATTCGTAACTGAAGAAGAGGACGAATCTCTTTGACCAAACCGGCAGTATACAAAAAAGACCGCCCTCCGGTTTTTTCCGGCGGGACGGTCTTTTTGATTTAAGTTCAGTCGATCACCATAATGCCTTTGATCTTCTTTTCCTTGGATTCCCGCATAAACTTGATCCCCTCTTCGATATCCTCAAGCGCAAAGCGGTGTGTGATCAGCGAATCCAGCTTGACCTGCTTATTCGCAATCATATTAAATATATTATCCCACACAAGGGGCGCAAGCCATGCAAAACGGATATTTCGGTCGCTTTGGATCGCCGCCAGCGCAGGGATTTTAAATTCCGCGTCCGCCGAAGAGGGTAATCCGAAAAATACGATCGTTGAACCCGGAGCCGTCACATCGAGGGCGCATTCCCATGCTTCCATCGTTCCTGCGGTCAGAAGCGCGCCATCGGCGAGCCGTCCGCCGTTGATCTCTCGAATGCTTTCCGCAAGATCAGAAGTATAATATTTTGAATCCTTATTTGTCGTATTAAAGGCGTACATCGCCCCCAACTCGATCGCCCGGTCCGTATTAAAGTCCGAATTGTGATGATCAACCAATATGACCTTTCCCGCACCCGCAGCTCTGAGTAACTGCACATCCATCAATCCAATGGGACCGCAGCCAAACATCACGATCGTTTGCCCGGGCTTCACATCAAGCTTTTTCACGCTGTACGCCGCGCATGCAAGCGGCTCTGCGAGCGCACCGTCCTCAAACGACATCTCATCCGGAATTTTATAGACATTCGTTGCCGCCGCTTTCACGCATTCCGCAAACGCGCCGTCTTCGCCTACGCCGTACACATGCAAGTTGTCACATACGTTAAATTGACCATTCAGGCACGGCTTGCACGCAAAGCACGGAGCCACAGGGTTCACGCATACACGGTCGCCTTTTTTAAAACCAATAGAAGCCCCCAGCTCGCCCGGATCTTCCACAATTCCTGCAGCTTCGTGCCCCAAGATCAGCGGTCCTTTTCCGTCTGCCGTCCCGACCGGGCTGGTACCATAATAATAAGCAACATCCGAACCGCAAATCCCCACTGCTTTTACCTTTATAAGTACCTCATTTGCGGCAATTTTGGGAATGTCTACTTCCTCCATTTTCATGTTAAAAGGTTCATAAAACACACTGGCTTTCATTTTACTCATCATTTCCACCTTTCCTTTGCTTCCATTTACTTTTTTAAAATAGTTTTGTTATCCTATGATTGTCCTGAATTTGGCGATTTGATCTTTACGGTTTTCCGCGCTAAAAATAGCAGTCCCTACAATAAACCAACCTACGCCCACACTTTTCAACTGATTCGCGCGCGCAAGGTCTACCGATCCATCCACCCCGATTGGTATCTTTTTGCCCTGTGCAGCAAGAAACTCTTTCAGTTCTCTGATTTTTTGGTAAACATTTTCTTCGAAGACCTGATTCCCAAACCCCGGCTCTACGCTCATCATGATGATATAATCGGCGTAATCCGCAAGGTGTTGCAAGTTTTCCCACGGATCCGCCGGGTTAAGAGCAATGCCGGCAAGCATGCCTCTTGCATGTATCTCTTTTAGAAGACGAATGGGATTACTTGTCGTTCCCAGCTGAAACACCAACGCATCCGCACCCGCATTGTCAAACATTTCAACATAATTCTCCGGATGACGAAGCTCTAAGTGAACCTCCACTTTAGCCTCGGAAAAACCTTTGATATCTTCCACTGTTTTAGGTCCGAACGCAAAGTTTTTTACATATACGCCATCCATGATATCGACATGGATAAAGTCAGCTCCCGCTTTCTTGACAGCTTCCACGTTTTCCCCCAGAAACATCGCGTTACAGCCTAGTATTGATACAGATAATATTGACAAAGATGTCTTCTCCTTTCGCTCGTATCCGGTTACTGCTGCGTCACCTCCCGTTCTACAAGAATCGCAGTTTCTTCGTCCGTAACCAGCGTATCTATATATCCGCCGCGCAGCGCGGCTGTGATGGGTTCTACTTTATGCCGTCCCCCGGCAATGGCGATTACGTTACCTATCTGCTTTAAGTCCTCCAGCTCTATACCGATGACCCTGTTGTTGTATTCAATATCCGCCAGCTTTCCTTCCATATCTATATGCCGCCCACATATATGACATTTGATCCCCTGACTCCAAAGCTGTTCTGACTCTTCTTTGGTGATATAATTGGAATGGACCATCGTACTCGCGTCCCCAAAGTTGCTGCCAATACCGATCACCGCAATATCCAGCTTTTTGGTCATTTCAAAATGCCGCTTAATATCGTCCTCCTGCATCAGCATATCGCGCACCTGCCTGCTCTTTAGGGTGAGTGGCGAGTGTAGCATTTTTGCGCTGCCGCCTAACTTGTCAGCAAAGCTTAAGATCAGCTGTACGCCGTACATATAGGAATCATCCCACGCCGTACCACCCATCAGCTGCACAACATCAATGTTTGCGCGTACGATAGGCGTTGAATGGAAAATCGTCTGATAAACGCTTTGCCCCCATGACACTCCTACCTTCATGTTGTCCTTTAGCTGCTTTTCGATATGTCGCGCCGCAGCCACGCCAATATTTGACAGGTTGATGTTCGGATCATGATTGGAAGGCACGACGATCATTTGCTTTAAAGCAAACATATCCTTGAGCTTTTCACTAATCTCGATCGACTTCAGAGAAGCATCATTGATCCTGATGTCCACAATATCCATCTCCCGCGACAAACGCAGCAAACGGGACACATTGGATCGCGAGATCTCAAGAACATCGGCAATTCCCTGCTGGGACATATTATCATAATAATACATTTTGGCAATGCGCACCATAAGCCTGCGTTGTGCGATCGATTTTTGCGCTTTTACCATAACATTGATATACTCCGCATCCATAGCTTTTGCACCTTTGACATTCAATAGTAATTTTTGCACAAATTCTACAAAAATTCTATCCTTTAATATATTACAATCAAATGTGCATTGTCAAGCTATGCATCCGCCCTTTCATTCCTTCGTAGCTTTCTACATATTTACTATCAAAAATTCGTATTCCGATACACCTGCGTGTTCGGCTCAACCGTTCTTTGAGCGCCCACCCTGTTTTCCACTGTCGATACGGCACAGCAGGTCGTACCAAAATCCATTTCGATCCTATGGCTTTTTGCAGGATATCAGCCGCCCACGCAGGCATTGATCCCCGCGGCGATCATACGATCTTTCATTGCCTCCACGATCTTTTTGTCCATGTCTTTTAACATGCTCAATGTATAATCGTATTGCAGTGAATCGTACTTGTATTTCCCAAGCTGGTGAAACGGCAGTAAGTCCACATCCTCAATCTCCAATTCCTTTGCCCATTCGATCAGGTTCCCAATATGTTCGTCGTTATCATTCAGCGTTGGGATGATTGGACAGCGCATTTTTACATATTTCCCATTTTGACGCAGTTTACGCAAATTCTCTTTGATCGTGCTAAGCGGCACGTTCGCAATGGTGCGGAACTGTTCGTCATTCGTAAACTTGACATCCATCAAGATTTCATCTACATACTGCGCCACCTGCCAGAGCATTTCAAACGGAACTGCGCCCGCTGTTTCCATCGCGACGTCAATATATCGTCTGCGCGCGGCCTGTGCCAGCTCACTTGCAAAGATGGGCTGCATACACGGTTCCCCACCGGAAATAGTCATTCCTCCGCCGGAATTCTTGTAATAGGCGCTGTCTTTTTCCACTTCAAGAATTACTTCCGCAACGCTCATTTCTTTACCATAAAGCTCCCGCGCTGAATTGGGACACATCTCCACACATTTGCCACATAGCGTACATTTCTGTTTGTTGATCGTGATGACACCGTCTTTTTCCTGCGTGATTGCGTCCTGAGGACACAATGAAACGCAACAATACCCGCATCCGTTGCAAAGATTGTTATGAATCACCAACTGCGGCACGCAAATTTGGGATTCGGGGTTGCAACACCATGAGCACCAAAGATTGCAACCCTTCAAAAATACATTTGTCCGAATCCCCGCACCATCGTTGATGTGATAGTGTTCGACATTAAAAACATTGCCTTTTGTTTCTTGTTCTATTTTATCGCTCCAAAACATGCGCATACCTCTGATGTAACGTTTTTCCGTATTATACTGTCCGATCTGTGTTCTCCGCCTACTTACGCAGACATCCTGCCGCGCTGCGCGCCTTAAACTCTCCTATGTCGAAAAACACGATATCGGACATGATCTCATAAGATTTTCACTTCTTGTGCACGGAATCAGACCGCGTGCTCCGTACGCTCGATGATATCGTCTTGCAACGCCT
This sequence comes from uncultured Christensenella sp., assembly GCA_964494645.1. Classification (GTDB taxonomy): domain Bacteria; phylum Bacillota; class Clostridia; order Christensenellales; family Christensenellaceae; genus Christensenella. The sequence continues at coordinate 28,547 of CAZBSH010000002.1, read as the reverse complement.
TATCAAGCGGCGTGAATAGTGCGCTGTAGCCCGCCACGCGTACCATCAGATCCTTGTATTCGGACGGATTATCCTGTGCTGCTTTGAGTGTATCCGCCGAGACACAATTGATCTGCACGTGCATCCCTTTGTAGTCGCTGAAATAGGTGCGTACGACATCCACCAGCTTTTTGAGGTTCGGACCGGGCTCTAAGGACGCAGGCATGACCTTGACATTTAAAAGCTGTCCGCCAGATACAAGGATCGTCGGAAGCTTGCCCACCGATTTCAAAGAAGACGTGATACCATTCGTATCCGTGCCATGCATGGGCGAGGAGGTATCTGCAAGCGCGTCTCCCGATTGCCTGCCATCAGGCGTTGCCCCTACAAATGAACCAAACGGTACGTTAGAAGAAACCGAGCTTGTAGATGGCTGCCATGTGCCGCCGATCGGTCCGCGCCCATATCTTGTCGTGTGATACTTCGCCGTCTCTTCGCAGATAAATCGGAAATACTCCACCATGATATCGTCTACGTAATCGTCATCGTTCCCATACTTGGGCGCATCCAGCATCATCTTCCGAATCTCCGCGCCGGTTGGACTTGTGGTCATATCTTCATAGTTTGTTTGGAGCGCATGCATAAGCTGCTCCGCCGTGATCTTTTTATCGTCAAATACGACCTTCTTTACGGCGGCAAGAGAGTTTCCTACATTCGCGACGCCAACATAAAGCGGTCCGCAATAGTCGTAAATCGCACCGCCCGCCTTCATAACTTTGCCACGTTCAATACAGTCATGTACCAAAGAAGAAACATACGGATCTGCAATACCAAGCTCTGTGCATTCATCAATGATATTGTCCGTCACGACCTGTTGCTTAAAATAATATCTTGCCTGCGTTTTGAATGCCTCATACAGCTCCTCATAACTCTTAAAATCAGCGAGACTGCCCGTGCCCTCGCACATGCAAATGTCCGTATTCGGGTCTTTTCCGTTGTATAGCGCCAGTTCCATCACCTTGCCAAGATTAATGAACCCCGCACCGTTGGGACGACCTGTCTGCTTCCCTTCAACGATAGCTTCCACACAGCCTACGATAGAATAATCAACCGCATCTTCCCACGGAATACCGCGGTTCACAAGCGCGGGGATATACACTTCGTCGCTATACATCGCCGGCTGTCCGCCGCCGATACGTACAACGTCAAAAGACGCGTACAGCAAACGATCATTGATGCGGTTGTGATAACGCAAAGAAATGGAAGGTGTGTTGAGCGCGATCGCCGCCTGTGCGTTTAGTATCAAAAACGATATTTCATTTGCGCTGTCTTTCCCATTCCTATCCTGTCCGCCCACCGTAAAATTTTGGAACAGCTGATATCCGCTGAACGCCTTTGTGTTGTCCCAACAAGTAATTTTTTGCAGTTGAAACATTTTCAAAAACACGCATTCAATAATCTCAAGCGCGTCATCATATTCAATATTTCCCGCCTCAATATCTTTGCGGTAAATGTCAATCATCGTCTGGTCGTAACGGCCGAACGAGATGGAATGTCCATTGTTTTCGATCTGCATTGTCAAATTGATGAACCACAGCGATTGCGCCGCTTCATGGAAATCCCGCGCCGGATTTTCAGGTACGTTTTGGCATACTTCCGCAATTTTCATCAACTCTTTTTTACGCTGTGCGTCTTTTTCTGTTTTTGCCATCTCCACCGCAAGCTGCGCATAGCGGTGCGCAAAATGAATGACCGCTTCACAGGTAATTACCACAGATTCCAAAAATGGTTTCTGCTCAATCGCTTGCGGATCAGAAAGGTCCAGTTCCGCAAGACGTTTTTGCGCGCGCGCAATCACATCCTTGAGTCCCTTTTGGGCAACGCTCTTAAGATCTACCGTTAAATGTCCGTCGCCGCCGATCATCAGCCAGTAAGAATCTGTGACCCCTATCTTTTTGCCGATATCCGTCTCCTTAGGAAGCATCGCCCGGCAACGTGATTCATGATCGTTACCGTGCCAAAAACGATGGATCTCCCGCAGCACCTTTTCATCCTCTTCATCAATCAGGTAACGATCACCCGGACGTTCTTCCGGACGTACCGGATTCCCGTCAAGTTCTTCTATCACCCAATCCATGCCGAATTCCGCAAAAATAGGCGCGCATCTCAATTTTGTGCCCAAACTTCCCACAATAAGCTCACCGGGCAATATGCTGATCTTCATGTTCTCAAGAATATGTTGAAACGCCAATGCCCGCTTTAATACGACAGGCTCAGATTTGTGCTCTTTATACGCCTCCGTCAGCAGACGCGCGCGATCCGAGCATATTTGCGGCGTCGCGTCGATAAGCAGATCGCGCAAATCGTTGATTCTTTTGCTTCGAACAACAGGTCGACCCAAAAAATCGTGTTTGGTCTTTGTCTGATCCTGTTCGTAATAATACTTCATGATCTTTTCCTCCTGTGAATTATCCTGATTCTAAAACATCGAGAAATTTTTTTGCTATTTTATTATCAAATATCATTATTTTGGATAAAATGTATAAAAGTTTTATTTAACACGTGTAACCAAGTGGTGAAACTATCTTTCTAACTATATGCTTATCATAACACCGCGCGCTCGTTATGTCAATTGCTATTATTTATTATTTTATTGTCAATTGTCAATTCCTTGTTCCTTCTTTGTGTCAAATATTCATTTTCCTGTTTTTTTACAAAGCGGGTCTTTTATAAGACCCGCTCTCATCTACGAATATCAGTCGCCCATCGACCATTTCGGAAGGTTTACAGGCATTGTTTTCGGACGCTTACACGTGCTCTTCATCTCGTAATAAGTTCCTGAATCTGCCGAATCATAAAATCCGTGCATCATTTCCAGCACATGATATGCCATGTCGCCGTTTGCGCGGAAATCTCCGCCTTTACGAATCGCGCGAGCCATATCCGAAAGTCCAAGTCCACGACTGTTTTCCATATAATCAAAACATGGCGGAACGATCGACCACGGCGTCGCTTCTTCCAAACGCGGCAGCGGAACGGGTGTGTCTACCCAATCAGAAGCATCTTTTCTGCGTAATTTGGTCTCTCCATGGAAAATATCAGGACCCGCAAGCGGATCCGGATCGGTCTGGCTCATCGTGCCTTCCGTACCGTAAATTTCAAAACGCGGCAGATTATTGTCCCACATGTCGAAACTCATAATCATCGTCGCGATCGCGCCGTTTTCAAATTCGATCGTCCCACTGACATGCGTAGGAACTTCTACGTCAATCATTTTTCCCGCAAGCGGTCGGCTGGTGATCATTCTCTGTTTGTATGTCATAGCAGCCGCGCCGCTGATACGTTTTGCAGGTCCTAACAACGCAACCAGCGCCGTCAAGTAGTAAGGACCCATGTCAAAAAGCGGACCCGCCCCTTCCTTATAATAAAATTCCGGACTTGGATGCCACGTTTCATGGCCAAAGGTTGTCATAAAAGCTGTCGCAGCGATCGGTTTGCCGATCCATCCATCATCTAAAAGCTTACTCATCGTCTGCAGGCGTCCGCCTAAGAACGTATCGGGCGCGCAGCCTACCAGCAGACCGTTTTTCTTGGCTGTTTCTAAAATTTCTTGTCCTTGCTCACGTGTTATGGCAAGCGGTTTTTCGCTGTATACATGTTTGCCTGCACAAAGCGCCTTCATATCCACTTCATAGTGCGCCGCAGGAATCGTAAGATTCAAAACCACCTCTACCGCCGGATCTGTCATGATCTCATCCACGCTCATCGCCTTACAGCCATATTGCTGTGCGCGTTCCTTCGCCCGGTCGAGCATCAGGTCTGCACACGCATATACCTCGATGTTTTCGAATTTAGCGATGTTTTCGAAATAGATATCTGCAATATTACCGCATCCTACTACGCCAACTTTTACTGTTTCCATATTCTTTTCTCCTTCATATATAATGGTTGATACTTTTATCAAACACTAATGTTCATTTTTATTCGGTCTCCATGATGCAAAAAAACACAGGGCCGCACATTTTCTCATTGCTCCTGTCGATTGGTCGCTATTCCTGTCAAAAGTGATTTTTATGTAAGGGTAGTATCGGTTTGAACCGGTCCCGCCGCCTCAAAAGGCGGCGGCCGGTACATACACGATCAAAAGCTTTCCGGTTCGCGGTCAAAACCGCTTTAACGGATTGTCTTCTTTCATGTTAATTCTAAGTAATAAAACAGTTTCTTAAATGTTGTATTCCTTCACTTTTTCCTACTGCTGTTTGATGCTGAAATATTCTTCCATGTTTTCCTTCGTTACGAGTTCGAACGGGATCCATGTTTCTTTTTCTACCTGTTCGCCATTCACGAGGGCAAGCGCTACGTCTACAGATTTGAAACCCTGTCCATAGCCATCCTGGAACACGTCTGCAGCCATACGTCCATCAGCCAAATACTCTTTTGCGTCAGCAACAAGGTCAATACCTGTTACTTGAATTTTGCCTGTGAGACCTGCATTCTCGATTGCATTGCATGCGCCAATCGCCATTTCGTCGTTCTGCGCAAACACGCCAACCATTTCTTCGCCATATTTCTGGATCCAGTTTTCCATGATCGTCATAGCTTCGTCACGCGACCAGTTGCCGATATCTTCTACTACGATCTCGATGTCCGGATATTTTTCTGCCAACAATTTCTTCGCCGCATCTCCGCGGATAACTTCGGAAGACTGACCAGCGATTCCGCGGATCATACCGATCTTACCTTTACCGCCAATCGCGTCCGCGAGAGCCGTTACCGCGAGCTCTGCTGACTGGTTGTCATCAGAACCAACGAACGCATCCGGCTGAATGTCGCCTGTGAGCGTCGTGCACACACCAACGACAGGGATGCCTGCCGCATTACATTTTTCAACGACCGGAACACTCGCCTGCGCATCAACCGGCGTTACGATGACTGCATCAACGCCTTGGCTGATCAAGGATTCAGCTTGCGAGATCTGCTTTGACGGATCGCCGTCCGCATCGTTTACAATCAGCTTGATGCCGAGTTCGTCACATCTGTCCTGAATGCCCTGTACAATGTGCAGCATGAATTCTGTCGTCTCTGTCTGTACAAGATAACCGAACGTCATGTCTTTGGGATCTTTTCCCGCCGCCTGCGTTGCGGACTCTACCGCCTTTGTTGCTTCTGCGCTTGCTGATTCAGCCGGAGCCGCGCTGTCTGTTGCGGCCGGAGCCGCCGGTGTGCAGCCTACAAAAGCTGTCGCCACAAGTACGAGTGCCAGTACTACTACCAATACTTTTTTCATGTTTTCCTCCTAAATACGCTTTGTTTTTTTATTACTTATTCATTAACATCACGGGACGGGCGCCCCGCAACTTTATAAACTTTTTGATATGACAGTTTACTTCTTGTCTGCGCGATCAAGGAGCACCGCCGCGATAATGATTGCGCCACTAACAACCTTCTGCCAGTAAGAGGATACCCCCAACAGGTCGAGACCGTTATTGAGCACACCAATGATAAACGCGCCCACGATCGTTCCCCACATTTTGCCGATACCACCCGAAAGTGCCGTTCCGCCGATTACAACAGCGGAAATCGCCTGTAGCTCATAACCCTCGCCTATATTCGGTTGACCGACAACAATTCTTGAGGACTGTAAAAATCCTGCCAAACCACAAATCAATCCTGCGATCATGTATACGAACATTTTGATATTAGCAGCCGGAATACCCGAAGCGCGCGCCGCTTCTTCATTCCCGCCTACCGCGTATACATAGCGTCCAAATTTCGTCTTGGTAAGAACAAACATCGCGACGATTGCCACAACGATCATCACAATGACCAAATACGGGATCCCTGCCGCCGTGCCGCTGCCAAACGCTTTGAATGTGGGCGACATATCAGATACCGGACGACCATCAGACAACAGCAGCGCCGCGCCGCGCGCGATCGTCAAGGTACCCAGCGTCACAATAAACGGAGCAACCTTTGCTTTCGCCACGATCACGCCGTTAAATGTACCAAACGCAAGACCTGTCAGGCATGACATCAAAATCGGCACAATCGTCGGAAACATCTGCACGCCGTTCTCGTCTACTTTCGCAAACAACGCGAACACAACGCCGGACGCGGCAAGAATAGAACCGACTGAAAGATCGATACCGCCTGTTAATATAACAAACGTCATACCAATCGCGAGCAGCGCGTTGATGGATGTTTGTGTCAGGATCGTGATCAAGTTCGTCGGTACGAAGAATTTGTCCGACGCGATCGTAAGTGCAACGATCAAAATAATAAGCGCAAATACAATGCCATACTTTACGAAGATTTCTTTTGCCGTCATCCCTCTATTGGATTCCAGCTGATTGCTTTTACTAACCATCTTTTACTTCCTCCCCTGTTCATTGAGCAATAACATATTCCATAATTTTTTCTTGCTTGATTTCTTCTTTACTATTGATTTCGCCGGTCACCTTTCCTTCATGCATCACAACGATACGGTCAGAAAGCCCGATCAACTCAGGCATTTCCGAGGATACCACAACCACTGCCTTTCCCTGCTGCGCAAGGTCGTTGATCAATTGGTATATCTCCGCTTTTGCGCCAATATCAATTCCTCGTGTCGGCTCGTCCATGATGAGGATATCCGATTCATCCAGCAAAATTTTCCCTAAAACGACCTTTTGCTGGTTTCCGCCGGATAAATTTCCCACTGACTGATTTCTTGTGGGCGTTTTTATCGTCAAATCTTCAATCATTTTATCTGCCAGTACATTTTCCTTTTTACTGTTGATCACAGGCGATTTAAAGTATTTGTTTACATTGGAAAGCGTCAAGTTATGCTTTACGGAAAGCGGAAGCACAAGCCCCACACCCTTACGATCCTCATTCACAAGACCGATCCCGCTTGCAATTGCGTCTTTTGGTGTGCGAACCACCGTTTCTTTTCCTTTGATGAAAATTTTCCCGCCATCCAGTTTATCCAGCCCGTAGATGCAGCGCATAGTCTCTGTCCGTCCGCTGCCCATAAGACCTGCAAAGCCTACAACCTCTCCGCGGCGTACTGCGAACGAAACGTTTTCAAAAACACCGTTTCTTGTAAGCCCCTCAACGCGCAGCATTTCTTCACCGGCTTTTGTTTCTCGTACGGGGAATACGTCTGTCAGCTTACGCCCTACCATCGCGACAATGATCTGGTCAATATCCACGTCGCTCGACTGGAATGTGTCCACCAGGCATCCGTCACGGAATACGGTCACACGGTCACTGATCCTGAGTATCTCATCCATCTTGTGCGAGATATAAATAATTGCCACACCTTTTGCTTTTAATTCATTGATCACACGGAACAGGTTTTCTACCTCCCTGTCGGTAATCGCCGAAGTCGGCTCATCCATAACGATAATGCTCGCATCATATGATACAGCTTTTGCGATCTCCACCATCTGTTGTTCAGAAACCATCAAACTGTTCATCGTGCGTTTGGGGTTCAGGTTTACCCCCACATTTTTGAGCCATTCCGCCGCCTTTATATTCATTTCCTTTTGCTGCAAAACGCCATGCCGCACAATTTCCCTTCCAAGAAACATATTTTCGGCAATCGTCAGATAGGGAACATAAGATAGCTCCTGATGAATGATCGCGATACCCTTTGAAAGCGTTAGCCTTTCGTCGCGTTTTTCAAGGGTTTCCCCCTTGTAGACAACGTCGCCAATATCCTGCTTATACGTTCCGGTCAGGATCTTCATCAGCGTCGATTTCCCCGCGCCGTTTTCACCCATCAGCGCATGTACTTCGCCTTCCTCCAATTCGAAGGAAACGCTGTCCAGCGCTTTCACGCCCGGAAAAGATTTGCAGATGTTTTTCATCTCCAGTAAATGTCCTTGACTGCTCACTTACAACACTCCTTTGCTTGTTTTTTTGGTGCTCTTTTATAAAAAAACTTTTTTTGTAATTTCAATGAAAATTGCTTTTTCCGGACGTTTGACCGCATGAATATTTTCCCTTTACAACGCTATTTTACACGTGTACTTTTTTGAAGGCAAAGAACCACTCCTGTGCATTTTTCGTTTCGAAAAATAGCTTCGTTTTCAATTGTCTCCTCTGGTTTTTAAAATTGCGGTTTTGTTCTTTGAAAATGAATATCTCGGTTTTGTTAGCTTACAGCTATCATAACCCCGCAAAAATCATTTGTCAATATTTTTTATATGTATGTCATTTGACATATTTTCTCTTTCGGCAAAGCTGTTTAAAACCCCTTTTTCCATACCGTTTTCTCACTTTTTCATGACAGTATTTACAGGAGAAATGGATTTATTACCCGTTGACATCACCTGGTCACAATGCTAGTATTAAGAGCGAAACCGGATGGATCATCAGCGTAATACGCTTTATCAAAAGAGCTGAACTCTTTTCGGCGAAACTTCCATACCCCGAATAGTTTTGACAATACTTGATTGACTGTTGCGTTCTAAACAGATCATACCTTGTTTGATCTGGGGGTATCATTTCCCCCTTGTTGTACACACGTGTTAAAAGTTAGTTTACACGTGTTTAAACGTATTTTATCAAAGAATGTATTAAATTGCAATAAAAAATTTTCCAAATCACTGTCAAAATCGAAAGGAGAACCAAAATGAGTAAAAAAACAAGTTCTGCAAAATGGCCGGATTGGAAACTTGACGGCGAATACATCGAGAGCTGTAGCTGCGATGTCAGTTGCCCGTGTCTCATAAGCGCGCAGCCGCACAATACCATTCTGCCCGACTATCTTCCCTGCGATGTTATTTTGACTTTTATCATCGATAAAGGTCATTATGAGGACATTATACTCGACGGATGTAAATTCGTGGTCGCTTTCTCAACCCCGCGTGAGATGTGTCTCACAAACTGGACAACCGCTTATTATATTGACGCAAAAACACCTGAGCAGCAAGCTGCTCTCACCACGATCGTCACCGGAAAGGCCGGCGGTCCTACAGCGGGCATGGCCGATCATACGGAGGAAAACTATGGCGTTAAGCTAGTGGATATCAGCTACGACCGCCCGGATATCTATGGACGCGAAGCGTCGATCCCGGGTATCATGAACGTTAAGATCAAAGCAAAGATCGGTCAGCACGACAATATGCCTATCATCTACGAAAATGCCAGTGATTTAGCATACGTTATAACACAGTCTTACGGTACGGATGTTCGCTACAGCGACAATATGAAGGTCATGAACAATACCGGTCGCAATGCTTTTTACGGAAGGTATGTATGGATCCCTGATTCACCCATTGGCATCAAATATGATCGTTACGAAAAATAACCTATTCTGCGGCAGCGGCAGGCATTCGTGTATACAAACCATTTTAGGCGAATGCTTGTCCTCTTCCGTATGCTTAAGTAAGGGAGAATGTTTCTCATGAAAAAAACTTATATATTTGGGATCATCCTACTGATTTTAGGTGTTGTTCTCGCGCTCATGCCACAAATTATTCTGCCCGCATGTGACAAAGGGATTGAGCTTGCCAACGGCAGCACCGTACCGATGAAATGCCACTGGACAGGTATCTTCTGCACTATATTAGGCGCTTTTGTCACTCTTTCGGGTATTCTGGCTCTTATCCTTCGCAATGCACAGACACAGCGTGTGCTTGGGGTTTTTTCAATATTGTTTGCGGTTACCGCAATCCTCACCGCGACCTGTATTGTCGGTGTCTGTAAAAACGCGATCATGCCTTGCCGTATGGGTACACTGCCGGGCATACTTGTCATTTCCGTTCTTATCATCGCTGTCAGCATTCTGCAGATCATCGCGAACAGACCCTCCAAAAAAGAGAGACCTGTCCCATGAAAATAAATTCCTTAACAACTGCCGCCTTGGCTTTTGCCAACATCAAAAGAAAACCCGCCCGCACGTTCGGTCTTGCGCTGATCGTTGCCGTATTTGCCTTTGCCGTTTTTTTTGGAACGATGCTCACGCAAAGCCTTAAAACAGGAATAGAGAGCTTATCTGACCGTATTGGCGCGGATTTAATGATCGTCCCGCGCGGTTCGGACGCAGACCTGCAAAATTCCCTTTTGCGCAGCGAACCCAGCACGTTTTATCTCGAGGACAATATCGTTGCGGATGTCGCCGCTATTTCAGGCGTAAAGCAAACATCTCCCCAGCTTTTTATTGCATCACTTGACGCAGCCTGCTGCACCGTGCCGGTACAATTGATTGGCTACGATCCGCAAACCGATTTTACGATCACACCGTGGATGATAAATACAATGGATACGCCCCTCGGCGAAAATGAAGTCGTTATTGGCAGCCTTGTATTGGCAGAACCCGGGGACGAAGTATTTTTTTACGGTCAGCCGTTTCGTGTGGTCGCCAAGCTTGACGAAACGGGCATGGGTTTTGATTCCTCCATTTTTATGACAATGAACACCGCGCAGCATATGATAGACCTATCCGGTAAAAAAGCCGTCCATCCTGCGGGCAGCGGCGATGGACTTGTTTCTTCTGTGCTCGTACGTTTGGATGCAAATGTCGATGTTCCATCCGTTGCCGCAGAACTTATCAATGCTTTTCCACATACAGACGTCGTTATTTCTGACGATTTCATGCGCGGGATATCGGGCGAACTTGCAAAAACAAGCAGCATGACGTTTGCTATCACAATTTTGTTGTGGGCGGCTGCCGTTCTTGTCCTTCTTTTTGTATTCTCCATCACCTTCAATGAGCGAAAGAAAGAGTTCGCTCTGCTAAGCGTTCTCGGCGCAACCAAGGGCAAGATCACAAGCATCATCTTATGCGAATCCCTGATTACAACGACCATCGGAACAATGGTCGGTCTTCTTGCGGCATGCCTGATCTTCTTTCCGTTCCAGACACTGATTGCCACATCTATGGGTCTGCCATACCTTTCGCCCCCGTTGGTTACAGTCGCTGCCTACATGCTGATAAGCGCGGCAATATCCATCCTCATGGGTCCTCTTTCATGCCTGTATTCGGCGATACGCCTGCGTAAAACGGAAACCTATTTTTCAATCAGGGAGAATGAATGATGTTGTTACAATACGAGAATGTCACCAGAAAATATCAAAAAAGCGCAGGCTTTTTTACCGCTGTCAAACAAGTTGATTTCTGTCTGTACAGCGGAGATTTCATCAGCATCATCGGAAAATCGGGCAGTGGAAAATCGACACTCCTCAATATGGCAGCGGGATTGCTGCGCCCCACCTCCGGCAGGATTTTGTTTGAGGGCAGCGATATCGCCACCATGAACGAGCTTGAAATGGCGTGCCTGCGCAACTCTCGACTGGGATATATTCCGCAGGGGCTGAGTCTTCTTCCAAACCTTAGCGCGCTTAACAACGTTCGTCTGCCGCATTTTCTGCAAAAACATGAAGGGAACGGTGTTTCCCGCGCGCGCGAACTGCTTGAGCAGGTCGGTCTGCATGGTAAGGAAAACAGCTACCCCTCCGAGCTGTCAGGCGGCGAGATCAAACGAGTAGCCATTGCGCGCGCGCTGATGAACAGACCTTTGCTGCTGTTGGCAGACGAGCCGACAGGGGATATCGACGCGCAAACCACACAGGGCATCATGGAGCTGTTCTCCGCCATTTGTTCCCACGGAACGGCTATCCTGATGGCAACACACGATCTTGATAACGTAGGCTACGGAAACAGACTGTTTAAAATGTCTTCCGGCAGCTTAAGGGAAGAAGCGCTTTCTGAAAAGGTATGCTTATGAGCGAACAAAAAAAGCCATTTCTCAACAAAGAAAAAATCGTGATACTCCTCATTATCGTTGCGCTCACTATAGGTGCGTGGGTATATACGGCAGTGTCCTCAAATTCCGGGGATATGGCAGGTATGTCTATGGATATGACGGGTGCAGCCGATCCGGCGATGGACGATCTGATGACAGAACGCCTCGCTTCCGCAGCCTACGCTCCCACAATGCCTCCTTTTTCCATGTTTGTTCCTATGTGGGTCATTATGTGCATCGGTATGATGCTGCCAACAGCCGTTCCCATGATTTTTGCTTTCCATACGATCAGTACCCGCCGCAAACAACAGGGTTTCGGCAGCTCTCCCACCACAATGTTTATTATTGGCTACGTGCTTTTATGGGCTTTGTTCGGCATCGTTTGCTGGCTCGTTGGAGAAGGTATCATTTTGCTGGTCGGCGATCTTTTTACCAGTTGGACGCACACATTGATCGGCGTCGCTGCCATTTTCCTGCTCGCGGGAATCTATCAGCTCAGTCCTCTCAAAAACGCCTGTATGCGCGGCTGTCAGCATCCGCTGACTTTTGTGCTTCACAACTGGAAGGCGGGCAGCAGCGGCGCTCTTTTTACGGGCATGAAGCATGGGTTGGAATGCATCGGCTGTTGCTGGGCACTGATGATCGTACTATTCCCGCTCGGCATGATGAACCTCTTTTGGATGGGACTTTTCACATTGATCATGTTTTTTGAAAAAAACGCAAAGTTTGGTACGCTCTTAAGTAAGATCGTGGGTTGGCTCCTGATCATAGCAGGCGCGATCTTATGTATCATGGGCATCTTAATGCTTACCGCACCATAGAAAGACATAAAAGCAAAGAGGCGCGTATGCGCCTCTTTTTTACAGGAAATTATATTGGTATTTGACTTGTTATCCGCCTACATTCACACTGATGCCCTCGTCCGTAAGGATCTGTTTCAGCGCGTCGATCACGTCCTGTTCCGGTCTGTATGCATCACACACATACGCCTCGCCCAGTTGCGCATATTTTGACTCGCCAAACGCGTGATAGGGCAAAAAATCTACTTCCTTCACGCCGCACTCGACCGCAAAATCACGCAGCGCCGTAATATTTTCTTCGTCCGCATTCACACCGCCCAAAAGCGGCACACGAAAAATCATCTTGTAACCCGCTTTCGCTGCGCGTTTCGCGTTACTGAGGATCAATTCATTGGATACGCCCGTATATCTTTTATGCTTTTCGTCGTCCATATGCTTGATATCATAAAGCAGCAAATCAAACTTTGCGAATACGCGATTTGCAACAAACCAACTGGCAAACCCCGTCGTTTCCAACGCAAGATGATACCCCGCATCCTTTACCGCGTCCGCCAGAGCACATACGAAATCCGGATGCATGAGCGCTTCTCCGCCCGATACCGTAACGCCACCGCCCGAATTGCGGTAATACGCTGCGTCACTATCAATTTCCCTCATGATCTCGTCCATCGTCATTTCTTTGCCCATTAACTCCAACGCCTGTGCAGGACACATTCGGGCACAAGCCCCGCAATGGATACAATTGGGATCCCGCCCCTGCATGCCTACCTGTATCTTTTGCGGACAAACCGTAACGCACCGTCCACAGCCAATGCAAAGCTCTTCATGAAAAAAGATGCTTATTTCCATCGGCTGTGATTCAGGATTGGAACACCACGCGCAACGTAGCGGGCATCCCTTCAAAAAAACCACCGTACGGATACCCGGTCCGTCATGCGTGCTAAAGCGCTGTATATTGAATATTTTTGGTTTCTCATTCATCTTTTCCGCGCCTCGCGCCTTTTCCTCCCGTCCATCAAAGAATGTGTTCTGTCCTCGCAATGATGTCTTCCTGCACCTGCGGACATAAGCTCACAAAATAGCTGCTGAATCCTGCAACGCGTACGATCAAATCCCTGTGCTGATCCGGCGCATCCTGCGCCTTGTGCAGTACATCCGCCGAAACAATGTTGAACTGGATCTGCATCCCTTTGTTTTCAAACAAAGTGCGTATCAGCGCTACCCAATGATCAATGCCCTCCTCCGTTTGTACGGATGTCGGCGTGATCTTCAAGTTAAAGAGCTGTCCACCCGGCATCAGTACACTCGGCAGCTTAGAATACGAATTCATGAGCGCCGTCGGACCTTTACGATCTGTGGAACGGTATGCCGATGTCCCTTCTGTGATGGGCTCTCCCGCCCGGCGACCATCTGCGGTCGCACCCACAAATTCGCCTGCCGGCACATGCGCAGACACCGTCGCGGTAGATGGAATAAAGAATCCGCCGATAGGCCCTTTGCCATAACGCGTGTTCTTATATTGCATTTCATGCTGCGAAAAATATTTCATGATCTCTGCGGCAATATTATCCGGTTCGTCGTTGTCATTCCCAAATTTACTGTCCGCGTTAAGTAACATTTGACGGATCACTTCCCCCGTCGGTTCTGTTGTCATATCTTCAAAATTGGTGTCCAGCGCATGCTTTAGCTGCTGTGCACTCAGCAATTTTTCGTCAAACACGATTTTCTTGACCGTTGCGAGCGCGTTGGCTGCCGAAATCATGCCCACATTCTGACCGCCTGTAAAGTCGTATTTCGCGCCGCCTTCCTTGATTTCTTTTCCACGCTCGATGCATCCCTCTATCATAGCGGATAAGAAAGGATTGGGCGTCATTTCTCCCCACGAAATATCCACCACATTCCCCGCCGCAACATGATGCTTCAAGAAATAGCGCATCTGCATATAAAACGCGTCCATCAGCTCGTCAAACGATGCAAATGTCGTCAAATCCTTTTCCTGCGGACAGCAATTGTTACCTGTCCGCGGATCTTTCCCGCCATTTAAGGCGAGTTCCACCCATTTTGCAAAATTTGGGAAACCTGCTCCAAAACGCCCGCCGATCTTTCCCTGCGGCGCTTGCTCCACACAGCCTACCATGCCGTAGTCAACCGCATCCTCATAAGAATAACCGATGTTCAACATCGACGGAATAATGACCTCGTCATTAAAAAATGCCGGCATACTGCCTACCTTGCGCACCACCTTGACCGCTTCACGCACAAAACGTTCCGTCGTCCCATGGAACACACGGACGGTAAGCGAAGGCTGAATCAGCGTCAACTTCTTGGTACACGCAAGCGCCAAATAAGAAAGCTCATTGACGGCATCCTGTCCATTGAACGTCTGTCCGCCAATCGTAAGGTTTTGAAATAACGGATTACCTACAAAAGCCACCGTATCCGCCCACGGACGCAACTTGGAAAATTCCGTTACTTTAAGCCACATACAGCACATGATCTCAAATGCCTTATCAATCGTCAAACTGCCTTGCTCCAGATCATTTATAAAAAACGGATAAAGATACTGGTCTACACGTCCGAAAGAGATTGAATGCCCGTTGCTTTCTACCTGCACCGGAACGTTCACAAAGAACATGGACTGTATCGCCTCATAAAAAGTCGTTGCCGGCTCTGCGGGTACTACCTTGCAAATGCGTGCCATTTCCCGCAATTCTTCTTTTCGTTTGCCGTCCTTTTCCTCCGCGGCCATCTGCGTCAACTTTTCTGCGTACCGCTTTGCAAATTTAAGCACCGCTTTGTTTGCGATAATGACCGCTTCCAAAAACGGTCGTTTTTGCAGGTCATCAGGATCTGAAATATCCAGGGAATCAAGCTTTTGCTGTGCTTCTTTGATGACACCGTTTATCCCGATACGGATCACTTTCTGATAGTCCGGGATCGTATGCCCGTCTCCGCTCACCATGACCCAATCCTCTTCGATCGCCTTTACTTCTTTACAAGCGATCCTCGTCTCTTCAGGCAACAGCGATTTCACTCTGTCTTCATGAGTCTTGCCCCGCCAATACGGTATCACCTTTGTGAGCAGCAGCTCTTTGGTCTCTTCGGATACCTGATATGCGTCACCCGGGCGTTTGTCAAAGAAATACGGGTCTCCATTCAGCTCATTTTCGATCCAGTCGACCGAAAACTCAGGAAATACAGGCGCCGCGCGAGGTACAGACGCAAGATTTCCTACCAGCAAATCCCCCTCTTTGACATAAAGCGTCATTTCGCTCAGGATTTTGTCCAACGCTTTTGCGCGCCGCAATACCATCGGCTGACCTTCTGTCTCCTGATAGGATTGCGTGATCAACAAAGCCCGCTCCGGACAGACCGACAGGTCGCGCGAAAAAAAGATCTCTCTTAACTCGCTTACGCGTGGCGTTAATTCGATTTTGTCGTCCAGCAGTTCGTAGCACCGCTGCATAAATTCTTTCATTGTTCTTTCTCCTTTTCTGATAAATCACTGAATCGTTTTTCTGTGCAATTTTGTTAAAAAAAGCATAAACAAAATACAGATAAACCGTCAGAAGCCTCCCGCCCTTTTGTCCTCTCAGGGACAGACCGAAAGCCGCTTACGGCATACCTTATTCATGTCACATGCTCAAATCTCTTTGTTATACAGGTGTTTTAGTACTCAAAATATTCGAGGTTTGAGGCTACAATTACATCCAGTCTGGAATAGTAATTATTTTTTTCAAACGGTCGGTTATAACACACATGGTTGAACAATAACTTTGCCGCTAAATAGGCCTGTCCCGGCAAATCCTGCGATATCATAACGTCTACTGCCGAATTCCTAATATATGGCGCAATCTTTTCATATAAGTCAAAACCCACCAGCCTGATCTTGTCCTGCCTGTTGTTTTGGATCAGCATATCTGCCACGGTATCCGTTTTGTATGTGATGTCAAAAATACCCTTCAAGTCCTTATGCTCATTCAATACTTGCTTGGTATATACACCTGCTTCACTTTCCGTGTTGATCTCCTGCTTTACAGGCAATACTTCAATGTTCTTGTACTTTTTGATCTCGTCTATAAATCCATCGTAACGCATTTTGACATAAACGTCATGCTCCAGCCGATTACTGACCATCACCTGTACCTTACCGCCGTCCGGCAGCATCTTACCAAGCATCTCCGCCGCCAACACGCCGCTCTGGTAGTAATCAACCCCCACAAATACCCGATTTTCATCTTCCGCATAGCGGCTCAGGTATACGATATTGCATTTCATCTCCCGCAGCTCTTCGATCTTGTTACGCAGAACATCCGCGTCCGAGACCGAGATAATAAAATCTCTGATTCCCTCTTGCAGCATCCTGTCGATCTCTTCAACCTGCTTCTGCGGATCACGATGGCTTGATTTAGAAATCACGATATCAAGCCCGTTGTCCCCAAATTCATCAACTGCCCGTTTAAGCCCCCACTGCATCATCGTAAAAAAGTATGAGGCGCTGTACTCCATACCAACGTAACCAATCAAATGCCGTGTGTGCCTTGCCAAATCCCTTGCATTCAGGTTCGGTACATAATTATATTTCTTCAGCGCTTCCTCCACGATCTGCTTCGTGGAATCCTTAACGTACCCTTTTTTATTGATTACTTTGTATAATGTGGTTCTGGAAATATTGATTTTCTTGGATATCTCTTCTAACGATATCCTGTGTGTCTTCCTCATAATTCCCCTTTTCCTACAGTATACAAGTGAACACTTCGTTTTGTTAACACGTGTTAAACACTTTCTATTTATACTGTATTATATTTTATTTTATTTGTCAATAGCTATATTATAGATTAAAAAGTCGATTTTGACCCTAATTTTAGTGAAAATCTCCTTTTATTTGAAAAATCCTCATTCGTCATTATTCCGTTTATAAAAAAACCGCTTATGGCAGCGGTTGTTTTTCGTTTTCTTTTTTCTGCTTCCGCGGCTTGTCTCCAATCCCCGTCAATATCCAGATAAGCGCACTTATGCCCATCAACGCAGGATAAAACAAAAACGGTATGATATCGATAGGCGTAAGCGCAAGCCCCGCGGCAGTCGCCCCCGCAGCGGCATACAAAAGCTGCGCTCCATAAGGAAGTATCCCCTGCCATGTTGACGTAAAAATATCGAGCAGCGATGCTGTACGCTTTGGCTCGATCTCAAATTCATCCGCAATGTCTTTTGCGATCGGTCCTGCGATAACGATCGCCACTGTGTTATTTGCCGTAGCTACATCGACCATCGAGCTTAACGCTGCAATCCCCAATTGCGCGCCTTTTTTTGTCTTTACCACCTTGCGGATCGATGCCAGAATAAAATCGATCCCGCCGTTCGCCTTCACAAGACCAATGATCCCCGCCACTAAGATAGAGATCACCGTAATGTCATACATCCCAACGATCCCGCCTGTGCCGTCCGGTCCTCCGGCGATCACGCTGAATATTTGCGGCGGCAGAATCGTTCCGGAAAAAACACCTATCCCCAGCGAAAGCGCAATGCCGATCACCAATACCAACACGACGTTAAGCCCTGCCAGCGCACCGATCAACACAACCAGATAAGGAATGATCTTTACAAAGTCATATTCAAACGTCCCGCTGATTTCATATGTTTTTCCGATGGTCAGAACAATAAAAATGACCAGTGTTACAATTGCGGCAGGCAGAACGATTTTAAAATTCTCTCTGAATTTATCCTTCATCGCACAGCCCTGCGTACGCGTCGCGGCAATGGTCGTGTCAGAGATCATGGAAAGATTGTCTCCAAACATCGCTCCTGAAACGACCGCCCCCACACACAACGCTCCGCTAAATCCGGTTTTTAAACTGATGCCCACAGCAATAGGAACCAGCGCCGCGATCGTCCCAACCGATGTCCCCATAGAAAGAGAAATAAAACTTGCAATCACAAAAAGCCCTGCCACCGCGATGCCCGGAGGCATGATAGACAACGCAAAATTCACCACGCTTTCCACCCCGCCGGACGCCTGTACTGTTCCGGAAAAAGCGCCTGCCAAAATGAATACCAGACACATGATCATCACATTCTGATTTCCCATTCCTTTAGCAGCCGTATTCAGCTTATCGGAAAAACTCTTTTTGGGATTTTGCAAAAAAGCCACGATCAAGGCAATCAAGAAACCGACCACAGCCGGAACCGCATAAAAATCCTGAAAAATGATACCGCTCCCGATAAACACGATCAAAAAAACAAAAACGGGCAATAATGCGCTTATTTTTCCCTGCTTCATACCGTCTTCTCCCTGTGCCGACCCTGATAGGACGTTTTGCTTTATGTTACCATGAAACGGTATCGTAACGCTACCTTTTCATTTTACCATAATTTATAAAGTTTCCTATTTGCGCACAGACCGGAAAATGGTATGATAATAGTAATAGAAATTTGGCCGGGGTCCCGGCGTTCAAAGGAAAGGAATCCACCGACTATGGAGCATTATTATCAAAAAGAGATCGAATGCGCATCCCCTGAACAAATCAGAGCCTGGCAGGACGAACGTCTTGTAAAAACCGTCAATCATGTTTATCAAAACGTCCCCTACTATAAACAAATGATGGACGAAAAGGGCGTAAAGCCAGAAGATATCAATTCTGCAAGCGATCTGAAAAAGTTGCCGTTTTTAACCAAAGATGATCTGCGCGAGGCTTACCCCTACGGTCTGCTGGCAGTTCCCCTGTCTGATGCCGTACGCATCCAGTCAACAAGCGGCACAACAGGCAAACGCGTGGTGGCGTTTTACACACAGCACGATATCGACCTTTGGGATGATTGCTGCGCGCGCGCGATCATGGCGGCAGGCGGTACCAAGGATGATGTCGTGCACGTAAGCTATGGCTACGGGCTTTTTACAGGAGGTCCGGGGCTTAACGGCGGCTCTCACAAGGTCGGTTCTCTAACGCTTCCCATGTCGTCAGGCAATACAGACAGGCAGATCCAGTTCATGGTGGATCTCGGTTCCACGATTCTTTGCTGTACCCCTTCTTACGCCGCTTTTCTGGCGGAAACAATTTGGGAAATGGGTCTGCAAGACAAAATAAAATTAAAAGCGGGCATTTTCGGCGCTGAAGCGTGGAGCGAGGAAATGCGTCAGGATATCCAAGAGAAACTTGGCATCAAGGCCTATGATATCTATGGACTGACAGAGATCTCCGGTCCGGGTGTTTCGTTCGAATGCAGCGCACAAACAGGTATGCACATCAACGAAGACCACTTCATCGCGGAGATCATCGACCCTGTGACAGGCGAAGTCCTGCCAGATGGAGAAAAGGGCGAGCTTGTATTCACCAGTATCACCAAGGAAGCTTTCCCCCTGCTGCGCTATCGTACACGCGATATCTGTATTTTGAGCCGCGAAAAATGTCCGTGCGGCAGAACACATGTAAAGATGACAAAGCCGCTCGGTCGCAGCGACGATATGCTGATCGTCAAAGGCGTAAACGTATTCCCGTCGCAAATCGAAACCGTTCTTCTCAACAAGGGATATCCTGCAAATTACCAGATCATTGTGAGCCGCGAAAAGAATAGCGATAAGCTTGAGGTGCAGGTCGAAATGACCCCGGAGATGTTCTCCGATACGATCAGCACGGTCTATGACAGGGAAAAAGAGTTGATCGACGCTATGAAGGCTATGCTTGGTATCTATGCGGAGGTCCATCTGGTCGCACCCAAGACGATCGCGCGCAGCGAAGGAAAGGCTGTCCGCGTGATCGACAAACGCCACCTTTATTAAGGGAAAGGAGCTTCAGCCATGACTGTAAAACAAATCTCTGTATTTTTGGAAAACGATGCCGGTCAGCTCGCGGAGTTGACGAGTGTCCTCAACCGGAGCAGTATCGATATGCGTGCCCTATCCGTTGCGGAAACACGTGATTTCGGCATACTGCGCCTTATTGTGGACGATCCCTATAAAACGGCGACCGTCTTAAAGGATGCCGGTTACATCTGTTCCATCACGCCTGTTCTTGCCGTCGCCATACCGGACGAGCCGGGCGGTCTGCATAAGGTTCTCACTATTCTTGGTGAAAACAAAATCAATCTGGAATATACCTATGCATTCATCAGCCGCAAAAAATCGCTTGCCTATATGATCTTCCGTGTGGAAGACAATGAAAAAGCAATTGAAGTCCTTTCCAAAAATGGGATCAAGCTGATTTGTCAGGATGAACTGTACGAATTTTGATTGATAACTTTTTAAAAGCGCTTGTGTCATTTGCGGCACAAGCGCTTTTTTATAAAAAAAACGCTTGACTTAAAGCAGCTTTAAGATGATAGACTACAGGTATGGATAAATTTTTTACAATCAAACAAGCGGCAGAATATACAGGTCTAAGCGCATCCAATATCCGCTATTACGAAAAGGAAGGTCTCCTCGGAAATATCGTAAGAAACAACGCAAATGTGCGGTTGTTTTCCCAAAAGGATATTGACTGGATCTGTTTTTTGGCGAAGCTGAAGGATATGGAAATGCCGGTTGAACTGATGAAGTACTATGCCGTCCTGCGTGCGCAGGGTGACCGGACGATCCGCGAACGGATAGAGCTTCTAAATACGCATAAACAACATATGCTCAATAAGATCGAACAACTGAAGAACAATCTTGTCCTTCTGGAACACAAAATTAAAGTTTATATGGAAATGGAGCGGAATATCAATGAATAACGAACGCTATGAGCAAGGTTTAAGAAAACTTATCGAAGTAGATGGGCAGGAAGGTACCGATATCACAGATTCTCTGGGCGACTTAGGCAGGTATATCGTTGAATTTGCTTTTGGAGATATCTACAGCCGTGGTATACTAACCCTGCGCGAACGGGAGATGATTACCATCGCAATCCTTACTGTGCTTGGACGCGAGCCACAGCTGGGTGTACATATCCGCGCGGGCATGCATGTCGGTCTTACCAAAGAGGAAATCGAAGAGATCATCCTGCATTCCGTTCCATATAACGGTTTTCCTACAGCGATCAATGCGCTGCATACCTTAAAAAACAATTAGAAACGCTTTGGTTTGAAAGGCTATGATCTGTTTATTGAAAAACAAGCTTGTATTTTATGCCGGCTGATCAGATAAATTTTGATTTGAAAGGATTTCCGCCGAATGAAAATAGGATATGCCTGCCAAGCCATTGCGGTGCCGGGTAGCACAACAAGAAGCTGCATGCTCAAAAACGCAACACCCGAAACACTTTTAACACGAATCGGTCAAAATTTGGAAGCGCTGGATACGCTCGTTGATTATAATATAAAAAACGGAATATTGCTGTTTCGTATTTCCTCCGATTTGATCCCTTTTGGTTCGAGTATTGCTTCAAATCTTTCATGGGATGATATTTTTGCGGAAAAGTTTGCACTGATTGGAGATAAAATCCGCCGATCAGGGATGCGCGTTTCCCTGCATCCCGGACAATATACCGTCCTCAATTCAACCGATCGCTCCGTTGTCGAGCGGGCGATACTGGATCTTCATTACCACGCAAGACTGCTGGATGCCTTACAACTGGACTACAGCCACAAACTTATCCTCCATATAGGCGGCGCCTATGGTGATAAAAAACAGGCCAAAACACGCTTTATCGAAAATTTCGAAACCCTGCATCCGACCATCCAAAACCGCTTGGCGCTCGAAAACGACGATAAAATATTTACAATCACCGATGTTTTAGAGGTCGCGAATCAAACCGGATCTCCCGTCGTATTTGACAACCTGCACCACCTGATAAACCCTCCGGTCATGCGCCGGTCCGATGCAGACTGGATCAGGCAATGCGCGCAAACATGGCAAAAAAAGGACGGACGGCAAAAGGTACATTATTCCCAGCAATGCCAATCACAAAAACCGGGAGCTCATTCCCAATCCATTGCGGTGGATCCTTTTCTTGTATTTTCCGGCTCGCTCACGGGAATGGACATCGATATCATGCTAGAGGTCAAAGACAAAAATCTTTCCGCTTTAAAGTGCCTCAATTGCAGCAATGAACGTGGTATGCGCGCATTAGAAGAAGAATGGGCACATTACAAATATTGTGTGCTGGAACATTCTCCCCAAGCCTATAACAGCATTCGGCAATTGCTGCGCGATAAAACAGCTTACCCCGCACTCACCATGTACCATTTGATCGAGCGGACCTTGACACAGCCGATATTACCCGGAAATGCCATTAACGCAAGCCAGCATGTATGGGGATATTTCAAAGAAAACGCAACGCCGCCCCAAACAAAGCACTTTTTGAAATTGACCCGCGAATTTACGGATGATTCCCCAAAACATCCAAACATCAAAATGTATCTTTTGCGGCTCGCAAGAATATACGGGATCGACTACTTGCTCCGATCCTATTATTTTTTTATCTAGCTGTCAGATAAACCCTGATCCAACTCTTTGATCCATCCTGTTTCTTACATAATTTCAATCGCTAAATATCTGTGTAAAATCATTACATAAAACGATGCATAATTCGTAAAACAATGCTACAATAGATACATGATTATGCAGGGCATATAAGGATGGATATAAGCGCAATGGAAAAGAGCTACAAACACTTGACCCGCGAAGAGCTAGAGGCAATGCTGCGAGAACAGGAACATATTGTAGAGATGTTCTCAACCGCGGTTTTAGGAGGCATCGCAAAAATATCTCTCGAGGATATGAGCATCATAGAAGCAACAGAAGGCTATTACCGTATGACGGGTTATACAAAGAAAGAAAGCCTTCTTCCCCCTTTTTCCAATTGTGGCATGAACATTGTCCTTCCGCAGGATATCGGGCACATCCAAAGCGCAATCGAAAAACTTTTGCGAGAAAATCAACCTGTCTGCGCGGATTATCGGATCCGGAAAAAGGATGGATCAATCGTATGGAATACCGCTTACTGCACAGAGGTAGAAGAAACCGCACAAGGCAAAAACATCACCGCTTTCTTTATTGATACGACGCAAGAAAAAGAAAAGGAAAAGCAGAATTTTCTTAACGAAGAAAGATTTCGTATTATTTCCGAACAAACAAAAGATGTTATTTTTGACTGGAATATCGACGAAGACGAAGTCCACTATTCCCCGGTATACGAAAAAATGTTCGGCACACAGCCGCCATCTTCTGTCTCCACAAAAGATTTGCTTACAGGTGAAATGATTTACGAAGAGGACAAACCGATCATCGCGAAAATGATCGAAGATACGCGCTCAGGCGTTCCCTATATTGAGTGTACTGCCAGATTGCGCGCTGCTGACGGAACCTATTTTTGGGCAAAACACCGCGTCACAACCATAACGGGGGTGGATGGATCTGCATCTAAGCATGTTGTAGGAATCATAAGTGATATCGATGATATTATGAAAAACACCCTTGATTTGCAGCATAAAGCGGCACATGATCAGCTAACAGGGCTTTTATATCGTACAGAAGCAAAAACTTTGATCGAACAAGTTTTAAAAAAGCACGAAGATCAAAAACATGCATTTATCGAATTCGATATTGATCTCTTTAAACAAATCAATGATTTCTTGGGGCACGCCGCAGGAGACTTTGCGTTACAAAAAATTGCTTCGCAGATGCGTGAATTGTTTCGTAAGGAAGACATTCTTGTCAGGATGGGCGGCGATGAGTTCAGCGTTTTTCTCGTTAATCCGGGTTCGCGCGATAATGTCGCCAAAAAAGCAAAGCAGTTCCGGCAGGCTGTATCCTGTGACTTGAAGTTTGAAGAAAAAATCTATCCTCTTTCTGTCAGTATTGGTATCGCGATGTATCCGGAAGATGGTCAAACGTTCCAGAAGCTATATGAGCATGCCGACCGTGCCCTATATCAAGCAAAGCACAGCGGCGGTAATAAATGCGAATTTTTTTCCAAGTCGTCAAAACCATCAAAAAAAACCGAATTTTAAGCAAGTCTATGTAATATTGCCTAAAAAAATGCACACAGGATAAAGGATATCATCAGATAAAATATACCCTTGCTAATTTCCCAGATATACTTGCGCTTGATAATTCCATTGTAATATACCGGAGATAACGATTTGCTGCACTGTGAACTTTGGCTGAATACCATGCTCATCCTTTGCCATCTGCATTATTTCGTTCAACTTAGATACCCTATTCTCTTCAGTACAATCCGCACACAGGTATTTTCCTTTCGGCAATACCTTTAATCCATCGATGTTTTCATATCGAATACATATGGCAAACAATCTCGACATCCCATCTTCTGTATAGATACCCGCCAAATCTTCAAAAGTGAATCGCTCTTTTTTCGAAGGCTCGATTTTGTCGTAGAAGTGGCTTAAATAACTCCAAAGGTTATCAAGGGTTGGGGCTTCCAGCGTGTCTGAAAGCATGATAACACGCTCGGGAAAATGCTTGATCGCAATCCCCTCCGTATAGTCATGTCCACGAAGCTTGCCCTCATAATCTGATTTTGCCAACTGTATTTTTGCCTTGCTGTATTGAAGGGAAGCCATTTTTTCCTCTGCCTTTTTTTCTGCCTCTGTTAAAAAGTCAATAATTTTTTCAAGAGCATCAAATTCCAGAACTTCTTTTATTTTTTTCAATGGCAAATCCATCTCTTGTAAAGCACGAACTGTGTTGATCCGCACAATATCTTGTTCCGTATAATAACGATAGTTTGTAAAGTTATCTTTTTTGCTTGGCGTTACAAGTCCGATACGGTCATAATGCCGCAGCGTTTCCACCGTTGTATGGGCAGCTTTTGCCGTCTCACCCACTGAAAAATAATTTTTCACGGTTCTCCTCCTTGACCCTTGTGCAACACAAGGGATTAGAATAACAGTATCATGGATGATTATACAAATCAATAACCATGCAAAAAACACTTAAGAAACATAAAATTGAAACGTGACGCCCTTGATAGGCATCACTGTTAAAAACAAATTTATGTTATTGGAGGATTTTATTTATGAAAAAAATTATCGCAGTATGGATGTGTCTTATTTTGGGCGTGGCTTGTTTCACCGGCTGCGCAAACAACGGCG
The DNA here is from genome assembly GCA_964494645.1 of uncultured Christensenella sp. Taxonomy (GTDB): domain Bacteria; phylum Bacillota; class Clostridia; order Christensenellales; family Christensenellaceae; genus Christensenella. Next base: position 3,004 of record CAZBSH010000002.1, on the reverse strand, counting down.
AGACGTTTGAACAAAAAAGCCACATAGCGGATGTTGAAGAAATCACAGAGGTTTTTATTGATGTTCGCGATAGAAAAATTGAAGTTGCGCCATCTTCCGATGGACAGATTCACATTGATTATTTTGAAAGTGCTAAAGAATACTACGATCTTTCTGTTTCTGACGACCATACGCTCACAATGACCGCGAAAAACAATAAGGAGTGGACAGATTATATTGGAGGAAAACCCACTGCAGATTTCCGCAAAATACCGCTGCAGATACCGGATAAACTTTTGAAAACGCTAAAGCTATCCACCACAAATGAAGATATTATACTTCCTGAATTGACTGTTGCAGGAGATATTTCGCTTTCCTCTCAGGGCGGCAACGTCGTTCTCAATAAACTGAATGCCAAAAACACAATCAGCCTTACTGCAAAAAACGGGGATATCATAGGTTCGATTGTCGGAAGCTATGATGAGTATGCTATTTCCTGTGATATTAAGAAGGGCGAAAGCAACTTGCCCTCAATCAAAGAGAGCGGAACAAAAACGCTAACGGTATCGAATAACAATGGGAATATTGATATCGAATTCACAGCGCATAAAAAAACCGCCTGTTAAGCGGGTTTCACTCATGCAATCTGCAAAGATGCGGCGTATTATGCCGCAGAGGATAATGCATCTTCGTTCTTCCCGTTTTGATGAATGAGTGTGAGTGCATTATCCTGACATATCTTTTGTACCGTACCATCATTTAGCAAATCTATCGTTTGGATGAATGGCACCGACAAACGGATAAAACCTTTTCTTGATCTCCTCCCTTTGCATACTGAGCTGTTCCATAAGCAGAAAATCACTGTCGAAATAATAATAAGTGCGTGAGTCATTGTTCATGTAATAAGAGGGCTTTTTTTCTGCATGTTCATCCCATTGCTTTGCCATAGGCATTCTAAATATAATGGCATTTGTAACATTTGCCTCATCTGTTTTTTCTACCAAAGCTTCAAACCCGTCTGTTTGCTTTGTAAAATCAAGATAATGCAAATGACTGTCGATCATCGGATACTCCTACCGTGTGATAGGATCAAACGCTTTGTCCGCAATTGCCGTATCAGCGCACGCGCTCAATACAAAAGCAGCCAAAACAAAAATGGCTACGATGGGTAAAGACACATTCTTTTTCATTCGAATCATCTCCTTGCGTTGCAGCACTATTGTTTGCATACATTTTATTTATTGTAACGCATAAAGCGTCGGCAAATGATATGCTTGCTGTGAACGAACTGCCTATTTCCTCTGCTTCAACGGAGGCAAGGGGTGGCTCGCTCCCTCCCGCTTACCAAACAGCCAGTCTATCTTCCGGCGCAAGGTACATCCCGTCACCTTCTTTGATACCTATTGCGTCATAAAATTCCTGATTTTGCTGCAATGTTATATTGATACGCAGATAGCACGGAGGGTGTACGTCTGTTTCGACCAAATCCTCCATAACATTTGGCGGCGCTTGCCTTCTGAATGAATTTGCAAAACTGTCAAAAAATGTTTTGTAGTCAAAGTCTTCTATGCCCTTTGCAATTTCAAGCATACAAGACATGCCTCCAAGGTCGGCCACGGACTCCCCAATGGTCATATCGCCGTTTATAAATACGCCGGGCACCACTTCAAACTGGCTATAATATTGTGACACTTTCGATGTAAGTTCTTTAAAAGCCGCACTATCTTCTTCTGTCCACCAGTTTACCATATTACCGTCTTTATCATACTGGCTTCCTTGCGTGTCAAAAGCATGGGTAATCTCGTGTGCAATGATAACACCAATGCCCCCCATGTTCGCTTCCTTTGAATTGTTTTCATTATATAAATCTCCTCTTAGAACCCCGCCATAGATTTCAACTGCGTTTTCTTGGGGTTCATAGGAAGCGTTTGTAGCCTGCGGTCCTTCAGACCACAAACTCCTGTCTACCTTGCCTGACGCTTGCTTTACCAGTTTTAATCTGTCATATGCCTTAGTGTCAATTAAGTTCTCCACAATGCCGTTTTCTTCATCAAAACTTAACTCAGTATATGCGTAAGGCGTCCAATCATCCGGATACGCAATTTTTAATTTCAATGCGTCCAGTTTTTCCAGCGCCTTTACTTTCGTAACATCACTCAGCCACTCGGCTTTATTCAGGCGGTCGCGATATACCGCAACAATTTCATCTGCCATTTTTGTGACGTCAGCTTTCGTTTTGGGGGATACATAATTTTCCGCATACATTTTTCCAATCGCCTTATTCAGATAGTGATCCATATGCTTATATGCGACGTCTTCCAGCTTTAACTTAATTTCACTGCCCGCCAAAATACTTAGCTTTTCAGACTCAAGATCAAAGGCATCCTGATCCAAATACAGGATGGAATTACTGATTACTTCATATAACAGGAGTGCTTTAAACCCCTCAAGATTTTCCTCCACATACAGCTTGTTCATATTTGCCAGCCATTCAGGTTCCGAAAGATTAAACTGCTCAATGCCTAAGTCTGTATAGGGCTTTAATATTTCTGCAACGGGAAAGGCCGGGCTTTGCTCTTTTAACTCAGATATGGTTATAGGATGATACGTTGTTGCCAGAAATCCAGGTTGTTGCTGTTCTGCCGCAGTTGTAGAAATTTCTTGAACCTTTCCTTCCATTTCAAACAACTGCTCTGTCATTTTTGCGGCTTCCTCTTTAGAATAGCCCACCCGTTCCAGCATGGCGGAAAAAACCAAAGTGGTGGCTTGTTTTTGAAGCTCTCCGCGTGCAGTCAGCGTTTTATATTCATCAGGATCTCCAAGGGAACAGTCGGGCGACTGAATTTGAACGGTATATTTTGTGCTATCCTTCATATCCGGTTTAACTGAAAGAAACATCGGATATGAAGACAATTTATGCTCCCAATCCGTAACATAATAATCGGTTAATTCATCAATGCTTGAGATTTCCTGTATTGCTTTGATCTGAGGCATTATTGGCTCAACTCCACGCCTATTACGTGTT
>CAZBSH010000001.1:4595-118738 GCA_964494645.1 uncultured Christensenella sp. | reverse complement strand
GTGAGGAACAATACCGGCTGCGTGCCGCTGGAATATCCGTTATCACTTTTCCAACTGTTTTCGTTCCCAAACCACACGAGGCTCTTGTCCCAATGATTTGCTCCGCTGTAATAATCATTGATACCCATATCCGGCAAACCCACGAGGCTCAGCTCGATCGGCATACTCGTATTTTTGCTCTTCTCGTTTTCGTTCCACACATAAAGCTTATAATCGCCGTTGCCTATCACGCCATCGGGCAAAGTGATGCTCACGCTGCCATCCGCGGAAGGAATGCTTGCGACGCGCCCCACATAGTTAATACTTGTCCTATCCACCAGCATCACGCCCAAATAGTTGTCTGCGCCCGTGCTTGCCCCGTTGTACGTCAACAAAATCGTGTTGTCATTTTTCACGGCCGCTTTCACGCTCCAAAGCGTTTGCCCGCCGCGCGAAAACACCCGCGCCGTTTGGTTGTCCGAAAGTCCGTCGCTTTGGCTTGCGCCCATATTGATGATGTTTGCGGTATTTGTGTACACGGCTTTATACCCACCCCTCACCAGTCCGTTCGCGCCCAGCGTCGTGTTGACTGCCGGCGCGCCGCCCGACGCGTTCGCCGCCACATAAAGCACCGACCTAGGCTTCAGCCGGACCATCGGTCGGATCCCTGCCACTGCGTTCTTAGTTCTCTCCCACAAACTAAAAACATCATCATCATATACTCTCATTAGCGCCTTGTCGTCTCCATCACTACTAGTAGTCCGCAGCCAATAATTCACAGGAACAGATGGGGTGTTCACCATGCCGCTGTGGGAATGACCGTAGACGTTGAGAAGTGAATATTCACTGTACTCGTGATACACCTCTGGACTCCAAATATTATAGAAGTCCATCGCATACATCGCGTCTGTATCACCGTTCGTGGTGACGCCATTATAGTCCGTTACGCTTTTCACCCATCCGCTGATTTGGCTTTTGAATTTGGTGGTATACAGGCTCGTTATCGCTTTTTGCAGGTCGCTTCCCTGATATCCTTCGTTTAGGTTTTGCGTTCGCCATGCCGTCGTTCCAAACGTTGATTCGCTTACCAGCTGCAGTTCGTCATTTTCCTTGACATACGAACCTGACGTACGGAACAACACCGGTCCTGTCCCCGTCTTTTCACCGCCCGGCGCCGTCCAATCATTCCCATTCCCAAGCCACACGAGAGTCGTGCCATTACGGGCAAAACTTTGATAGGAATAATACTGCGTGATATCTTCCCCCGACTGCTCTATGTTGTCTATCGTGACGCTCACGCCGCTTGGCGTGACGTTGCCCGCCACGTCCTTCGCCCAGATATAATAGACCCCCGCCAGCGTTGTCGCCTGGCTTGCCCACGTGCCCGACGCCGCGTCTCCGCCCGTGAGGTTCATCGATACCTTTCCTGCGTTGCTGTCTGTCTGGCTGCTATTCAGCCACACCTCGGCGACGCCGGAAGTCGCGTCCGCCGCCGTCACCAAAACGCGTTTTTCTTTTGCCAAATCCGCGGTGTCTTGCTTCGCGTCCGTAAGGACGGGCATATCCGTGTCCAGCTTGTCCACCGTGACGCGCACGCCGCTCACCGTCTGATTCCCCACCAGATCGCGCGCCCAAATATAATAATCGCCCGCGCCGACGTTTGCGGAACGATACACGTCCGTTCCGCCCTCTTTCGTCATGACCGCTTTGCCCGTCACGCTGTCTGTGGCGCTTCTTGTATACCAAACCTCCGAAACGCCCGGGTCCGCGTCCCGAACCGTCGCCGCGATCGTTTTGCTTGGTTTCCAGTCCGGGCTGCTTTGCGCCGCGTCAGAAATGACGGGCGGGGTTTTGTCTGTGCTGATGTTGCTCACATATACCCACTCATAAGACCTGCCGCCCGCATTGTCATAAGCAATGAGGGCATACCATCCGTTTTTGGTGATGGACGGCGAGGCATATACGCCGCTTCCCTTGTGTGTCAAAAGGTACGCCGAAGAAGCAGGGGTTTCCGCCTGCGCGTCTTCCGCATAGAAAAGTTTTGCCGGATTAAGCCCCTTTCCGCTTTTGTCTGTGATGTTTGCGGAAATGGTTTTCGATGCGGTATAGCCGGCCGGTTCTATCTTCACATTTGTGATTTCAGGCGGCGTAAACTTCAAACTGATAGGGTTTGCGATCACGCTGCGGTTGTTCGCGTAGTCATACGCGATCACATAATAATCCCCCTGCGTGGCAAACGGCGCAGTCTGATAGGTACTGCCGCTTGATACGCTCATCGAAATACCCGACGTCGCGTTTTTATCCTTGGCCGCGAACACGCGCCAAACGCCACTTCCGTAATCCGTGACGTTTGCGCTGATCACAAACTGTGTGTTTTCGGCATTGGGTGTGCCCTGCGCCCCTGTGATGGACGGTGCGGTATAATCTATCTTATCCACCGTGACAGCCGCTTCCGCGCGACCGCCTTTGTTGTCGTATACCACAATATAATATGTTCCCGTCCCTGTAAGCTGCGGCGAGGTATAAGTGTTGCCCGCGCCGCTCATCGCCGTGCCATAAGAAGCGCCGGAATACGTCGCATAAAACACCTCGCGTACACCTGTGCCGCTGCGGTCGCTGACGTATGCGGAAATGGTTTTGCTCTGTGCCCAACCCGACGGGTTTTGGCTTGTCCACAAAATCTGCGGAGACTCGTCCTGCGCGGATAGCGCTCCCGAAACAGTACGCAGACCGGCGTTGTCGTAAGCGATGATGTAATACGTCCCCGCGCCGGAAAGCGTCGCGCTCCATGTGTTGCCCGATCGGGACATCGCCGTTCCGCTTGTCGCCCCGCTGTTTGTGGAGACAAACGCGCGGTTTACGCCGCTGCCCGCGTCCGTCACGTCCGCGCTGAAGGTGAACTGCCCATTGAGCCCCGAAACGCGCGCGTTGGAAATAGTGGGCGCAACGTTATCCAGATACGAAACATCCACCCTTTGCTCCACGCGCGTACCGTCTTTGCAATATGCCACCAAATAAATGGTTCTGTTTGTCTCGCTGCCGTACGGACGCACACTGTCGACACGATAGGTGCTCCCGTTGACGGGCGAAAGGCGCGTGCCCGTCGCCTGGCCCGATTGATCCGACCAAAAAACGCGGTCGATCGCGCCGCCGTATACCTGCACCGTAAAGGTCACGCTTTTTTCTGTCGCCCAGCCCCACTGGTTAGAGATCGAGACATCCGTGATCTCCGCCGAGGTGCTTCTGATATTGAGTACCACAGGAACGCTGGTGGAGCGGAGGTTTTCGCTCTCGTTCCACGCAAACAGTTTATAATTGCCCGCGTCTGAGCCGGACGGAAGGGTGATCGTCACGCTGCCCGAAGAAGCGTCGATCTGCTGTACGCGCCCGATCCACTTTTCGTGGTTATCCGTATTCACCAGCATCACGCCCACATAATTGCCCTTGCCTGTGGTCGCGTTCTGGTAGTTGATCGTAACATTGTTGTCCTTGCGCGTTGCATAGGGAAAATCAATGTCTACGCCGCCCCTGCCAAACACGCGGAAAGATTCGCTGTTGCTTCCGTAGGCGTGTTTCCATTGGTCAGAAGTACTGTAAGACGTGCCGCGCGTTTTTACGGGTGTTGTAGAAACAAACGGCGCATATCCGCTTCCGCTGGCAGCGACAAGCGTCACTTTCGAAGCGTCAAGCTTCACGACCGGGCGCACACCCGTATCGTTGCCTCCCGCGATCCAGCCGCTTGCCTCCATGCGTCCGCCATAAGAAGAGATCCAGTTTGCTTCGCGGCTCCACCACATATCTTTTCCGATCTGCGGCACATAGCTTTCCTCTTTGCCGTTGATGATCTCGCCGGAATTCGGCGTTCCGATAGCGTTACGCGAAGCATTCCCATTCGGGAAATAGCGCGTGTTGTTCATTTCCGCCGCGGTCAGGGCAAACACCTTATCCGTCACGCCCGCTTCGTCCGATTTGGTGGGCGAAAGATACGTCGGCACAAGCCAGCCCTTTTCCGTATCGTTAAAATGATTGAAATAGGTCGACGAAAGGTCGAACCCGCGCGACCACTTCGAGTTGTCCGCAAACGCCGCGTCGCTGATAAACCATGCGCGCAGCCAACTGCTCTTTCCGAGCTGCCTGCTGTAATAGCTGTTGTAGCCCGGGAACTGGTTCGGGTCGTCGTATTTGTTGTAGCGCGAATGATAGATCATGTATTCCGTCATCAGCATCACTTCGCCGTTATCCGACATCAGTACACGATTCAAAACCGGCTCTCTGCCGCCCGACGCGCTCCAGCCGCTGCCGCCCATCTGATCGAAATTGCCAAACCACACCATCGCGCGTTTGCTTTCGTCTGTCTGATAGCCATTCCAGCCGTCCATATAATAGTTGGGATCATTGGTGTTTCCCCAGCCGTAAAGGGATGCGTTCACGCTGAGCGCCGCCGGCTCGGAATACACCGCTTCGCCGTTTTGCGGCACCGCCGCAAAAGCCGCCACGCCTTCATCCGCATGTTGTTCTTCTGTTTGTGTAACGCCGCAGCGGTAAAGATTGCCGTCCTGCGTTTCGCTGTTTTGCGTCTCAAAGACATACTGCGCGTTTGTCGCGCCATCAATATCTGTCCACGTGTTTCCATCGTCCGTACTTTCCTGCCACTGATAGCTTACATTAGGCAGTTTGGTTGCCGACACATTAAATTCCACCGCTTGCCCCGGCACGACCTCCTGATCGGATGGCTGGCCGAGGATTTCAAGTTCTTCTTTCATGTAAAGATTCTTGACGCGCACTTCCGGCACGCGCGGGTCGCTCAGGTCTTCCGGCACAAAGTTTACGTGCGTTTCGCCCTCGCTCCACGGCGCCGCTTCGCCAAACAGTCCATAATAATACGTCTGCGTATCAATGTTTGCGTTATTTTTGACGTCAATGGTAAAGCTTTTTCCGTCAAATGTGCCGGAAAACGGGTTTTCCTTTGTGCCGATGGGCGTGAAATCGCCTTCCTCGACCACGATATCCGCCGAAAGCACATAATCCGCGTTCATCGTATACGCGGCGTCGTATTCCGTATTGCCAATGTTTTTAAACTGTTCCCATGTGGATATTTCGATGATCGGCATTTCCTGTTCAAGCGATACCGTCTGATTGAGTATCGTCGGAAACACACCGTCCACAGGTTCTAATGGTTTTATTTGTTCGATCTGTGTGGGGAATACCGGATCGACAGGTTCCAGCTTTTGTTCCTCGTCGATCATCTGCGAAATAATAACAGGCGTCAAAAAGCGCACCTGTGTTTTTGTTCCGTCTTTCCATGCGCGTTCATAGACAATCGCGACATTGGTCACACCCACTGTTTCGCCCGCCGTAACGGTTACGTCTTTTTCTGTTTTTGACGAAAGCGTCGCCATTTCTTCTTTTATTTCCCATCCCTTAAACACAAGCCCAAACGCTTCATTCGTCTGTATGTTTGCGGAAAGAACGCCGCTTTTCCCCGTCATGATCGCGAGGTAAGACGGGCTTGTCGCAACCTTGGCAACACCATCAGCCTTAGCGATCGGGCTGTCTAACCCAAACGCGTTATCCTGCCCATAAGCGGACGACCAGAGGTTATCTGAAAAACGTTCAGCAGGGATCGCATTGTCGCCTACGACTGCGCCCAGTTTTTTATTTGGCTGTGCTTGCTCTTCTTTATCTTGCTGTTCTTTGTCTTGCTGTTCTTCCACAACGACAAATACGGCCGTTTTTTCTATTTTCTGCGCACTTTGTTCGTTTGCATCCGCTTCGCTCTGCCCCGCAAGGCCTCCCGCCACAAACGCGGGGATTTTTTCCGCTTGTGTGTCTTCCGCAAAAACAGGCTGCGCTACGCTGCCCGTGATAAACAGACCGCTGATCTGCGCGTTCGCGCCAAGGACGGCGGCAAATGCGCCCGCCGTATTACCCATGACTGTAACATCAAGCAAGGCGAGGTCTTTTGCCACGCCGTCAAACCGCGCGAAAAGACCCGCATAGGGCGCAAAAGCATCTTCGTTTTTGATTTCAATATTAGAAATTTTATAGCCGCCGCCGTCAATCGTTCCGATAAACGGAGCATCAAAAGAACCGATGGGCACGAGGATCGCGTTCGTGCCGTCCGTCTGTTTCCCGTCAATATCATTGGAGAGGACATACGCCCCGTCCAGCGGGTATGCCGGATCGACGCCGATTTTTTTGAGGTCATCAATAGAGGTAATCGAAATAGCTGTAGATTCAGGCTGAACAGGGGTTTCCTCTGACGGCTGCGTTTGCGCAGACGGTTCTGTTGTCGCCTGTACGTCCGGTTTTATGGTGGGTGCGCCCTTCGGCAAGGACGACTCCGCCGACGGTGCCGATCCGCTTTGCGTTTCTTCCTGCGAAGTCGGCGTAGGAAGCTCCCCTCCTGTCGTCGCGAACGCGCTTGTTCCTATCGACAAAATTGTAAGCATTGCCAATAAAACAGACATTGCCTTATATAGTTTGTTTCTACGCATACAATAACCCCACATTAAAACTTCGATTGCTTATAAATTTAATGCCTATGACCACCTTTTTATGATATCCTTTTGGTACTGGCAGCAACGGAATGCAACGATGCTTGCATATCATCCTACGCCTCGAAACGTGTTACGATGATATGCTCATTTTGCCGCTCCGATTGCCGGCTTGCGTATGAGCACGCATAAATGGTCGCCACTCTCTTGATCTTCGATCTCAAAGAGCATGTCGTAAAACAATTCGTTTTATGTATGATCCCTATTTTTGCGTTTTTATGCTGTTTTCAAGGTGCTTGCCTGACGATTTATGACGGCTTATATCCGTCATCAGGCAATCTGTTCAAGCCGCCTGATCGAATTGATCTTGTTCTCGCGCGTACAATGCGCGTAATATTTGACGGTGATCTGCGGCGTGCTGTGCCCCAGCAACTCGCTCAGCGTTTCAATCCCGATCCGTTTTTCGAGGCATCGCGTCGCAAATGTGTGCCGCAGTGTATGAAAGTGCGCGTCGCGTATCTTCAGCCCTTTTACCGTTCGGGCAAATCGTTCCTGCATAGTGCGCGGGTCTATGTAGCCTCCGTTTTTACCCTCAAAAACAAAATCTGTCGGAGCGGCATTGCTCTGTGCCTTTTTTGCGCGAAGTTTCCGCATTAAAAATACGTTCACAGGCATCTCCCGTTGCGAATTTTCTGTTTTGGGCGCATCCAGCATAACAGTCGTTTTCCGTGTGCCGCCTGCGCAGGGGACCCTTTTCAATGTATGGCTTACATAGATCATATTTTCCTCAAAATCCACATCCTGCCACCGAAGCGCGCAGATTTCTCCCAGCCGCAGCCCGCTATATAGGCTCACAAGATATTCCAGCTCGCCCGTTTCTTCTATATGCTTTTCCAGCCGAGCTTGTTCAGAGCACGCAAGAACGCGTGGATTTTTGATCTTGTTTTGTGGTTTCTTAATCTTCCTAAACAAAATTTCCTGTATCAATTTTTGCTCTTTTGCCGCTGTCAAAATAGATTTCAACAGCCGAAAAACATTGTGTACCATGCTGGGCGCAAGTTCTTTCTTGATCGAATTGATAAACCCTTGCAGCACGTCCTCTGTGATCCTGCAAAGCTGTATCCCTCCAATCCGCGGAATAATGTGTTTATCCGCCTGGCTTTTATAGATTCTGTATGATGATATGTCAATATAAGGACGCGTCAAAACCTCCAACCAATAGTCTGCCCACGCCTCCAGCGTCCCATTTTGGTAGACCAACAGCGAATGCGAATTTTTTGCCGCTTCCGCTTTTAATATGGTCAAATTCCGTTTTACTTCTATATATTTTTGCCCGTAAACATAACCAAAATTCGGTTTTCCGTTCTTTTTGCGCCCTTTGATGTATCGCCCTTCCCATCTTCCATCTTTCCTGTGATAGATGTTTTCTCCCTTTTTTGCCATTGCAATATCCTCTCGCTTTCTCAGATTGTTGCTGACGGCTCAGTTGACGGCTTATCGGTTCGCACGCAAAATTTTTTTGGTAATTACATGAAATTTACCGATAATTCACACCAAATCGACATATGCTTTCCTTAAAAATGGTTTCAGAATCCTATATCAGTGTTGACAAGTCAGGAATTGTTTGTTAACCTTAATGAAAGAAAACAGCCTTTTAGTGCCCTTGACCGCCTTATCGTAAAACGAATTGTTTTACGAGCCGTACGCCTCGAAACCCGAGGCTTTTTTGTTTCATAAAACGATTGATTTTTGTTTTTTTTGTACCGTATTTCTAACATTTGTTTCTATTTTGGGCATCAAAAAATACAGCATAGATCAAATGAGCGCTTCTATGCTTATTTGTGATGTCTCGATTTTAAATTAACGCGTCAATGAAAGTTGATGTTATAGGCATCTCCTGTAAGCTTTTTTATTGAAACATTACCTTTTAAGTATATTATATAGGTCACGCAAACCTAATTTCAATGGTTTTTTCCCGTTAACGCTCCACAGAATCCGAATAACTCTTTTTTACGAATTTTAATGCCTTCATTTGGTTGTTTTTTAATCCTATACGCCTGTAATCATGATAAAATATAACTTCGTTTCATTGAGCAGGAGAAAGGAAGGATCAGATGAAAAACTGGTGGGACAACGCAGCAGAATGGACGCGAAAAATTATGGAAGACCACTATGCGCGAAGGTTAGATATTGTAATGGATTGGATGGCGGATGACGTGATGTGGATCGGTCCGACTCACAATGAGTATATTTACGGAAAAAAAGATGTGAGGCGTGTCTTGGAAAAGGAACAGGATATTGTTTGCGAGATCGCCGGCGCATCTTTTGATGTGGTATGGGCAAACGATACTACCTGTGTGACTGCCGGTCGGTTCAATTTCTACACTGCGGAAGATTCCGAATTGGTTTTGAGCGTAATTCAGCGCACGACTTTTGTTTTCACATTGCGCGAAGGACAGCCTATAGTCGTCCACATGCATGTTTCCAATGATTGGGATGGCGCGGGGGAGGAAGAGACTTTTCCCTATCGCGCAGGGCGCGAGGCCTTTTTGTATCTGCAAAAAAGAATTGCCCGGGATGGCAATGTAAAAAAACTGGCGGTCAGGGACTCCCACCATCATTGGCATTATATTGCGGAGAGCGAAATCATATATATCGCTGCCGACCATGTGCAATCTGTCATTCATACGTTGCACAGCGCCATTACTGTCCCACACAAGATGTTCATGTATACAGAAAAGCTTTCTGAACACTTTATCCGCATTCACCGGTCGTATATCGTGAACCCGGATTATATAATCGGGATCAAGCGCTTCTCCGTGCATCTATATAATGGTGTAATCCTCCCCATTCCCCAGAAAAAATATACCAAGATCAAGCGCCAGCTCCTGTCAAGGGCAAGTGGATTATCTTATCTTTTTTAACCCTTCCGCATATTTTCCCAATCGTTATACCACAAAAAAGCCAACCTTATCCTTGGTTTTTTTGCGCACTTGAGATAATTTGAATGTCCGACAGCCCACGGCGAAGACCGGAAGACTCCCGCGCGGTTGCCATGTTATGGTAGGATCATTTTGGTATTTCCACGCCTCTCATATTCCACTTCGTCCGACCATAACGCCCCCGCAATCTCCACGTCCCATGCCACAGTCAATGGTCAGTTTCTCCTCGTCCCGGCGTATTTTTATCTGAAAACCATAATAAAAAACTCTCGATCACTGCGAGAGTTTTTGGTGCACCCGAGACGATTTGAACGTCCGACACCTGGCGTCGGAGGCCAGTGCTCTATCCGCTGAGCTACGAGTGCGCAATATCTGATTCATCATTCAATGCCACATATTTGCTGAATATTATACTTTTTTACAGATATCCGACATTCCTATTATAATAAAAATATACTTGCTTTGTCTACAACAAAAATCAACCCCTCATATCCCTCCATCAATATATATTCATATCCAGTAATTGCGGCAAAAAACGCTCGACCTTTTCAAGCACAACTTCCGTCGCACCCGTTTCCGCAATATCCTCTGTCAACGGATAGTCCTGCGGGTTCTCCATCATATTATTCCAAATAAAGCAGCTCTTCTCAAAGTTTTTGGATAACGGCGCAAGCAACCATGTACCAAAGGAATCTTCGTACATCAATAGCGATCCGCCGTTTTCGTTATTAGAAACCATATAGGTACGCGCCTGTCCATCACCGTCCGCGACTTCCGGTATGATCCCATCCAAATATCCATCGACATTATAGATATCATCATCTTTCAGTATATTTTCCAGCCCCGCCATACCTGCGAGATCACCGCTTCTCTTCCCTAGTGAAGAAATCGTATAGTCTGCTAAGTCAACCGCGTCATGTCCGTCCATTTCTTTTAAAAGCACCTGTGCGCCAACAAATGCACCCAATTCATTCCAATGTGTATCAAGCTTATTATAAAGCTGATAGCGCTCCTTATATGCAACAATATCCTGTTCCGCATCGACGATATGGATATCCGTATTTTCTTTTAGATAGGTCAGCAATTGATCATATTGCCTTTTATCGCTTATTTTTTGATACTCATCGGGGATATATTGGCTATACACCTCTTCCTTATTTGGAATCATCATAAAAGTAAACGGCACCCCCTGTTGCTCGCATATCTCTTTCATCTTCATCAAGTTTCCGGCAATTGTCTGCAACTCTTGTTCCGTAAACTCGCTCCCATTTGCATAGCTTTCCAGAGGTTTTTTTCCGTCGTCCGCGTTATAATAAAGCCATCCATCTTTTCCCGCGCTCACTTTTTCAGAGGAAATCGTCTGAAATACCTCATAATTGATTGCTGCATTCATATTGATTAGTTCCTTACGAAGTGGCAGTCTGTCATTGAAATACTCCTCAAATTTCCCCGGATACGAATCCAGTGTTTCCATAGAAAAAACAGGAAAAGGCGCAATCTCCCTCTTTTCATTTTCATTCAGAGTCGCGCTTTGAAACGTAAACAAAAACAGCAGTGCCGGAACAGCTGTCATCAGTAAAAAAATAACAATCAATACTTTTTGCTTCATATATCAACCTCAGCCTTAGAATCTAAAATAGATAAACGGATTATATGTTCCGCTAATCAAAGCCAAAATACACAGGAAGAACAATCCCGCAAGAATAAAAATCTCGAACCCATACGTTTTCTGCTCATTATAAAGCGAATGCTGTAGCTTTCGATTTTTCTGTATTACCCCGCAGAAAAGGATTCCTGCACAGATAAGCCAAATCGCTTTCAAATCTATGAATTGCCATATATTGAGCGCCGCGCTGCCCGCCGTCGGCACAAATAACGTTTGCACGACACTCAAAGCCCCCGACATACTTTCGACTCTGAAGAATACCCATCCAACGACAACCACAAGCAAGGAATAAATAACATTTACAAACTTGAATTTACATTTATCCAGCAATTTCCCCAGAAACAAGCGTTCTATGATTAAGAAGAAGCCATTGTATATCCCCCAAAACACAAAGTTCCAGCTAGCGCCGTGCCACAGACCTGTCGCCAGAAAAACAATGAACAAGTTGAGGTATGTCCTCATAGCGCCTTTTCTGTTTCCCCCCAACGGGATATATAAATATTCCTTAAACCACGTTGATAAGGAGATATGCCATCTTCGCCAAAAGTCCTTAATTGATGTCGAGATATACGGATAATTAAAGTTCTCAATAAAATCAAACCCAAACATTTTTCCCAGACCGATCGCCATATCCGAATAACCTGAAAAATCAAAATAGATTTGCAGTGTATAGCAGATCGCAGCGACCCATGCGATTCCCGTCGATAAATCACCCACGTTCACTGCGTAGATCTTATCTACAATAAGAGCCATTGCATTCGCGATCAGTACTTTTTTTGATAATCCATAAACAAATCGTTTGATACCGTATGCCGTCTTTTGCGGTGTCAACACACGCACATCCATCTGCTGTTCAATATCCTCGTAGCGGACGATCGGACCTGCAATCAACTGCGGGAAAAACGAAATATACAGCGCCAGCTTGGCATAATTACGCTGCACTTTTATTTTCTTGCGGTACAAGTCAATGACATAAGAAAGTGCCTGGAACGTATAGAACGATATTCCAATAGGCAAAATAATTTGCGAAAAGCTAATTGCCTCTACCCCTGCAAGCGCACCAAAAATTTCAGTAAAGAAATTGAAGTATTTAAAATATCCTAATAATAATAGATTGATAACAATGCATGCAAACAACGCCAGTCTTCGCCAGAGCAACCTTTCCGTCCTATTAATAAGGAGACCGAATACAAAGTTGATGGTTATCGAAACAAGCATAAGGATAATATACTTAGGTTCTCCCCATGCATAAAAAAACAAGCTTGCGATCAACAATAAATAATTACGCGCCGTATTATTCTTAATCAGACGGTATACAATGAATACAATAGGCAAAAATGCCCATAAAAAGATCATTGAACTAAAAAGCATACGTTTTCATTCACCTCACAAATCCGCTTATTTCTTGCTTTTCCAGATGTTTTTTAACGTTTTTCTTATGAATGACAACGTATACTTCTTCTTGGATCAAATCAACACCTTGGAAAGAAAATCTTGCAGTCTTAGATTTTGTGGATTCCCAAAAAATTCCTGCGGTGGCGCCTGTTCTAAAATCTTACCTTCGTCCATAAACAGACAACGCGTCGCAACCTCTTTTGCAAAACCCATCTCATGCGTTACGACAACCATCGTCATCCCTTCATCAGCCAGCGTATGCATAAAGTCCAGTAACTCACCAACCATCTCTGGATCAAGCGCAGATGTCGGTTCATCAAATAACATCACATCCGGGTTCATCGCTAACGCGCGTACAATTGCCACACGCTGCTGCTGCCCACCCGAAAGCTGTGCCGGATACGAATTTATTTTATCAGCAAGACCGATCCTTTTCAACAACATTTCCGCGCGTTCCTGCGCCTCATCGTCTGTCATCAGACCTAACTTCAGCGGCGCAAGCATAATATTCTGCCCCACCGTCTTATGCGGGAACAAATTAAACTGTTGAAAAACCATTCCCATTTTTTGCCGGATCTGATCAATGTTTGTTGCTTTAGCCGTTAACAGTTTGCCTTCGAACCAAATTTCACCGCTTGTCGGCACCTCCAACATATTGAGACAGCGCAAAAAGGTAGATTTCCCACTCCCGGAAGGTCCTACAATAACGACCTTTTCGCCGCGCTCAATGCTTTCATCAATTCCCCTCAGTACCGGATTCCCATTAAATTCCTTATATAGATTCTTTACACTAATCATATTCGGCTCCTATCTGGCATCTGAAAGCGCAAGACGTTTTTCTAATTTCCGTAACACCCATGTAATCAGCATAACGATTCCAAGATATACAAGCGCAATAAAAATCAGAGGCACAAATGCATCCAACGTCCTCGAACGGACAAGCTCCGCCGCACGAGTCAAATCCATGACCGCAACATAACCAACGATAGATGTTTCTTTAAACAACACGATAAATTCATTACCAAGCGCAGGCAATATATTCTTGATCGCCTGCGGAAAAATAATCGTACGCATCGTCATACCGTTTGTAAGCCCGAGCGAACGCCCCGCTTCCATCTGGCCCTTTGGCACTGCCATAATGCCTGACCGAACAATTTCCGCAACATACGCGCCGCTGTTGATACCAAACGCAAGCGCCGCAACATACGGAGCCATTTCAATTGGCGCAGCCGCAAACACAAGATAATACATAATCAACAGTTGCACGAGTACAGGCGTTCCCCTGATCACTGTCAAATAAATATCGCAAATCACATTCAGCCACTTCAAACGCTTGTTACGCATTGCGTTAACTTTAGCGATCGCAACCAAAGAACCTATCGCAACCCCCATCAGCACAGCGATTCCCGCAATCATCAACGTGACCAGCAACCCGTCGAGGAACATCGTCCACCGGTCGTTGGCTATCAATGTATTATAAATTTGCTGTCCCAGATTATCAAACATATCGTTCTCCCCACAGAATAACGCATTTGCGTTACCCATCACGCTTTACCCCCAGAAATGTATAAGCATTGTATATTATACCATACTTTACAGAAAAAAAAAGTTCGCGGCACAAATTTCTTCCGCGAACTTTTTTATGATAGATCCATTCCCTTGCTTATGCGGCAGGCGTTCCCGAATATGCATCAAAATGCTTCTGCGTCAAGTCAGTCATGCCGTCCTTCATGTCCCCCAACACTTTATTGATCACTTCAAGAAGTGCCGTATCGCCTTTTCTAACAGCCATTGCATATTGCTCTGTTGTCAGAACCTCATCATATACCATCAGCTTGTCATTGCTTGCAACAATACTTTGCGCCGGTAATTGATCAACAACAACCGCGTCCAATCTTCCGTTTGCAAGGTCCATACCTGCTTCGATCGCACTCTTGTATGTCTTAACCGTAGCGCCTTCTATCTCGTCGGAAACGAACAAATCACCCGTCGTACCGAGCTGCACACCAATTGTCTTGCCTGCAAGCGCCTCTACCGATGCCTCTGCTACCTTCGGACCATCCTTTGTTACGATAACCATCTGTGTAGATGTCGCATACGGGTCAGAAAAATCCACACTCTGTTTACGCTCTTCTGTGATTGTAAAACCTGCCGCAACAAAATCGCCTTTTCCGCCATTGAGCGCCGGGACCAAGCCGTCAAAGTCCATATCCACGACCTTCAACTCAACGCCAAGTTCATCTGCGATCTTCTGCGCAATATCAATATCCACGCCGGCTGGCTTATTGTCATCGCCAAGATACTCATACGGCGGGAACTGCGCATTCGTAAGAAGCACCAATTGCCCTGCCTCCTTGATCTTATCCACTGTATTGCCGGCAGCTGCAGGATCCCCCGCTACCGAAGGAATCGCCGACTCCTCCGCTGTTTCCGCAGGCGTAGAAGGCTCTCCTGCCGGAGCGGAACAGCCCGCAAAAACCGCGGCGCACATCATTACCGCCAATACTAAACCCAAAATCTTTTTCATGTTTTCCTCCAGAAATCTAATATTTAAAATTCTTTATGTATAATTATACACATATTATTCAATAAATCAATACTTTTATGCAGTATTCCCGCTAATCTTATACCATATATGCATCGAGACAGTCAAATTCGTGTTTTTCGCCTTCAAACAGAATCCCTTTCATCCCCATACGCTCACCGCATTCCACATCCCATGGTTTGTCACCATACATGATCGAATGCGGTATATCAATATCAAAATCCCTCATCGCCTCTTCGATCATTCCCGTATCCGGCTTTCTGCAATGACATTCTTTTTTATATTTTCCCACCCCATATTCCGGATGATGCGGACAATAATACCATGCATCAATACGAGCATTTTGCTTTTCCAACTGCCGATCTACCCATCGATGCAGATCTTGCACTGTTTTTTCGTCATAGTAACCACGCGCCACGCCGGCCTGGTTCGTAACGACAATAACCAGCCAGCCGGCCTCATTGAATTTTTTAATCAACTCAACAATACCCGGAATAAAAACAAACTGATCTGCTGAATGTACATAGTGATAATCAAAATTGATCGTGCCGTCACGATCCAAGAACAACGCCCTTTTCATAAGCAAAAATTCATCTCTCGACGCGCTTTGTCATAATCCTCCGGGACACCGATGTCAATAAAATAGCCATCACTTGGAAAACTAAAAAACTGTCGCCGCGCTACTTCCTTTTCCATAAAATCCGATTCAAATGAAAAAGCTGTTTGATCGATATGATCGAGCAAACCTCTATCCATTAAATAAACACCGCCATTGATGTATCCCTGCCGCATAGGTTTTTTTTCCTGAAAACACAATATCCTGTTGTTGATATCCGTTTCTAATGTTCCATAACGCTCGAAATCAAACATCAATTTAGACGCTACCATCAGTTCTGCTTCTTTTTCGAAATAGCTTTCGCGCATCGCTTGCAAATCCGGCGAAAAATACGTATCTCCGTTTATAACAAATACTTGCTGTTCCCCTGTTAGGCTCAGCGCCTTTTTAATTGCACCACCTGTGAGCAAAGGGGTCGTTTCTTCTGAGTAAAGAAGCTCCATACCGCAATACGCGCTGCCAAAATATTCTTTAATCACTTCACGTTTATATCCGGTTGCCAGAATGCCTGTTTGAATACCATTTTTTAACAAGTCAAGCAAAATATACTCTAAAAAAGGTTTCCCGTTTATATCTGCCATTGGCTTAGGCACATCCGGCAATATGTGTCGTAGTCTTGTTCCAAAGCCTCCCGCTAAGATAATCGCCGTGTTCAATTTCAGAAACCCTCTCCAAAAATTTCCCGCTCCACAATGGCACAAATCATATGTATCATCAGAATGTGACACTCTTGTATTCTGGGGGTTTCTTGCGACGGTGCTTTTAAAGCATAATCACATGCATCGTGCAAAGCACACGGCTTAGCACCCGTCATGCATACCGTAACCATACCTTTTTCACGGCTTTCAGCCACTGCTTCCATAATATTGTTTGCTCCGCCCGACGTAGATATCCCAAAAAACATATCTCCCGCATTTCCATTCGCTTCAATTTGCTTTCTAAATACAATATCAAAGCTATAATCGTTGGATATTGCCGTCATAGTCGAAGTATCTGTCGTCAGAGCAATACATGGCAAACCTTTTCTATCAAAATAGAACCGATTGATCAGTTCGCCTGCCATATGCTGCGCATCCCCTGCGCTGCCACCATTTCCCGCAATCAATACCTTTCCACCGCTTCTATAGACATCAATCATCTTTTTTGCAACGTCTTCTATCGCCTGAACGATTTCTTCACTATCTAAAAGTGCCTGCTTTACTTCAATCGAATCTGCGATCTGCTTTTTGATATAACTTTTCATAAAATGTTTTCTCCTTTTATTCGTACAAAGTCCATGCCTGCGTTCCCTTTTCCGTAAAGCTCGGCATATATACCTTGCCTCCCAGTTCGCTCAGCTTTTGTTCCAAATGCATACGATTTTTGGGATCACAGATAATCATCATAAACCCGCCGCCGCCGGCTCCTGAAATTTTTGCCGCCTTCCCACCGTTATGCATAATAAAATCATAAGCGCGCTCAATCTCCGGACTGCTTATGACCGATGAGGTCCTCTTCTTCGATTCCCATCCACTTCGCAAACACGCTGCAAACGAATCAAAGTCTCCTTTCAGAATTGCCTCCTTCATGACATAGGCGGATTTTTTGAGTTCATGCATGGCTTCTAGATTTTTTGTTCCCTTTTTGCTTGTACTCCGCATCTGCTCATCAATAATATGCGCCGAATCACGTGATACACCCAGATAATAAAGAACCAACGAATTTTCCAATTCATTCCTAATCCAGTTTTTAATCCTTAACGGATTGACAATCACTCTGTCATTGTCATAAAATTCAATAAAATTAAGACCTCCAAAGGTTGCCGCATATTGGTCTTGTTTTCCACCCGACAGCCCCACATCCTTCCGCTCTACAATATACGCAAGAGATGCCATGTCGTATTCTCCCAGCGGCAGATTAAGCCATTCCATATATGCCTTAAGCATCGCGACGACCATTGTTGAAGAAGACCCCAGTCCGCTTCCCGCCGGCGCGTCTGAATATGTGGTCATTCGAAAAGATAGTGGTTGACCGTTATTGTAATCCTTGACAATCCTATTATACAAGCCTTTATGCAGCGGTAGTTCTCCGTCTACCACAAGCTGCGGCACACTGTTTCCTTCAAAACGTTCGTTTCTATCCGGTGCCACAAACTCGATCCTGCCGTTTTCAAGCGGCTCGATCGTACAATACGCATACAGATTAATCGTGATATTCAATACACATCCGGAGTACTCGTCACAATAAGGAGAAACATCCGTTCCTCCACCCGCAAAGCCGAGCCTTAATGGAGCCTTTGATCTGAAAACCATAACCTCTCCTTATTCGCTTACCTGGTCAAAAACTTATCCCCATGCGCGACACGTCCACGCCAATAGTTCAGAAGATCTTTCATCGTCGTTTCAAAAGGTATTTCAGGTTGCCATCCTGTGTGCTCTTTAAATTTTGTGGTATCCGGCACCTGCAGATCAGCGTCGATCGGGCGAAGCCTTTCAGGGTCCGTCTCAACTTTTATCTTATCTTTCGCCGTAGACATCGAAACAAGCGTATCCAGCATTTCGCGTACCGAACATGTATACGCACCGCCAATATTGTAATACTCACCCGGGATCGGATTGACAGTCACCAACATATAATAAGCGCGCACTGCATCGCGAACATCTGCCCATGTACGCAACGAATCCAAATTCCCTGTTTTGACAACAGGCGGAATGATTCCCTTTTCGATCATAGCAATCTGCTTTGCAAACGTCGATTCCGCAAATACATCGCCACGTCTCGGTCCCGTATGCGTAAACATACGCGTTGTCATCACTGTCATATCATAAGCTTCCGCATAATACCTTCCCAGCAAATCTGTTCCGACCTTAGAAATCGCATAGGGTGAAGCCGGATGGAATGTGCATTCTTCATTGATTGGCAGCTTCTCTTTTGGAACACGCCCAAAAACCTCAGATGAAGCACAAACATGAATCACCGGGTGATAGGAAGATTTCTTAATCGCTTCCAGTAGCCTGCTCGTTCCCAGAATATTGGTATTCATTGTATCAATAGGCGCTTCAAAACTAGTGCGCGGAAAACTTTGCGCCGCCAGATGAAAAACATAGTCCGGCTTTGCCTGCTCTACGGCATGCTCTAAAGACACCACATCGTTTAGGTCTCCATACACCAGCCTGATCCGTTTCTTATTGTTGATATCTTCGATCAAGTGGCTGATATTGTCAAGAGGACTTCTCCACCTAATCAATCCACAAATATCCCAATCTGTGTTCGCAATCAAATAATCCGCCAAGTGCGATCCTACCATACCGGTTATCCCGGTTATAAAAGCCGTAGCCATTTTTCTATCTCTCCTTTGTCCTTATCATATTTACCTTAGAATAATATATTTTTAATTTCATGTAAAGCTTTCACATCAAACGGTTCATAGTAGTCTTCAAAAATATCCGGCAGATAGAGCGAACTCAATTGTGTGATTTCCGGACGAATCCGTAAAAAATCTCCCTGCATTTTAGAGATTATATACTCTCCTTGCACCGACAGATGACGATTGATCAAATCCGCAACACGTACTCGCGACACCAGTTCACTCCCGCAAGCATTCAAAATTTGCGGTGTTGTTGTCTCCCAATTTTTGATCAGATAAATCACCAATCTTATCAAATCCCGCAGACAGATCATACTTCTATAAAACGGGTGAAAAATCTCCGCCTGTTTTTGCTCTCTCACACAGGATAAATAATATTTTGTAAATTTATCCCCTGCTGAAAAGGCATAGGACAATCGGATTGCTTTAAAATTCGGCTCACCTTCAAAGCTCATTTCAATTTCTCGCTTCATTTTTCCGTACGCCGAGATAGGATTCGTTTCAGAATTTTCATCAAACGGTTTTTTCAAATCGTTTCCATAGACCGCGTCACTCGAAAAGAACAATACCTTCGTATTGCGCTTGATCGCCTCTTCAATAAAAGTTCGGCTCCCGCGCACATTGATATGATAACAAAAATCGTAATCTTTTTCGCACGCATCCGGTGAAGAAATCGCCGCTGTGAAAACAACACAATCTACGTCATCAAGCTTTTTAAAATCAAATCCTTCCAAATCTGCCAAATCGATATGACAAATCTCATCGGATACCGTATTGGATAAAGGTAATACATCCCACTGTTCCTCTTTCAACTTAGGAATCATATTGGCAGCAATAAACCCATCGCATCCCATAACCGCTATTTTCAAATTCGTTCCTCCTTTTTCATAGGAAACAATTTTGCAAAAAAGGCTTTTGCACTATCGCATGAAAAAAAGCGCTTCACGTAAGCAGGATATTTTTTATAGTTTTCCACAATAGCGCTTTCATCCGCATACAGCCTCACAACCTCATCCGCAAATCGCTTCTCATCATCGCAAGCACATAAATACTGCTCAATGTCCTGCAATCCTTCAATCCCACTAGATGTTGATACAATCGATATTCCATTATACATTGCCTCTATCGTTTTACCCTTGATTCCTGCTCCAAAACGAAGTGGAATCACACATACCCTGCATGTTTGATACAATCCCTTTAACGTCTCATCGTCCACAAAGCCCAACAATCGGACATGATTCGATTCGTACTTTTTCAATTCTTCCGGCGGATTCGAGCCCACAATGAAGAATCGGATATCCGGTATCTCCTTCACAATCTCCGGCAATATCTTCTCTAAAAACCAAATCACACCATCCACATTTGGCGTGTGTGCAAACCCACCAACAAATAAAATATCCCTTTTCCCCTTTACGTCAAGCGGCTCCAAATCAAAGTCTGAATAACAGAAGATCGGATTGATCTCGGTTTTATTTTCTCCAAGCAATTCATCGATCATTTTCTTTTCATCGATACTCAGCGTAAGTACAACATCTGCTTTATCCATCAGGTCTTGTTCAACCCGCTTCCACATCTGCGACGATTGCAACAATTCCGGATTACCGGTTATTTCATATTGCCTCTGTTCTCTCAAAAAATGCAAGTCTACCACATAATACGCTATTTTCGCCGTTGTATATTCCTTGATTACATCAATATAATTGCGCGCGATATGCGGTCTATTTAGCAATACATAGTCTATATATTTCCCATTCTCTTGTAGCCACTGCCTCCAATTCTGGCAATAATACTCTCCATAGAGCACCTCAACCCCCATTTGCTCCAGCATCCCTGTATATGGTTGTTTCGCAGCAAAATTATCACCTAAGAATTTTACATTATATCCCATATCCGTTAATATCTCGATATATTGAAAAATCGTACGTGACCCGGCATCCCTATCATATTCCGGAACATAATGATCAATAATCAAAACCGATTTTTTGTCTCTGCTCCGATCCCTTGCATAAAAAACATCTTGTGCATTAGAAAAATGAGCCTTCTTTAACTCGCTGTTCCATTTTTCACGAAACTTTTCACGATTTATCTTTTGATAGCTTTTGATCCCGCTTTCCTCACTCGTTCCGTTGGAAACTCCTTCAAAATGAATCACTTTAGAAAGCGGCTGATATACCACTTTATAGCCATGTTTGCGAACCTCGAACGCTAAATCCGAGTCCTCAAAATACGCAGGTTCATATCGCGTATCAAACCCGCCGATCTCTTCCCACAGCGACTTGCGGATCATCAAACTGGCGCCGGAAACATAATCTACCTCTTTTACATAATTATATTCCGGCAACTCCGGAGGATTCCCTAAACCGAAGTTCCACCCCGTCGCATCCTTCCAAATAACGCCGCCAGCTTCCTGCAAAAGTCCATCTGATCCAATCAATTGTGAACCTGCTATACCCACTTGCCGATCTCGTTTCATTAAATCGGTCAGTGGCTTAAGCCAGTTCTCTTCGACTTGTGTATCATTATTTAGAAATAAAATATACTCACCTTTTGCCGCTTTTGCAGCGTGATTACAATTCAAAAGAAATCCTAAGTTCTTTTCATTACGGATTACGTTGATATTTTTGATATATTTCCCGATCACTTTCGTTCTGTCGCTTGACACATCATCGGCAACAATGATCTCATACTTCACTCCTGCCGTATTTTTGATGATAGAATCGATACAATGATAGGTATATTCGAATTGATTGTACACCGGTATTACAATCGAAACCTCGACAAAATCAAACTCCGGTGCCTGTATTTTGCCAAAATGGTTTCTCTTGGGCAGATATATATTTTGTTTCTGAGGTGCTTCTTTACTGCCCGGTCTAAATATTCTGTAAAACCTTTTCAAAAAATCGCGTCTACGCGAACCGACCGGTACCAATACTTTACTAAACTTTTGTGTCAAGCGATATGATCTGGAGTTTTGAATCGCCTCTGCGACTCCTTTATAATGCATGCACAGCTCATAATTTTGCTGTTTTTGAATACACATGTTTTCATATTTTTCTTTTTCAAGTTGCAACTTATCCTCAAATATCAACACATCGCGTAATAATTTGCTTTTTTCCGTTATCAATGCTCTCTTTTCTACTACTAACGCGTCCTTCTCTGCCGTAAACTTATCTGCCTGCCCCTGCATATCACTTTTCAGGTTTTCAATATTGGCGGACAACTCTGCAATATGTGCATCCAACTTAAAAATATGCGCATTTCTTTCTTCTACTTCACCCTGCAGCTCCACAATACGCAATGCATTATTCACATAAAGATTCTGATTGGAAATCACAACAGAATCTTCCAAGGGAACATTTAGGTTTACATCAGAACATAACGCAATAAAGTATTTCGCGTTTTCTTGTGCAAAAGAGCTGTTTTTTGTCGCGCTAATATCTCCATTGTTTTCAATGACCGAACAAACCTCAAAATACTGAGAATAAATTTTATATTCCTTAAAATACAAATGCAGGAAATCAAAAAACTCCTGCATGTAAAATTCTTTTACATGAAATGAATTTTCCTGGGCTACTAGGTCTGTATATACCCGCTTATTGGGTGTCGACATCAACAGAAAACCATCCGGTTTCAACACCCTTTTAATTTCTTGCATAAAACGATGCTGTATCTTATCATCCACATGTTCTATTGTTTCAAACGATACGACACAATCTACACTATTGTCTTCAAGCGGAATACCTTCAATGCTCGCGCATCGAAAATCCAAGCGCTCCGATTTATATTTCTCGCGCGCATTTTCCACAGCGTCCTCAGAAATATCGATTCCATATACCTTGGTCGCGTGCTCTGCTAAAAGCGCACTTCCATAACCCTCTCCGCAAGCAGCGTCAAGAACGATTTTATCCTTTACACTCAACGCCGCAAAATGGTACCTCTGCATATGTTCAATTTCAATTTCTTCGCCCGAAATGCTCGGAATAAACCTTTCTCCGGTAAAATCCATAAATAACACATACTCCTTATACTAGATAACATCCACCGCCACGTCGCTTAATCGAACAAAGCCTTGTAGCTCGCCTGCTTCAAATCGAATTACATTAAAAATATAAGCGTCAAAAACCCAGTTGTGCTGCATATGTTCCTCCATCGACCCTTCCGCTACCGCAGGAGAGATGGTATAAGTGCCACTGTTTAACAGAGGCATACGAAATGAGAACGCATATACATGTTTCCCTTTTTGCGTATCAACTTCCGCTCCCAGAACGTAGGTATTCGTCTGAAAAATCATATTGCCCAGTCTATCTTTTACAGAAAAACCCACAATTTCATTTGGAATCCGTTCATGATTTTCTATCCCGACCATAACCGTTACGTCCCGCCCGGGCATTACAAACTCTAAATCCTCACCTGTATCTGCATCCCGAAATCCAATTCCTGTGATTTCCGCTTTTTTATCACCAAAGTTTTCCATATCCGCGGTAATAGGATGCAGATTTACCTGCTGCGCTTTTTCGGTATTCTCCTCGTCCGATCCCGAATCTGCCGCTTGTCCCTTTTCCACATGCGAATTCATCAAATACGCCTGATATTGCTTTGCGATGGTGACAGGGTCTCCAATATCCATTAACCGTCCCTTTTCAATCCAAACAACGCGCTGTGAAAACTTCGTTACTGCTCCCAAATCATGTGTGACCAAAATAACGGTACGATTACGCCTGAACTCCTCCATCTTTCGATAACATTTTTGCTGAAAACGCACATCTCCCACCGACAACGCTTCATCAACAATCAATATATCAGGATCAACATTGATAGAAACCGCAAAAGCAAGACGCGCAAACATACCGCTAGAGTAAGATTTTACAGGTTGATTGATATATTCTCCAATATCCGCAAACGCAATGATATCGTCAACTTTTTTATCCATCTCCGCCCGGGAAAACCCCATGACCATGCCATTTAGATAAATATTATCGATTCCGGAATATTCAGGGTTAAACCCAGCCCCCAGTTCCAGAAGCGCTGCAATTTTACCTTTGATATCAATAGTCCCGCCGCTGGGGGTTAGTACGCCCGTGAGTATTTTAAGCAATGTAGATTTCCCTGAACCATTTGTTCCGATGATACCTACAATTTCTCCCTTTCCAATTTCGAATGAAATATCATTCAAGGCATAAAAATCTTTATGATAATTTTTCCTCGTCAGGCTCAACGATTCCTTAAGCCTATCGATCGGCTTATCATACAATTTATATATCTTACTTAAATTATCAATTTTTACAACAGGTTCACCCATAAAAACTCCTCTTATATGGTTAAATAATATCTGCAAAGTGCGGTTTTAATTTTTTGAACAAGAAGATCCCTATCACAAAAATTACCGCCGAGAAAATCCAAAAATAGATACTCATAGCTCCCTTTTCCCAAAATCCAACACCCGTAATAAACGAATCTCTGTATCCCTCAACAATATAATACAACGGATTATACTGTAATATATTCACCACACTTGCATTCATGCTTGCAGGGGCCCAGAAAATAGGTGTTGCCCAAAATCCAAGTTGCAAAATAATATTTACAATCTGTCCAAAATCTTTAAAGAACACTGTAACAGAAGATACAATCCACGAAAGACCCACCATCAAAAACATCAAACACGCCGTATAATAAAACGCCTGCAACCACATAGGGCTAAAAGTGTATCCGTATAAACCATAAAGAATAAACAGAAAAGCAATAAAAAATATATGAATAAACAAGGACGAAAGTATCTTGATAAACGGCAGGTTTGCAATAGGGAATTTGATCATTTTGACCAAATAATGATATTCATACAAACAATTAGAAGAAGATATCACTCCATCATTAAAGAATATCCATGGAATATATGCTGCTGCAAACCACAAGATAAATGGCACATCCTGAACCGGCGGGTTTTTAAACCCAACCTGAAACACAAACCAAAATACAAGCATCGTCATCAAGGGCTGTACAAATGCCCACACCATGCCAAAAAAAGAACCTGCATATCTTGATTTGATATCATTTTTTGCAAGTTTCAGCACTAAATTACCGTTTGTGCGCATATCATTAACGATTTCGTTTGTTTGTGATCTTTGCTCTTTTTTTGCTTTCATAATACCTCTTATCGTCCCTCAATATTGCCCAGATAGTTTAACATACTCTCTACTAAAAAGCAATCTGACAAAATACACCCACCATATCGATCCTTCCTCCGGTTGGGCTGTTTTGATACGTTAATGCCTCCATCATGAGGCCTTTTCCATTAATAATTGGTCTATCCGTTCATTAAGCGCACGCATATCATCGGCTAATGGCAAAGCATCCATGTTTTCGTTATAGACTTCTCCTTCTTGAACCGCATAATATAAATTGACATTATCAATATACGCCTGCCCATCTTCCACCTGTATACTTAACGCCTTTTCGCTCAACTCCCCCAAAGATAGCTCATACGTTCCCTTTCGTCCAACATCTATCGTATAATTTTTCCCATTAATCGATACGCTCAACTTTGCCGCACCATTGATTGGCTCCACATCAATACTAAGCGTATACTCCTTTTGCGGAAAAATATCATACCTCACGTTGTCTTGCGCAAACTGCGCTCCTTTGCCGACATAAAGCTTTGTGTTCCCATCCACTTGTTCAAATCTGTAGTCGCCCGTTATCTGCCATCCCTTATCCTGCAATGCAAACTGAGAGTTATACAGATCGTTCATCTTATAATCCCGATAAGTCCAAAGGGCGTAGCCACAGGTGTCATTTACAAGGACGTCCGCGCTTCCCAACAGAAAATCATCAAGTTCGTCTTCTTTCACTTGTGCGTTATGCTCAAATCCGGGCGTATTATCCACAAAAATAAATTGATCCACAAATAAAGGCTTGCCTTGTGTTCCCTCTTTAATATGTTTCATCATATAATCAAACTGTACAAGTGCCTCCTGCGCACTCACTCGCTCACCTTTGTTCTCAAAGCCCATTGGTATTCCGTAAATCGAAGCTACATATTCCGCATTCCCCGCTGTAAATGTATCTGTATGGAAAAACCAATCCATCTCCCCGTTCGGCTGGTATATTACATCCGCATCCGTACGAACCTCCATCGAAAGCTCCGGGTATATTTTCTGCGAAGGAATAAGAACTCTGTTGATTAGAAAATCATCAAAAAAAGCGTTGTACAAGGACATCGCATAATCTTTGCTTTGCGGCAAATAAACCTCGCTGTAGTCACTGAAATCTTCTCCGTAAAACGCGGAAATTTCTTCTAATGTATAATGTTCTTTCAAGTATTCGGAATAACCAATCATTTGCGCCGTCTTTTGATTCTCCTCCATGCCGGTCGATATCCCTGAATACTTATAGTAAACCTTCCAGAAGTCCTCCCAACAAATCAAGCTTCCAATGACATTATTGTATTTCTCGTCCACCTTTTTCATTGTTTTTACATAATCTTCCCATGCGGGCAAAAAGAGCCCCGGATTACTGATCAAACCATCGTATCGTTCCAATAAGGGATATTGATCATCCGGATCAAAATCCCAATAATAACCAATTCTTAAAATAACATCCAAATCAAATTCATCACATTTTTGAATGATTTGATCAAGCCGCTGCATTGCTTTTTCATTATACCGAATCGGCTCTATTCCCGTTTGAAACTCCCCCCACGGAACAACCAGCATAACCGTATTAAATCCATCTTCAGCGATCGTTTTGAGATCTTCATCCATACGATCCCATTCGCTATTCCAAAAATTCAAAGGCCAATCTTCTCCAAAATACCATGCCGCCTTAATAAAATCTTCTTTTTTTCCAATATGCGCGCTTTGTCCTGTGCATCCAACAGCGGAAATCACAAACAAAACACATAGAACAGTACAAATAATACTCTTGACTCTTTTCATCGAGCTCTCCTCAACAATATGATTGATTTATTATTTTACCATTACTGCGTACTTTTTGCAATGTCACCCTTTTTTTATCGGTATAAAAACGTCTCCTTCCCTTATCGCCCCTTCCCTCCGAAATATCTTACACTTTTTTAATATTTCCTTAATATTTATTTTATATATAATTGCTTTTTACTCTATTTTATATTATTATGGTAGAAAGATTTTAGTATTCGAGGTAATCAAATGCAGCATATTTCTAAAAAACATATGTTCTTCCTTATAATCCCAATAGCTATTGTTTTATTAATTTTTATGCTTAGTATAGGATCTACAAGTCAAGCCGCCAGTCCCTTTGTTGTTGTTATCAACCCCGGTCATGGACCAAGCAGCATTGGTTCCGGCGCAACTGTTAACAATGTCAAAGAGTCAACATTAAACGAACAAACTGCGCAGAAGTTATATGAGGCTCTTTCCTCTCGCGGATACAAGGTGTATATTACAAACAAAATGACGCAATACCCGAATACGCCTGCAGTCATTCAATCCCTTCCGGCAGACAGTACAAAACAATATGAATTTGGTACCGAATTATTACCTGCCACCAATACGCCATGGATCATGAATCCATCCTATACCGTTGTTCCTGACTTGGCAATTACCTTGCATCATAACAGTACAACAGGTTCTTCCGCAAAGGGCTATGAGCTTTATTATTCTTCCCGTTTGGGCGGCACCTATAACAAAGCACAACAATCTGTAGATAAAGCGTGTGATTTTGCACACATGGTGGACAATCAATTTACAAGCGGTGGTTTTTATATGCAACGACGTTTTGCGCCACGTGATATTGAAACTGTCTCCAGCGTCAATTCTTTGGTGACTTATTCTTCTGTCCCGACTATTTTAGTCGAATCTGGTTTTATGACCAATCCCACTGAGTTTTCAAACATACGTAACGCCAACAATCAGGCTGAGCTTGCAAACCGTATAGCGAACGCAGTAGATCAATATGCGGCAAAATACCCCAGCGATAAATTTCCTCCTGTTTTAGAAAGCATCTCTACCTCACAATCTCCAACCTATACCCCCGCTTTTGAAATCACCACAAAAATTACAGATAGTGGTAGCGGGGTACAAAGTGTACAGTTTGCAGTATGGAGTGATAAAAATGGGCAAGATGACCTCAAGTGGTACTCCGGCGTGCCACAGGGTAATGACATATACAAGATGTATTTTTCTGCGTTAAACGACCATAATAATGATCCGGGGATCTATCATATCCATGTTTATGCGACGGACAACTCCGGCAATCGCAAGCTGGTTGGTCAAACCACGACCACGCTGCTTGCAGATACAACGCCACCTACCGCCACACGTTTTGAGAGCACTTCAAATCCTTGTTACGACAGTCGTTCTTTTTCCGTCGCAGCAAAGGGGGTCACCGATACGCAAAGCGGTGTGAAAAATGTTCGTTTCGCTGTTTGGACGCAAAATAACGGACAAGATGATCTCAAATGGTACGATGGAATCAACGAGGGTGCGGGCGGTTGGTTTACCACTGTGAATATTGCTAACCATAATAACGAGTTAGGCATCTATAACATCCATGTATATGCTTACGATCATCAAGGCAATCAGGCACTTTTATACACAAAAACAATGGATGTACGTAAAGATTCAACCCCACCCACTGCGACACGTTTTGAAAGCACCGCAAATCCAACGGATGCGGCGAGCTTTTCTGTCGCGGCAAAAGGGGTAAACGATACGGAAAGTGGTGTCAAAAATGTTCGTTTCGCTGTTTGGACGCAAAATAACGGACAAGATGATCTCAAATGGTACGATGGAATCAACGAGGGTGCCGGCGGTTGGTTTACCACTGTGAATATTGCCAACCATAAAAACGAAATGGGCATTTATAATGTTCATGTATATGCCTATGATAAAGCCGGAAACCAGGCGCTGCTTTACACCAAAACCATGGAAGTACGCAAAGATATCACACCGCCTACCGCCAAATCTTTTGAAAGCGCTATCCATATTAAAGGCTTTTCCGCTGCGGCAAAAGGCGTAGCAGATACCGGCAGCGGTGTCAAGAGCGTTCGTTTTGCCGTTTGGAGCGACAAAAATGGTCAAGATGATCTCAAATGGTATGATGGAATTGACGCAGGATCAGGTGGTTGGTTCACGTCCGTGAACATCGCTGACCACAAAAACGAATACGGTCTTTACAATGTCCATGTTTACGCTACTGACAATGCGGGAAATCAAGGACTTGTATTAACAAAAACCGTGACTGTCTATAATGATACTACTCCGCCCCAATATACGGATAAGCTTGCCGTGTCTCCGAATGGTGGGAGTACGTCCTATGCGTTTAACGGCACCGCCGGCTTTGTAGATAATGAGAGTGGCATCAAAAGCGTTCGCTTTGCCGTCTGGAGTGATAAGAACGGACAGGACGACATCAAATGGTATGAGGCAAAAAATATCGGGAATAACAAATGGCAGTTTTCTACCTCTTATTTGCAGCACAAGCGCGACACGGGTCTCTACCATATCCATCTATATGCATATGATAACAACGGAAACGGAACTTGTTATGACACAGCTACAATCAATGTGATCGGAGATAAAGAGGCACCGACCATTGCAAATGCATCGCCCGATTCCGCTATTGTCTCGGGTCGCGATTTCGGTGTGTCTGTAACAGGTGTCACAGACATACAACCCGGTTTTGAAGGATACGAAAGTGGCGTCAAGAACGTTCGTTTTGCCGTCTGGAACGATACAACCGGTCAAGCAAAGACCCTTTGGATCGATGGCGTCAATCAAGGAAACGGAACTTGGCGCATGACTGACTCTGTCTCAAAGCATAACAACGACAGCGGAAAATATACCGTGCAGGTCTACACCTATGATAACGCGGGCAATTCAGCGATGCGTAGTGAAGTCACGTTGACTGTCACGAACGATTTTAAGGCCCCGGTATGCAACAAACTGAATCTTCCCGCCTCTACCGCTTATAAATTTACCGCGAGTGCAGATGTAACAGACAATATGAGCGGCGTTAAAAATGTTCAATTTGCTGTTTGGTGTGATCAAAACGGGCAAGATGATCT
This sequence comes from uncultured Christensenella sp., assembly GCA_964494645.1. Lineage (GTDB taxonomy): Bacteria > Bacillota > Clostridia > Christensenellales > Christensenellaceae > Christensenella. Next base: position 88,711 of record CAZBSH010000001.1, on the reverse strand, counting down.
TACTTGGTACAATGTTCCAAATACCGGTGGATCAACCTATGCAATAGAAATTGATTATAAAAATCATAAAATGCAGACAGGGGTCTATAATGTCCATGTCTATGGAGAAGATAAAGCCGGAAATCGTGCTTGCCTTCAGACTGCCACTTTAAAGGTAACCGGGGACAAATCCGCCCCCACTATACAAAGCGCAACGCCCGATGCCACAACCGTCTCCGGCAAAGATTTTGGCGTCACCATTACGGGTGTCACCGATATTGTCGCCGGTTCTCAAGGCTATGAAAGCGGCGTCAAAAATGTTCGTTTTGCCGTTTGGAGCGAGGTCAACGGACAAGATGATCTTACTTGGATCGATGGAACAAATCAGGGCAATGGAACCTGGCGGATGACGGACAGTATCACCAAACATAAAAACGACAGCGGAAAGTATAATATCCATGTCTACACCTATGACAATGCGGGCAACTCTGCACTTTGCAGCCAGCTGGTGCTCAATATGACCGGTGATTTTCAAGCGCCTACCTTTATAGGTATGGATTTCAAAAATGCTTCTCCCGCATATGTCATTGAACCCTTTGCAGATATCACCGATAATATGAGCGGTGTCAAAAACGTCCAATTCGCTGTTTGGAGTGATAAGGAAGGTTCCTCTAATTTGAAATGGTACGATGCGACTTCGATGGGCGGTATGCGCTATGCGGCATTGATCGACTATCGAAATCACGGTAAAACGACGGGAGTTTATAATATAGAACTATACGCAACAGACAACGCCGGGAATCGGGCACGACTGTTTTCTACAAAAATCTTCGTATCCGGTGACACGGTTGCGCCAACCTGCGCTTCCCTCGTCTCCTCGGCCTCCCCTGTGGTCGGCTCCGGCTTCACGGTAACTGCCAACGGTGTAACTGATATCGTTGCCGGCTCTCAAGGTTATGAGAGCGGTGTCAAAAATGTACGTTTCGCTGTTTGGAGTGATAAAAACGGTCAAGATGACCTCAGATGGTATGATGGCATTGATCAGGGTAGCGGTAAGTGGTCTGTTGCAATCAATATCGCAAACCATAACGGAGACAACGGAATCTATCATATCCATGCTTATGGCTATGACAATGCCGGCAATTCATCTGTGCTAAAAACACTGGATGTTCAAATTGTATCCATGCCAATTATGGGAGCCTCTTCCACCACTGCCGATCAGTTGGTGCGCTACTATACAAGCAAGGTCGGCGCTTCTACCTACCCTGCGGAATATGTCGCGGAGGGCGTTGATCTTAATCGCTTTTGTGCGCTCTACATTGAAGCCGCTGCCGCTGAAGGCGTACGCACCGAAGTTGCGTTTGCACAAGCGATGAAAGAGACCGGCTGGTTGCGATATGGTGGACAAGTCGGAAAAATGCAATATAATTTCGCCGGTCTAGGCGCACTGGACGGCGGCGCACAAGGCTTTGATTTCCGTAATGCTTACGGTCCGGGCGAAGCCGGAGTAAGGGCCGGCATCCTTGGGCAAATCCAGCATCTAAAGTGTTATGCCTCAACCGATGCACTCAATCAGTTGAATGGCAATGGTCAGCCTTACGATCCCCGTTGGGATAATGCGATCAATAAATACGGACGTGGTTCCGCCCCCTATGTTGAAATGTTGGGCGGCAAGTGGGCCTCGGATCCCAATTACGGTTATTCACTTTCAGATATGGTGATCAATCTATTAAATTATTAGACTAAAAAGGAACAATTATGAATAAAAAAAAACTTATTATTATACTGTGCCTTGTGGCGATCGCCGCTGTTTGCATAACGCTGTTGGTTCGTTATTGGTCTGTTCCGTCCGTACCCGCAGCGGTTACTTCTGCCGTTCCCGATGATCCGGCAATCGCCTCTGCCTCTGCAACGCCTGAAAACAGCCAAGCCGCTTCAACGCCTTCCCCTTCTGCGGATGCGTCGAGTTTGTCTGGCAATGACACAGTACAGTATCAAGATAATCGAATTGAATTTGAATATTATGATGTTCCAAGCGATACCTTCAAAAAAGAAAGCGTGGAGGTGGGTGGCGATTCTCAACTGCAGCGTGTAATGGAGTTGATCGCGCAACAATTTTTTGAGCAACCATTGTCTCAGACACCGATACAGCCAAAATCTATTGTATTAAAAGGAGATAGTGTATATATTGATTTCAACAAAAATATTCAATCTGCTCCTTTTGGTTCTGCCGGCGATGTTGCGCTTTTAGATGCCATATATAACGGATACACGGGTAATATAGAAGGTGTCACCAGCGTATACTTTAGTATCGAAGGCGGAAACTATGAAACAAGCCACGTAACCTTTTCCAAAGATACGCCTTATCAACCCAAGAATTCTTAATTCCCTTTGTATAAAAAATAAACTCTCCATTCCCGGAGAGTTTATTTTTTATCTTTTTCTATTCTGATTCTACCAATTCTTTTACCGACTTACCCGGGTTTTCTTTTAACAATGTCTCCAGCTCATTTTTCATGTCACTTATGTTCTGTGTCTGTTGCTCTGCGTTCGTTGCTGTTTCATTTTTCATAGCAATATATGTCAAAACGCAGGTTTCGCGCTCAGCGTCATCCGCCGCTTCCCATTCCGTAATTGTCCAGTCAAAATAAACGCTGGCATCCTTTACCTCTGTCTGTTCAATCTTCTTCTTCGTTTCGTCGTCGATCACCAGTTCCGGCATTACCTCTTCCGATATCATATCTGATGCCTTCACAGATGCTTCCGGCGACACATTTACTGTCTCAGTATGATTCGCAGTAGACGCACACCCCGCCAGTACGACACCAAAGCAAAAAAATGTTAACAATAATACAACTATTTTTTTCAATGATAATCCCTCCTAAAAGTGTTATGATAACTTGCTCTTTTTCATTTTTTCGTACAGTAACAGGATAACATATATACCAATACCCAGCAAACTGATTGCTATGCTTGGATACAACCCCGGCTGCACATACTCCGCTTCTATGTCATGATATCCTGAACCCAAGCGAATGCCTGTTAGCCCCACATCTACGATTTCTGTCGGCTGTGGTTGCCCATCGACTTTTATCCTCCAACCGCTGTCATAAGGAATTGACAGAACCAGCATACCGTCTTGTTTTACATCTATCTTTCCTTTGATTTTTTTCTGAGAATGTTCGCTCACCTGCAGACCCGTTTCTTGTAACTTCTGCAAAGCTTTATCGTAATCAGTATCCCTCATTTTCTTCGTCGACGCAATTACCGAAATATTTTCTATCTCATATTCTCCAACGGTATTTCCCAACCCAATACGCAATGTCGTTACATCATTCTCCATCACAGAAACCACTATATTCTGGTACGTGTCATAGATCGCATATGATATACCGCGGGTCTCATCCACGGTATGCAGGCTTGAATTGATAGAGATACGGGCATCCTCTGTTTGCGTTTCACTGTTAATAAGAAACGATACGCCTGCCACATTAACAGGCTCTGTAAATTGCAAATCGATATATGCTTGCTGCGTATCCGGCTCTATTTCAAAAACTATATCTTCCGCAGGATTTCCTGACAATATATTCATTCCCGCACAATCGGCAGTTACACCGCCCTTCCCGGGTCGAAGCTTTATAAATTGCTTACTGATATCGTCGGGATACATTCTGGTCATCCCATTCAATATCTGTCGCTCATCGTCCACAATGCACGCCTGTGTCAAAGCGACATCCTTTTCCAACGAATCCAACGTTAGGAAATCTTCCTTAACCATATAATGATCGAAAACATTTCCAACCGATAATGCATTTTGATTTTTGTAAATATAAAAGCCATTTTTCTCGCCAACCAACTCGTATCCCGGAAACCATGCCTGCGAGTCATACGAAAGGATATATCTCATACCCAGAAAAGTAGTCAGTGTTCCCCGTTCCACAAATCCGCGCGAAATATTTACATTGGGAGGTCTCTTCCCTTCTTCTTTTTCTACAAGCAGACCCGTTTTCATAACATTCAGGAAAGCCACTGTCGATTTCGGCATCATGCTATAAGTGCGCAATCCATAATAATTGTTGTAAAGAGGATCACTGATCAGCCAACGTTGAAAGTCCATTTCCATACGGTAAAAATCAGGATCTTCCTCCTTTATCGCTGCAATTGCCTTCTCTTCGCCTGTAAAAAAGTCTCGTCCGCTTTGCGTCACGCTTGGCGTCATATAGTCCCTATCTGCTCCATTGATGCTAAAATTCGCGAAAAGGCACGCTTCTACACAGACTACCGCCGCTATCCCGATCAAAAGAAACCTCCATTGCTTCTTTTGATGCAACAATAACAAAACGCTGTATAATACAACAAAGATCGCCATGCACAATAAGACCACATAGTTAAATGTAAACCGATAGATGTCCGCACGCAGAACACCGATTACACCAAGACCGACAATGATGCCGACTGTCCCACCAAAAAGCGGTAAGTTCATTTTACGAGGTGCTATTACCTCTGCAAACACATTGGCGGAAACATATAGCATGATAACAACAATAAAAAACGACGAATCTCTGTAATTATGAGTAATAAATCCTCCCGCGGCATATCTTACCATCGGGAAAAAGATGTACATCAGGCAAATAGCATAGAGTATCAGCATCCCATTTCTTTTTCGTTTGTTTGCAATCAAAAACGCCTGTGGCAATAATAAAACCGCTAGTATCCCACAATAAAACAGGGGACCTTCCATGTATAAGCTATACCCTGTATATGCGTATCCTGTACCCAAAGCGTCCATGCCCAGCGTCATAAAATAGGTTGTAAAACCGATATCGCCATTGATAACAGGCTGCACCGTATTCGTAATTTGCGTGCTTGCGGGGGCCAAGTCCCCTGATACTCGCGCTCCGTTGAAAGAGCTATAAATACTGGGAATCACTATCATCGCTGCGATCGCAATTCCTAAGGCATATAAACCGATATACTGAACTATAGTTTTTCCTGTTTTCTTTTCCAACGATCCTTTTTCTGAGTAAAGCCGGATCAAGAAATAAACGAAGAACAACACAATATATAATAACGTGCTATACGCCGGCAATGAAATCCCCAGCAACGCAACCGCTATCGGAAGTAACTTCCAGTTTCCATCCAGCAAATATGATTCCACAGCCCATAATAGAAAAGCAATCCATACAACTTCACTTGAAAACCGCACCCAAGAGCCGCGTATAATCATTGCCCCACAAAACGCATACATCACGGCAAAAATAAACGCAGCCTTTTTAGATTTAATAACCTTATAAAGATACAAATAAAAAAACAGACCTGCCGCAATCGGTTTTAAAAATTGCATCAGTCCCGTCATGTAGGGAATCGCTTCCTCACCAAGCAAAACGACCACAAGCCGGAATGGGTCACCTAATACCGGATAAACGCTTTGCCCGAGCCCATAATTAAACCCCCATGTTGGCAAGCCGTCCGTCCGGATGTAATCTGAAATAAAATTGACCCCCGCGTAGGACTGATAATACGCATCGCTCCCAATATCCTGCATCGGAATATAATATTTGATGCCCAATAAAAAATCACGGTAAATAACAAAAGACAGTATCGCCAAAAGGATCGTAAGGCAAAGCAATGTATGCTGATGGAAAAAACGATATAATTTTCCCCAAAAAGGCTTTTCCAATACATTGTCCATATATCATACACTCCTCTCAAACACCATCATTGTAAAACTGCCGAAACAGATGCATTTTTCATTCCTACCATCACGACCATGCCAAGTCTCAGCACATTCGCTGCCAATGTCGCATAAGCAAAACCATACAAACCAAAGAACCATGTTGCGGGAATCGCCAACAGAACATACAGTATACCATAAACAGCCTGTATCGTAAACTGATGCTTCGCATGATAAAACCGCAATATGATCGCCAAGAGAAGGCTGGATGCAAAAAACACCACCTGCCCGAGCGTACCCACGACAATCAACCCTTTCGCCTGCTCATACACATTGGGATAAAGCAGTTGGATCAGCCACGGAGACACGAGAACGCAGACAAAAAAAGCGATTGCCGAAAGAACTATCGTCAATACCGTTGCCTTCCGATAAGACTTCTTTCCTAATTCCCCCTGATAATTCGCAAGGTACGATACCAGCACTCCCGTCAATGGTCCAATCAGCAACGCAAGCGTCTTTCCCAGCACAGAAGCTGTGTAAAATGTTGTTACTGCGTCTCCGCCTAACACATTTAATAGAACGATTCGATCCATGTTCAAGAAAAAATTGCTGATTAAATAAGAAAGCGCGACAATACAAATATCCTTCCATACCCTTTTCCGATTTTCCGAATATGCGAAAGGCTGGCGATAGATACTCCCCTTCCAGACCACAAACAAAATCGCCAAAAGCTCTCCCGGGATCAGCACAATGTACCAAATTGCAATGCCCTCAAACAAAGCAACTCCTAAAAGATACCCCGCCGAGACCATAAGGTAGAACAAAAAATACATTTTAAAATTTAGATTAATACGAAAGGCAACATCCGAATAATAACGCATCAGCGTCAATATCATCAATAAACAAAAAAACAGCGCATTCACGAGTGTCAGTTGGTTCAGCACGTTAAGAGCGATCAACGCCCCCACACATGATACGACACAAAATATCAAAAGAATAGAGTTATAGTCCCCGTTTTTGCTTTCATATTTTGGCTTTGTCACCAAACGTACATTATTGATCGCCCCGCCAAGCGACCCCGCCAAGATCGCCACAATAGACATCAGATACAAAACAACGCCAAATTGATCCTCGCCTAAAACCTTATTCAAATATGGGTATACAACAAACTGGATCACAAGGTTCATGATCACAACAGCCAATACATTCAGTGATAAATTTTTTGCGAAGCCGCGCCTTATAATCCCTAATTTATTCACGTATCTATCGCAATCCTCTTATATAATCCTTGCCTGCAAAACATCAAAACGCACATATAAAGCTAATTCTCACTTTTTACTTCCGCATATTCCACGTTACACCCAGAACCTCTCAAAACCGCCAAGCCTCGCAAGCTTTCCTTCTTCCGCACCTTGATTTGCTCTCCACTGCATATAAAGCGCACGCTCACATTAGGTATGCTCCCATATCAATATCATAAAACACTTTTTGCGTTCCGCTTTCTCCTGACATCAAATATTTCTTGATTTCTTTTAAAACAGACCGGGACGTACCCGGTTTGTCATATGGGTTATTACTGTCCTTCAATCGTTCCTGCATCTCAGCTGATTTTGCAAATGCGATCGCGGCATAAATATCCTCTTTTTGTGTACCACATTGGATGACGCTTTGCCCAGTAACTCTTCCCTTTTGTCTTTCGCCAATATTGATCGTCGGAATCCCGAAAGATGGTGCTTCTAATATACCGCTCGATGAGTTTCCAATTACCATATCGCAATAACGCAACGCGCTCAAATAGCGGATTCTTCCTAAAGATGTATATATTGCCGCCTTCTTCGGATGCTCCGCCGCATATTTTTCCAAAATTTCATTGATGATTCTTCCATTTGTGTCAGCGTTCGCTTTTGTAAAAATAAATTTCATGTCATGACAGTCGTCTATCGCCGCCAACATTTGCTCAACTGCGCTTTGCGCTGTATGATCTTCCAAAGTCACCGGGTGCAGCGTAACCATTGCCGTACATTGATCAAAATGAAATCCCATTTGTTTTTCCAATTCATCTTGACTAAGCAACGGTGTGCACAACGCCGCCTCAACACCCAACGCTCCCACATAAAACACCCTGCTCGGATTCTCACCTAACTGAACAACCCTGCGCCGATACTCTTCTGTACTGGTAAAATGCAAAAAACTCATTTTCGTGATGGCATGCCTCATCGGGTCGTCTATCACTCCTTGCGTCAGTTCGCCGCCATGTATATGCGCAATCGGAATCCGATGGATCATTCCCGCAATCGCCGCCGACAATATCTCGAATCGATCTCCTAAAATCAAAAGCAAATCAGGCTGCAAGCGGGCAAATACCTCTCCAAAGGCACCGACACCCAAGCCAATCGACTTACATATGCCAACTTCAGTATCAGAGCTTAACAATACTTCCACTTTTTCCGTAATAGAAAAACCATCTTCTTCTATTTCACGATAAGTGAGTCCGAACTCTGGCGATAGATGCATCCCCGTCGCCACAAGCTGCAATGCCAGCGTCGAATCTTCATCGATCATCTTGATCAGTTTTTGCAACAAACCATACTCTGCCCGCGTTCCTGTGACCACACAAATTTTTTTCATATCTCAATCAACTCATCTTCTCTAAAATCGCGTATTGCCGTTCTTCCTAAAACATCATTCCACATCATCGGCGAGACCCCGCTCCCCGGTCGTTTTGTCGTAAGGTTTTCTTCTGAAAAAGCTTCGCCTTTCTTTATATCACACGCGGCAACAATGCTTTTACGCACAACATCAATATTCTCTCGCTCTGAGTCCGTCACACGCTTTTCGCCGTCACCAAGTTCCGCTTCCACTCGTCGGATCGCACATACCAATTGCTCCAACTCTTTGGGTTCTACGCTCGCTTGATGATCCGGTCCTGCCATATTGCGATCCAAAGTAAAGTGTTTTTCAACAACGCTCGCTCCCAGCGCAACAGCGGCTATAGCCGCTTCCATGCCCGCGCTATGATCAGAGTAGCCCACCGCACGACCAAACTTTTTCCTTAGCGTCAGCATCGCGCTTAAGTTCACATCCTCCGGAGGTGTAGGGTATTGCGTATTACAATGCAACAACGTAATATCCTTTTTCCCGTCTGCCTCCAGCACCGCAATCGCCTGATCAATCTCCTCTAAAAAACACATTCCCGTCGAAAGCAATATCGGTTTTGTACTCCTTCCGATGCGCCTTAAATACGGATAGTTGGTAATTTCCCCCGAAGGAATTTTCCATTTAGGCAAGTTAAGTCGCTCAAGCAATGCAATGCTCTGCATTCCAAATGCTGTCGATAAAAAGTCGATTTCGTTCAACTTACAGTATTCCAATAATTCCAAATGCATTTCATAAGTCATTTCATACTGCTTCAACATTTGGTATTGGCTTTCATCTTTATCAGAACAGTTCCTTATTTGATACTTTGCTTTTTGAGCCTTTTCTGCTACAAGTTCATCAGCTGTAAAACTTTGAAACTTAACACAAGACGCTCCCGATTGTTTCGCAGCTTCAATCATTTTTTTAGCAATTCTTATATCACCGTTATGGTTTACGCCCGCTTCGGCAATCATATACGTCTTCAATATATGCCTGTCTCCCTGCATGGATTTCCATATGCCCTTTTATGGTCTCCAATATTCTTGATTACAACGCTTCCTGCACCAATCAAAGAATCATTCCCAACCCTGATACAATGTGCTATTGTTGAATTTGCACCAATAAACGTCCCATTCCCTATCTCTACACGGCCACACAATACCGCTCCCGGCGCAATATGTGTAAAACAACCAATTTTACAATCATGCTCCACAACACTTCCGGAATTCAGGATTGCCATATTGCCAATCTCCGCATCCGCATTGACCACACAACCCTTTCCGATCAATATTCCTTCTCCTAAAAGTACACTTGAAGAAACAATCGCGCTTTTATCGATAATATTCACAAAGGAAAATCCTTCTTGCTTCGCTTTGTTCCAAACTTTCTTACGAACAGGAGCACACTCAATACTTCCAATTGCTACAAAAGCTTTACGGATTCCCTGATCAAAAAGCGTGCTCAAATCGTCGTCTGTATAACATATTTCCATCCCACATACTGTTCGCCCAACGTCTTCATCACTTCCCACAATCGCGGCAATATCATACATGTTCTGCGTCTTTATACAGTCAATCACACTTTTTGCGTGATCCCCACATCCAAACACAATAATTCCTTGTTTCATAGTTCCCCTAACTCTTTTAACATACGCTCCATCTCACCGATCTGTCCCATATCCATCCAGCATTTTTCCGAAACAGGATAAACCCCCACCTTTTCACCCGCGCGCGACATTCGCAAAATAACGCCTGTAATATCAATTTTCTCATTTTCTTCAATATATGAAAAAACGTCCGGTTCCAACAAATAAAAACCTGTGTTGGTCAAAAACGATTGTGTTGGTTTTTCGGCAATGTCTTTGATACATTCATTTTCATCAAGCACCATAATACCATAGGGCATTATCACATTTTTCATCGCACATACAACGGTAATCTTATTCCCTTTTTCTTTATGATAGTTATATAAATAACCATAATCCGTATCCACCAAAATATCACAATTTGATACAAAAAAACTCCCTTCCATACTGTCACGAAGCAATCCGATCCCGCCGCCGGTTCCAAGCGGTTCTTCTTCCTCCACATAGTGCATATCATAAACCTTCTCAACTTCATTAAAATATGCTTTGATCATATTTTTTTTATGATTCAGTATAATGGAAACATTTTTGCACCCATAATTAAGAAATTGGTTGATAATACGCTCTGTAATCGTAACATCTCCAATCGGGACCAGCGCCTTCGGCAAAATATTCGTGTACGGTTTCAGTCTTGTCCCTTTCCCCCCGGCCATAATCACAAGCGGTATTTCCGATAGCGACCTGGAGACTGTTTTTTTCTCAAAATCATTCCAAAAAACCGCGTCCACCAAGTGGTTTTGTTCGTCAACCAATGGAAAAACCACCCTGCGCTCATATTTCATCTCCTGCAGCATAATATCTCTATCGCGATATACAATCGGATGCTGATTCATGGCATTCTTTACAGGCGCACTAAGATCGCCACCCTTTAGAATATATTTCCGCATATCGCCATCCGAAAATAATCCCAGTAAAATGCTATCGTCATCCAGCACAAAAACTGCCTTTTTCCCATTCGCTTCAATCGCCTGTATTGCTTCTCGTACTGATATTTCCGGCGATACCACATATTTGCTTCGCTCTGTTTTCATAACACTTTCATTCCTTCTTTTACCGCAGCGCAAACTTTCTCGAGTTCCTCGTATGTAATGCCCGTAGAACACGGCAGCGTCAGCACCCTGCTCCAAAGGTTTTCGCAGCAATCCATGCCGGTACGCATACAGTCTTTATATGGCGGCTGCAAATGCATAGGTTTCCAAAATGTTCGTGCTTCTATTTCATGTGCAGCAAGCACCTTACACAAGTGTCGCACCGCCGTCTCGCTTTCCAACAAAATTCCGGAAAACCAGCATACACTTTCACCATCCTGATCTGGAAATAATTCGCATTTTTCGGAGTCTTTGAACGCATCATTATAAAATGAACGAATTTCCCTTTTCTTGGCAACAAATTTATCAAGCTGTTCAATTTGCGCCAAACCGACAGCCGCTGCAATATTGGTCATGCGATAATTATATCCAACCATATCATGCGTATATTCTGTCCCAATTCGCGCAGTAGAAAGCAAATGCCTGATTCGCTCTGAAAGTGCCTGATCTGCGCTCACCACCGCTCCGCCGCCGCCGCTCGTAATTGTTTTATTCCCATTGAACGAAAATACAGTGGCGGTTGCCAGCTCTCCAATCGGTCTGCCCCGATCGGTCGCACCGATTGCCGCTGCGGCGTCTGCAATCACCGGCAGACCATACTGCTGCGCAAGCCCACTCAGTATATCCATTTTCGCTACATTACCCAGCGTATACACAGGCATTATTGCCGCAATCCGCTGCCCTGTTGGGCAATAAATCACCTGCTCATTTCTAATTTCTGTATTTTTCCCAAGCTCCTCTTCCAAAAGAGAAACATCCATCGTCCAACTAGATCGCTCCATGTCTACCAAAAGCGGTTGCGCACCACAATGCGCAACCGCATTCGCAGTCGCAATAAAGGTATACGACGGAATGATCACCAAATCGTCTCTTTTAACGCCGCATGCCACCAACGCGATATGCAAGGCTGTTGTCCCCGCCGAAGTTGCCATCGCATAAGGAACTCCCGCAGCTTTTGCAATTTCGCGTTCGAACTGTCCTACAAACGGTCCCACGCTTGAAACAAAAGTTGAATCCACGCATTCATCCAAATATTTTTTTTCATTCTCCGCCAGATTTGGCACACACAATGGGATCATTTCATACCTCACACATTATAGATATCGCTCTTATATCGATCCTGATGCTCTCGGATAAATGCGATGGTTTGCTCTATCCCTTGACTGATCGTTATCTCCGGCTTAAATTGAGTAAGCGAATATAACAAAGAATTGTCGCCTAATAATCTTTCCACTTCGCTGTTCTTTGGTCTTAACCTTTGTTCATCACACACAATTTCCGCAGATGGATTAATTTGCGTAATCATTTCGCGCGCCAACTCGCCGATCGATATTTCATACCCGGTCGCAATATTCACTTCTTTACCGATTGCCGCATCACATGCTGCAAGCTCCATGAAACCTTGTGCGGTGTCCTTGACAAAAACAAAATCCCGCGTCGGTGTCAGCGCCCCTAACTTGATCTCGGTTTTGCCTGCAAGCAACTGCGAAATAATAGTTGGTATGACCGCTCGCGCGGACTGCCTCGGTCCGTAAGTGTTAAATGGCCGTACAATCGTGACCGGTATATCAAAACTTCTATAATATGCTTCCGCCATTCTATCCGCGCCAATTTTTGACGCAGAATAAGGCGATTGTCCCTGAAATGGATGTTGCTCAGTGATCGGAACAAACTGTGCCGTTCCGTAAACTTCGGAAGTCGAAGTTACCAATATCCTTTTTGTCTCCAACTCTCTTGCGGCATTTAAAATATTAAGCGTTCCCTTTATGTTCGTATCAACATAAGCATCCGGCGCAGTGTAACTGAACGGGATTGCAATGAGCGCCGCTAAATGAAATACACAGTCCATATCTTTCATGGAATGCTTCACAAAATACGGATCACGTATATCCCCGGCAATCACATTGATCTGTGACAACTCTTCTTTTGAAAAGGTATCCACCCAGCCATAAGAATTAAAAGAATTATAATATACGAAGGCTGTTACTTCATGCCCTGCATATAAAAGCTGCTGCGTTAAGTGGCTTCCAATGAACCCATCGGCACCTGTGACTAATACTTTCAATTTTGCACCTCGAATTTCTTAAGCAGTTCTTCCGCATACGCATCCACATCATCCGGCGTGAATACCATCGGGATGTTACAGTCTTTACAAAGATCATATTGATTTCTTTGCTTCAAAAGATTGATCACTCTAAGCTTTCTCAGCGGCTCACCATTCCATATTTCTTGTATACTCTGCTCCCTTACATCTCCAATCACATATTTTTTCTTCCAATCAGCGCAACATGCCACCGCTTGTCCGTTGCTGGTTAAAATAAGACTTGTAAAAATCATTGTGCAAACATGTCGATACGCTACAGCATTCCCCGCAATGTCCGTTTCGTTATTTTCAGAGTGAGAATCAATATCGACCCACACATTCTGCGCGATCGGTTCAATATATATTTCGTCGCATATATCGCCAAACATATTATAAAATTGCTGCTTTTGCTGATCGGTATACCCATTGTCTCCCAATTTTACATAAACAAACAATTGTTTGCGATTATCATATAAATACGACAACTCCGAAAGAAATTGCTCCATATTTATTGTAGCATTACAATTTTTTTGATAATCTTCCGCACTGATCCCGTTGACGGAAACATTCATCCAATCCAAACCTGCGTTCACCAAATCAAGGCTTTTTTGCTTCGTCAAAAGCAGACCGTTTGTAAAGAGATCAATCTTCTCCGCAACTCCACACCTCTTCGCGTATTCTATCATCTTGGGAAACTCGGGATGCAGCAAGGGCTCTCCAAAACCACCAAATTTCAGTTTCTTCACTTTTTGAGGAAAGTTTTTCATCCCATCAATCGTCTTTTTATACAAATCGAAATCCATGTATCCCATCTGCAACTCGGCTTCTTTCATCGCGGTCTTATTATGCTGGTAGCAAAAAACACATCTTAAATTACAAAGATTGGTCGGTTCGATTGTAATCGTATAGGGTGTTTTCAACGGAATAACCGTCTCCAAACGCGTCCTGTTGGATAAATCCATCTTCGCCTGTATCTTAGCTTTCATATACTGCCCATGTCTTTCTTTTTATTCGTAGAAAAATAATCTTTTTTATATTCTTTTCCCATTTTCTCCATTTTTTCTACCGCTTCTTGTTCGCCGGTATTATTACATATAATAATATATGCATCCTGATGTCGCTCAATTTCATCGATGCCTTTAATTTCGACATCATCCAACTTCCCTTGCTTTAATCCGTCTACATATGTCAAAAATGAAGCTTGGGGAAACTCGTTTTTCAAACGAGCATACACCATATGTCCACGTACTCCCGCGCCCCAAATAATGTACTTAAAATCTTGTGATTTGTTTTGCCTGATGCAAGCTACTAAACTCTCGATACGTTCTTCAAAGTCGCTCGCAGTATACTTCTTGTTTCTTGTTTCATAAAAAAAACTAAGGTCACAAATTGTGCCAAACCGTTCCTGCGCTTCTAATAATCGTTTTTTAAACACCTGCAGACTCTGCTCACGGATTTTATCCCACGCTATCGGTTCCGGGTTCCAATTAATCTTCCCAAATTCCTCTTCTAAATAAATATTTGTATATGCGTCCACAAAGGTGAACGTCTTCCACATCTCGTCTCTCGCCAAAATCAGCGGAATGCCCATTGCCAAACACGGAAGTGCGGAATGTAGTTTTGAAGTAACAACCAGCGTCGCTTCATCGTGATACTTTTGATAGAATGCTCGCGCGGCTTCCCTGATCTTCCGACGTTGCTCTTGCGTATCCTGCGTCATAGGAAACGTTGCCGTTTGTGTGATTTCCTTCGTCACTGAATGATACTGTTGCGGGATATGAGGGATCAGCTCTCTTGGTACATCCACCAGAAAAACGCTTGGTTTTTCAGGCGTATGGTCACGCGAAGGGAGAATCGTTGTAATACAACCGCCCATATATGCGTAAATACCGTATCGCCTTAACAAACGAAACGTATATTCATCCCTACACCCAATGGGTTCGTATCTTTTCAAATAAGCGCACATCTCATTGGGCAGACAAGCAAGATCGGTGGTAAAACCTAAAAACACCGGGATAATCCTTTCGGAAAACCGATGCTCCCCGGAATAGTATCCATCTAGCATTGCATTATAAATCGGAACGATCACATACTCGCCATCATAAGATGCAGACTGCGCAATCGGTATTTCAATCATTTCTTCTTGTTGGATGCCTATTAAACTTAATAAATATTCACACGCAAAATCCTGTACGACATCTCCGTAGTTAATGTGATCCACCTGATCTGTCAGTAAAGATATTTTACCATATCTCAAAGATATATCCCCCGTATTTATTCCCTATTCATATCATATTTTAGCATGGCAGATACTTCTAGTCAAATGTCCTCCCTCCTCCAAAAACCAGCTATCTCGCCTTTACATGCCTATGTATACCTCGTTCGTACTCCTTTATTTTCGAAATAAAAATAGCGCCTGATCAGACGCTATTAAGTGACTTTATTATTGAATCTCACACTGCATAAAAAACAGTTTCCACACCCGCAAACCTTTGATGATGGCGGATATAGTATCGATAATTCAATCCTAGCCCCATAATATATTTAGGGATCTCCACCATATCCGTCATTCTGTGATAAACGCAGATTGCAAGTTTAGGCTTGTGATTGATAATTGTTTTTTCCGCACCACGCAACGCTTTTAATTCGCTTCCTTCAATATCCATTTTGATAAAAGTGACCTTGCCCTTGTCACTGATCAATTCATCAATCGGACAAACATCAATCATCGTCTCTCCCCCATTCGTAACAGTAGCATGCCCTTTATCAAAATCATTACTAAACCGCAGTTGCTCTTTTCGGTCTGAAGCGCCGCATGTAAAAATACAATTCCTTTCATCCGTTCCACACGCAAGCTTTAACTCCGCATAACACTCCTTTTGCGGTTCCAGCCCATAATAATGATCATATTTCCCGCCAACCTGCTCATAAAACTGCTCAAATGTATCTCCGGTAAACGCCCCGCAATCAACGAAACTCTCATGTTCAGTCAATTGAATAATGTCGTTTGGGAAATATTGGTCCGGCGCATAAATCTTCTCGAGATGTTTGGGATCCGCACTGCACCAAAGATTAACTATCTCTTCCATTGTCTGTTGAGAACACTGATCCGACAAATTCTCATATACAAACAATAGATCTTGAATATGGTCCGATACAAAATTCCGATATTCCGGTATTTCACAGTAAAAAAGCCGTTCATATTCAAAAAAATGTATCCTATCCTCCGGAATGATCTTTTTTAGCGCATCGCGAATTTCTCTTTCAAATGTCGACGCAGAAATAAACACATTCAGATTCGCATATGAATCAAGCGCTTGTTTCAGAGATAAAACCCGGCAATCACAATATGATTTTCCCCACTTTTCAGGATTAGAGTCAATCACCGCGACGGGCGAAATCCCTTTACTCCGCAAATATTTTATAACATGATGTCCTGAATTCCCCGCACCATATAAAGCAATCGCATTGCTTCTATTGTAATTCCTTAGAAATAATTCCGTTTTATCTTCCAGTTTTTTTATTTTTTCCAATTCTAACATTATAAAACCCTCTCCCTTATCATATACATCTCATTTCGAACGAAAAGATAAACAATTTCGTTCAAATAAAAAGGGTATAAAAAAGCGCATCCGATTTAAACGCGAGAGCGAAAAAACCATGCGCGAAATTGTTTAGATTTTCATTTATCATACACATATTTGCCAACTTCGTCAAGCGTACTACGCCCTTCTCTTTATTGACAGACCCTGCTTTAAATACTACAATTAATAAAAGCAAATAATTTGTGGAGAATAGCATGAAAAAAAGAAAAAAGGTCAGCATCAATATCCCTGTTTTCAACGAAGTTGATAACATCAGTATTTTGGTTCAAAAAATTACCGATGTATTTGCAAAAGACTTTTCTTATTATGATTACGAGATTGTCTTTGCTGATAATAAATCTACCGATGGTACGCGTGAGCTCATTGCGCTTCTCGCTGCTGATAACAAGCATATAAAGGCCATTTTTAATGCAGCAAACGTTGGCCATCGCTCCGGGCTGCATCTTTTGCGTCAGACGCGTGGAGATTGTACTATCATTATGGCCGGTGATTTGCAGGATCCTCCTGAAATGATTCCTCAATTCTTAAAAGCATGGGAAGACGGATACAAAATAGTCGTTGGCGTAAAAAGCAAGAGTCAAGAAAACAAGCTTATGTATAGGTTAAGAAGTTTTTATTATAGAATACTCGACAAAATTTCCAATGTAAAACAAATCTATCAATTTACGGGGTTTGGATTATATGATAAAAAGTTTATGAAGCTGATCCGTTCTACGAATGATCCGTTGATTTATATGCGAAGCATGATTCCCGAATATGTCGCAGAGCGAAAAGAAATCGAATATGAACAGCAGAAGCGTCATAGCGGAAAATCAAAAAGTAATTTTATTTATCTATTTAGCGTGGCTATGCGTGGCATTACATCTAATTCCGACCTTCCGCTGCACATTGCCACCATTTCAGGTTTTATTCTTGCCATCGCAAGTTTTATTGCCGGGGTCGTTTATCTCATTTTAAAGTTGATCAATTGGTACGCCTATCCCGCCGGAACCGCTCCACTGCTGATTGCGACCTTCTTTATCGGTTCTGTTATTCTTTTCTTCATCGGATTATTGGGAGAATATATTATGTTGATCAATAAGCGTGTTATGAATTATCCTCTTGTATTAGAAGAAAAGCGTCTCAATTTTGATGATAAGGACACCGGCAAAGATAATAATCCATCAGATTAATTTTAGAAAAGGAACTATCTGTAATGAAAAAAATTCTAATGACCGGAGCTTCTTCCACATCAGCAACCGGAAGGAAAATGTCTGAAAACATGGACGGACATTATGATTTATTGCGTCCTTCGAGCGCCGATCTTAATTTAGCTGATACAGAAGCGGTTTACACATATCTTAAGAAACATCAGCCAGACGTTATCGTTCATAGCGCGACGCATAATCCCAAAAAGCGTCCCCAAATTTCAAACTGCGAAGAAAACTTACGTATGTTCGCCGGTTTTCTCCACGCAGAAGACTATTACGGCAAGCTAATATTCTTAGGTAGCGGAGCCGAATTTGCAAAGCATCGCGATATTGTAGAAATAGGTGAGGATGAGGTAGGTTGTGTCATTCCGCAGGACGATTATGGCTTTTCCAAATTGGCACAGACCATGTATGCGCGCCAAACAGGGTCGAAGCGTTTGGTCTGCCTGCGACTTTTTGGTATGATGAACGAATACGAGGATTATTCTCGTAATTTTATTTCAAACCTCTGTACCAAAGCCGCATTTGGTATTCCCTTGAGCATACGAAAAGAATGTCGGTTTTCTTTTCTGGATGTGGATGATCTGACCAAAATGGTTGTTTGGGCGATTGAAAACGAAACCAAATATTGCGATTATAACACCTGCAATAACCAATATTACTTGTTGAGCGAACTCGCGAATATGGTCGTTGATATTTCCGGAAAAGACCTCGGTATTACAATAATAAATGAAGGAATGAATCTTGAATATACCGGTGACGGTTCCAGAATTTTAGAAGAAGGCAATCTTTCTTGCCTTCCTATGCGTGAATCGTTGACTCGCTTGTATCATTATTTTTCTGAACACAAAAACGAGTTTGACTACAATGCTGTAAAGAAATCAATCTAAAGGAGCACTTATGAAATTATCTGATTATGTCGTTCGCTTTATCGAAAACCTGGGAGTACGTGATGTGTTTTTTTTGCCCGGCGGAGGTATGATGCATCTGCTGGATTCGCTCGCCCAAAACACAAACATTCGTAAATATTGCAATTTGAACGAGCAGGCGACAACCATCTCTTGCGAGGGTTATTCCCTATATACGAATAAGCCCGGCGTTGCTTTTTTAACGACCGGTCCCGGGTCAACCAATGCCATTACAGGCGTTGTTGACGCATATATTGATTCCACGCCTCTCATCGTCATATCCGGACAAGCAAAGCGCGCAGATCTTATGACCGGCAAAAATGTCCGTCAGGTCGGACCGCAAGAATGTAATATAATCGATATTATTTCGCCTACTACAAAATATGCGGTCAGCGTTCTGGATGCTAACCAAATCAAATATCATCTGCAAAAGGCGGCGTATCTGGCAATGAATGGCCGACGCGGTCCCGTATGGCTAGAGATCCCGCTGGATATCCAATCAGCTGAAATTGATGTGGAAACGCTCCCCGAATTTATACCCGAGCCAAAAGCGGCGGCGTTTTCGGCGCAAGAGGCAAAAGAGGTATTTACACTTTTAAATCAGGCAAAACGTCCTGCAATATTAATAGGGAATGGTGTTCGTTGCTGTGCTGAGGACTCATTTCTGCAACTGGCACAAAAGTTACATATCCCCGTTTTAAGTTCTTGGCGAGCACGAGATACCGTCGCCGGAAAATATGATTTATACTATGGATGTCCCGGTTCGCTTGCACCGCGCTATTCCAATTTTATCATTCAAAATTGTGACTGCTTAGTAGTGATTGGTGCCCGATTGAATTATTGTATGACTGCTTTTAATGAAATGACTTTTGCACCACTTGCAAAAAAAATTATTGTGGATATCGATTCTCATGAACTGGATTTGCTTGTCGCCAACTACGAAAAAAAAATACAAGCAGATGCCCATGAATTTGTAAATGCGCTTCTTGTACAAATAGCATCCTATCAACCGTTAGATATTACAGACTGGCTCGATTATTGCCAAAAATGCAAAGACCGTTTTCCCTTAGCAGAAGAAAAACAGCCTTCATCCTGCAAATATATAGATGGTTATCAGTTAGGTCATTCTATCACGCGCCATCTAAAAGCAGATGATGTTATTGCCGGTGCCTCTTCCGGTCGTGCAAGTGCCATTGTACCCATGAGTCTTGGGACAGCGTCACCTAATCGCTTTATCGCGGCGATGGGGCTTGGATCTATGGGATATACAATCCCTTTGGCTATCGGTTCTTGTATTGCCTCCGGCAAAAAACGTGTTATCTGTATGGAAGGCGACGGAAGCCTCCAGCATAATCTTCAAGAGCTCCAACTCATTAAGACATACAACCTTCCCATAAAAATATTTGTTTTAAACAATAATGGCTACTCTGCTGTTTTAGGCATGCAGCGTGCTCATTTCGATTCTCGTCTTCTCGCATGTAATCCGTCATCGGGACTTTCTCTTCCCGATATTAAAAAGACTGCTGACTTGTATGATTTAAACTATTATTACCTCGACGATCCTGCCGATATGGAACGCATCGTGAAAGACGCAATGGATGATCCCTGCGCATGTATTTGCGAAGTGAAAATCGATCCGCTTTTTGAAGAGATCCCTCGCGCTGCCACAAAGCTTGACGAGAACGGCAATCCTTATTCGCTTCCGTTAGAAGATTTATATCCGTTTATTTCAGAAAAAGACCGGGAAACCTTTACATTGGACTAACATAAAATAACCCCTGCGATAACAGCGCAGGGGTTATTTTATTCATTCATTGATATCACACAATAGGAACAAAATATAAGAACTCGTCCTCACCAACAAAACTGATAGTTGCTTGTACTTTATGTGTTGCAATAAATTCGCTTTGCACTTCCGGCAAGATGTACCCCAGCATTCCAAATGTCGATGCTGTCATAAGCATATCTTCGCCCTTCAAGCCATCGAAAAGCTTCGTAACGTATGCGCACGACTCTTGATTAATCATAAAACCGGCATAATCCATGGTGTGCAACTGCGTATCCCAGCCTAAAATCGAATATATCTCGGTTGTTCCTATGCCGAAAGCATTTGTATCTTTGGGAACAACTTGTGCAATTTCTTCCGCACATTTGATACCAGGCTCCCGTTGCCGAAATTGATCCATTCTTAAGATAGAATACCCTAAGTTGGTAAGACATCCTAAAGCCAGAGCAAAAAGAACAAAGGTTCCGGCAATCCCGCACACAAGCGAACCTGCAAATGCCACAGATATCTTCTGCTTCCATTTGCTCCGAATCATTTTCATGGACAAAAGACACGACTGCGCAATAATGCATATCATCAATACCGCAGGCATTGTTGTGATGCTAAGATTCCCGTAAGAAGCACCGTTCATGTAATATACCATTGCACCCAGTAAGAGCATAGCCAGCCCTAAATAAGAAGCGGATCGATACTGAACCTCCGAGGTCTTTTTGCAAAGGCTGGTCGTAGAAATACTTTTACTGATAAAAGCAAAAGCAATCAATATCAAAAACATCCATGCGCTTATTCTGACAGGCAATAAATCGCGCTGTAATGTTTCTCCGACAAAAGTTCTATTCGTAAGAACTGACATAAATTGGGACAATGAAATCATATCGCCCCCAACCGACAAATTATAAACCCCTACGATTGCGACAGCGCCAAGCAGGCAGACGGCGATCATCAAAATAGCAATGAGCGTATCTCTTAAAAATTTCAGACTGCGTACCTTATATTTTTGCCAGCTGATCGCCAACATAAACGCACTCCATGCTAGCGTTACCGCAATACCCGTTTCAATATTCCATGCAATCGCCGCAGCGCTTAATACATATCCTAAAACCCTCGTCCACTTCAACTTTTGCGGATTCTGTACCGTAAATGCAATGAGCGCCATGATCATTGCAAGAGGAAGCACCCGTAACGGTCTCTGAGACAAAAACGCCCCCCGCCAAATCGTTACTGATACCATTGCAATAACGCCAAGGTATTTCAATACTTTGTTTTTAATAAATACATTAATTGCATAGGCGCTGCATAAGCAGGTCAGCGCCATCAATATCGCAACAAGAATACAGAATACGTTAAGCGTATTTGAGATGTTTAACATTGCCGCCAGCTTTAAAAAGGGCGCAAGGAAAATTCCATAATATCCATATATGCTATATGTTTGCATGGTAAGCGGCGTATCATAAAACACATTGTAAACCGAACTATAAACAGCATCAGCATGCAACGTGGTTCCTATGTTTGTAAAAAACAGACCCGGGCTATAACTGAGATACCCTACCATAAGAGCAACCGCAGCCGCAATAAACCAAAACATTTTTGAATCATATTTCTTTTCGTCTGTAGAAAAATTGTCTAAATAATTAGTAAAATGGAAAAAGGCAATATAAGCCAAAATGCTGCATATGATCACGAGACCAAAAGGTATATTGTGCCAAAATACGATCTCGTGATACCGATCAATTACTTTTTCATTGAAAACAGCCAAAAACAACCCTATGAATGCCAATATTATGAAGGCGAAAAAAAAGGGCTTGCCCATAGGACTCTCTTTTATAAAAAAAGCAAATTTTGCTTTTGATAGGATACGATAGGCAATTAAAAAACACCCAAAGAACAACGCAATAGAAACAACAAACAGCAATAGATTTGCAACCGCTATCTTGTCGTGTATCACAGAAAATATATTTGGTTCCAAACATATCATCCAAAAAGCAATATTGAACGCTAACGCGATCAACGAAGCCGCTACTTCTTTGATCCGTTTTTCTAAGCGAACTCCTAATTCTACCTCACTCATAAACAACTTTCCTTCAACGCATACCGCTCAATTTGCCGCTTCATACATAGTTCTACATCTTTTTGTTCGTAGTAACACTTTGCCCATTCTACCGTTTTCTCGACCGCCTGCCAAACATTCCATTTTGGAACGATACCAAACGTTTTCATGATTTTTGAGCAATCCAGCTTCAAAAAATTCGCTTCATGCACAGCGCCCTTTTCGCAGGCAGCCTGCCACGAAGCGCCTTCCCACGCATCACAAAATAAAGAAACCAATTCCCCTGTCGTAACACAGTCCGCATCATTCGGTCCAATATTATAGCTGCCCGCCAGACTTTTATCTTCATACTGTTTCTGCGCGATCGTCAAATATGCAAACAGCGGCTCCAGTACATGCTGGTAAGGACGAACAGAATATGGATTCCTTACTTTGATCGTTTCACCGGCAAAAGCCGCCTTTACACAGTCCGGAAGTATCCTGTCTTTTGAAAAGTCACCTCCACCGATGACGTTGCCCGCACGTGCAGTAGAAATTGCAACTTCCCTGTTCTCAAAAAAAGATTTTTTGTAGCTATCCGTTATCAGCTCGGAACAAGATTTAGAATTAGAATACGGATCATATCCATTGAGCTCATCCGTTTCCACGTATCCCTTGTCCCACTCATTGTTTCTGTAAACTTTATCCGTTGTGACATTCAAAAACGATCTGACACTATCTGTCATACGCATCGCCTCTAACACATGAACCGTTCCCATTACATTCGTTTCATAAGTATATACCGGCTGCTCATAAGAAGTTCTGACCAAGGGTTGTGCCGCCATATGTATCACAATGTCGGGGCGGGCACTCGCCATTGTTTTTGTTAGCATGGATAAATCCCTTACATCTCCAACCACCGAGCACATCTTCTTTTCAACATTGGTAATACTGAACAAGTTTGGCTCAGCGGGCGGTTCGAGCGCATATCCCGTAACGTCTGCCCCCAGCTCTTGTAAAACAGTACACAGCCATGTCCCTTTAAAGCCCGTATGTCCGGTGACAAATATTTTTTTATCTTTATAAAAGCCCTTTAGTCTTTCCATATTTTCCATGGCGCTTTCCCACTATCCAGAAGATTTTCCAGTAATCCTTTATCACGCTGCGTATCCATACACTGCCAAAATCCCGTATGTTTGTATGCGCTTAGCTGTCTTTCGTTTGCCAGACACTCTAGAGGTTCCTTCTCAAAGAACGTATCGTCCCCTTCGATATAATCCAAAACCGACGGCTCCAGTACCATGAATCCGCCATTGATCCAGCCGTTGTCCTCTTGCTTCTTCTCGCGAAACGCAACAATTTCCGCTTCCTGATCGATATCCAACACACCAAAACGCCCGCTGGGTTGAATTGCCGTCATTGTTGCCAGCTTTCCCTTGTCTTTGTGCCAATCCAGCAAGGCATGCAAATCCACATCCGCTACACCATCGCCGTACGTCATAAAAAAGGTCTCATCATTAATATAATCTCTGATTCTTTTTAAACGTCCACCTGTCATTGTGGTAAGACCGGTATCTACCAATGTTACTTTCCATGGCTCGGCAAAATTGTTATGAATGGTAACGTCTCTCTTTCCATCGGAAAAATCAAACGTCACATCCGACATATGCAAATAATAATCCGCAAAAAATTCCTTAATCATATATCCCTTATATCCTAGACAAATGATAAATTCATTATACCCAAAATATGAATAGTACTTCATGATATGCCAAAGGATAGGTCTCCCCCCGATTTCTATCATCGGCTTTGGCCGCAAATGCGACTCTTCACCGATGCGCGTACCAAACCCACCTGCCAAAATCACTACTTTCATGCATACACCTTCCATACCATATTTTTTCGTTGTAATACCGTTGATTTGTTTCTTAATTGTAACATTTTCTTGTTTCTCATGCAATCATATCTCTTTAAAAAGCGTTCCTGCCTGGCACGATCACCGGCAGAAACGCTTTTCTTGGCTGCTTATAAATTACATAGATACCATTTGTTTGTCAGACATAGAATACATATTCATCTGCCAGTACACAGCGCCCTCTCGCATCCATCACCAAAACATCTAAGTTCCAAACTCCGTATGGATATGCTACTTCGTCCAATTGCAAATATGCCGTCGCAAACGACGGAGTGCCGTTCGCCACTACATAGATATCATCGCCCATCCCATTATACATATTAAAGACAATAGTACGAATACCCGTCGAGCACTTAATATCTTTGACCCATATAGAATCAAAATATGGGTGATAATGTGTTGTCGTTGATTCTCTGGTGGACGCTTCTGCATATGCCACATAAAATTGTGTTGTATAGGCGCATCCGCTATTCCCGGCGTTATCTTCCACATAAACATGTACATTATAGATGCCTTCATCAAAGAACATTCCACCATGATCGTATAGGCTTAAAGACGCATCCCAGTTCCCGCCACCACGATTGGTAAAGGTATACCATTTCAGGTCATCTTGTCCGTTGTCGCTGCCCCAAATGGCTGCCCTGACAGACTTGACGCCCGATTTATCGTCCGCAACACCACCGAGATATATTACTTTCGATCCGCCATAGGCGTCGCCGTCCATAATATTCGCAGCCTTGACCGTGGGCGCCTTGGTATCGCGATGATCGAATACGATCGTCGTCGTTCCCATCACACCTCTATTTCCTACATTATCCGTACCATATGCATGAATCTGATAACGTCCCGTATCATTTTTATGGTTGCGTGCATCGATCGCAACGCTCCATCCTCCCGCGCCATTGCTGACACCATTATACCATCTTAAGTCGTCCTGTCCGTTGTTTTCGCTCCACACCGCAAATTGAACAGATTTCACCCCTGTCTTATCGTCCCGTACATTTTGCGCTGCAATATAAGCCACAGGTCCTGTCGAAGGGTCAGCGCTCTTTTCGATCTTTTGCATCACCGGCGCTTCCCGATCAAAGAAGAACGACTGTACTGTAACGCTTCCCAACAATGCCCTGTTTCCTGCGCCATCTGTACCATAGGCATGAACCTGATATTGCCCCCCATCCATGTTATGGTTACGCACATCAACTCCGATCGTCCAATCCGCACCTAATTCCTTCATACCATTGTACCATCTCAAGTCGTCCTGTCCATTCACTTCGCTCCATACAGCAAATTGCACCGACTGAACGCCGCTCTTATCATCTGTCACACCTTTTGCCGCAACATAAAAGACCGGATTATTGCTGCTGTTGTTGCTTTTTTCGAACTTCTGCAACGTCGGCGCTTTACTGTCTTTGTGGTCGAACACAACTGTTGTCATGCCCATTAGACCTTTGTTGCCTGCGTTATCCGTCCCATAAATGTGTACCTGATACCGCCCTGTATCATTTTTATGGTTACGCGCATCAATCCCCGCAGACCAACCCGTTCCGCCATTGCTGATTGCATCGTACCATCTCAAGTCATCCTGTCCGTTGTTTTCGCTCCAAACAGCGTATTGTACAGACTTCACACCGCTCTTATCGTCTGTCACTCCTTGCGCCGCCACATAAACAACAGGACTGATGGAGGGATCAGCACTTTTTTCGATTTTTTTCAGCGTCGGCGCCTTACCATCTGTATGGTCTAAGGTAATTGTGGTGGTCCCCATCAATCCCCTGTTCCCCGCATTATCCGTGCCATAAATATGAATCTGATATTTCCCTGTATCATTTTTTTGCTTGCGTACATCCACTGTAAACAACCAACTATCCGTACCCGCTTGTACCGCATCATACCACGCAAGATCATCCTGTCCGTTGTTTTCGCTCCAGACGGCCGCTTGTATAGATTTCACGCCACTTTTGTCATCCGCTACTCCCTTGACCGCTACATAGAAAACGGGACCGCTTGACGGATCGGCATTCTTTTCGATCTTTTGCAGCGTCGGCGCTTTTGTATCCGCTTCCATCGGAACAGCGGCACTTTCTTCCGCCGCAGTTTCTGACGCATCCGGCATCTGCAAAACATCTTCCTGTCCCGATTCTATCTTGTTCGCTTCCTCCGGCATCTGCGTCGGTTGTACCGTTCCTTCCGCCGCATCAGTCGCCGGCTCCGATGTTGGCGCAGTGGGCGGCTTATCTTCTTCTCCCACCAACGGTTGCTGTACATTGCTTGCTTCCGGTACAGGCTCCTCCCGGGCAACGTCCGCAACATCTTGTGCCATTGCTATTGTCGTCGATGAAAAAAACAATAACAAACATACTAGCACTGCTACCACTTGTCTCAACTTTCTTTTCATTTTCCTTCCCCCTTTGTTATTTTATCTTTTATTATCTATGGCTTTATAATACCGTCATCGTTGTTGTCCCCATCAAGGCTCTGTTCCCTGCATTATCCGTTCCATAAATATGGACTTGATATCTGCCTTTATCGCTTTGATGGTTCCAAATATCTACTCCGATCACCCATCCGCCAACTGTATCATTGGTTGCATCATACCATTTCAGGTCATCCTGCCCATTGTTTTCGCTCCACACCGCACACTGCACAGATTTCACGCCGCTCTTATCGTCGGCTACCCCTTTCGCCGCGACATAAAACACCGGTGTTTTTGATGGGTCTGTGCTTTTTTCGATCTTTTGCAGCGTTGGAGCCTTTGTATCTTTATGATCCAAAACGATCGTTGTCGCTCCCATCAATCCACGATTCCCCGTATTATCCGTCCCGTAAATATGGATCTGGTAACGTCCGGCATCATTTTTGTGATTGCGCGCGTCAATGCCTGCAAACCAACCCTCATATCCATTGTTTATCGCATCGTACCATTTCAGGTCGTCCTGCCCATTGTTTTCGCTCCACACCGCATATTGTACCGATTTTACGCCGCTCTTATCGTCTGTTACCCCTTGCGCCGCAATATAAAACACCGGTGTTTTTGATGGGTCTGTGCTTTTTTCGATCTTTTGCAGCGTTGGAGCCTTTGTATCTTTATGATCCAAAACGATCGTTGTCGCTCCCATCAATCCACGATTCCCCGTATTATCCGTCCCGTAAATATGGATCTGGTAACGTCCGGCATCATTTTTGTGATTGCGCGCGTCAATGCCTGCAAACCAACCCTCATATCCATTGTTTATCGCATCGTACCATTTCAGGTCGTCCTGCCCATTGTTTTCGCTCCACACCGCATATTGTACCGATTTTACGCCGCTCTTATCGTCCGTTACCCCTTGCGCCGCGATATAAAACACCGGTGTTTTTGATGGGTCTGCGCTTTTGTCGATCTTTTGCAGCGTTGGAGCCTTTGTATCTATATGATCCAAAACGATCGTTGTCGTTCCCATCAATGCTCTGTTTCCGGCCCCATCCGTTCCATAAATATGGATCTGGTAACGTCCCGTATCATTTTTGTGGTTTCGCACGTCAATTCCTGTCAACCAACCATTTCCAATATTGTTTATCGCATCATACCATTTCAGATCATCCTGCCCATTTTTTTCGCTCCATACGGCAAGCTGAACAGATTTGACGCCGCTCTTATCGTCCGTTACCCCTTGTGCAGCCACATAAAAAATCGGAGCTGTTGACGGGTCTGCGCTTTTGTCGATCTTTTGCAGCGTCGGTGCCTTTGTATCCGCCAACATATGTGCCTTCTTTACTGCACCTGCCGCATTTACTTTTCCCCAACCATAATAAATATCTTTTCCGGCATCTCCTATGTCAATTGCAGTGGAATACATAATGTCCTTGGCCTGCTGAACACTCAAAGATGGATCTGCCGCAAATATCATCGCCGCCACCGCGCTTACTACCGGCGCAGCCATAGACGACCCCTGCTTGATTTCATACCAAGCCCCGTCGCCCGCAGCAGATGTGCTCCATATTTTCAGCCCCGGTGCAGAAATATCCTTTTGCTCATTGTAGTCTGCCCAGCCGGGACGTTGATCGTTTTCACCTATCGGCACCACTGATACACACGCTTTAAAATCAGATGGATAAACCGGCCACTCGCGCCCAACGCCATACTTATCACCATTGCCCCCTGCGCATACCGTCATAATCCCTTTAGCTGTTGCTTCATCGATTTTCTGCTCCAATACACGATCATAGGAATTATACTGTCCAAGGCTCATATTAATTACTCGAAGATTTTCAATATTCATAATACGATTATAGGCATCGGAAATATCGCTTGTACTTGCTACCGCCCCTTGAACCGGATCAATACGAAATACATTAATCGGAACAATTGACGCATTGTACGATATGCCGGCCATCCCTATTCCATTGTTGGCTTCCGCAGCCACAATGCCCGCCACATGCGTTCCATGACCACTGATATCGTCGATAAGCGGCCTGTCCCAATATTCATCATAAGCATTTGCAAAATCAATATTATTCCTAAGATCAGGATGAGTGGTTACAATGCCGCTGTCAATTACAGCAACCTTAACCGCCTGATTCGTTTTTTGATAATCCCATGCTTCATACACATTAATATTTTCAAGATACCACTGTTGCGACACAAGCGGATCATTGATTGTCGTCGTGGCATACTCCCCATAATCCTGTGATTCCAGTTCATGATACAGATAATTTGGCTGCGCATATTCCACCACCGGATTTTCATTTAAGACCGCAGCAGCCTCTTCCACCGTCATATAAGGCTCGATTTCCACCAACACCGGATCATTTTTCTTTATTGTTGTTTCGTCGATTGCTTCTTGGGTAATGATTTCCGTTTCCTGCAACAGATCCATTGCCTGCATGGGCGCCATATCCTGTTTGAAAGATACGAGAACAACTCCCGGTTCATAGACCACACCTGCTCCTTCGTCTTCCACCGGCGTTTTCTCTGCCTCCTGCATTACAACTTCCGCAGGAACGTCCTCTACAGGCGGCGCACTCGGTTCAGGCTCAATAAAAGGAGTGTTTTCAGAAGCCGAGGGCAATGGCGATTGCGTTGGCTCTAACGTAGCATCCGGGTTTTCTTTTTCGGAAAGCTCCTGTGTCGGCGAAGCCGTAGGCAGCGACGCATTCCCTTCTGCCCGCACACCGGCAGGATATGTACAAAGCAAAAAAGCTGCCATGAAAACAACTAACACATTTTTCAGCTTCATATTGGTTCCCTTTCGATGGAAATTAAATCGACTTATATTTATTATATTCGTTACTTTACGTAATGTCTACTACCTTGCCGATATTGTAATATAAAAAAACCGCACCTCCCATGTCTTTGTACACGTGGAAGAGATGCGATTTTCTTTTTCTGTTGCTAACTGTAAGTTTGCTAAATGGATCTCACATGAGTTTCGATATGAAGCCCTTTATTAGCAGCCTCTTATTTCACAGAATCAATATAAGAAATCAAATCAAGAACCTTGTTGGAATAACCCCACTCGTTGTCATACCAAGCGACAAGCTTCACGAAATGATCATTGAGCGCAATACCGGCATCCGCGTCAAAGATGGAAGTTCTTGCATCCGTGATAAAATCAGAAGAAACGACCGCATCTTCGGTATAACCGAGGATCCCTTTCAACTCAGCCGACTGCGAAGCAGCTTTGATTGTCGCTTTGATTTCGTCATACGAAGCAGCTTTTTCAAGCACGCAGGTGAGGTCAACTACCGAAACATCCGCCGTCGGTACACGGAACGCCATACCCGTCAGCTTGCCATTCAGTTCCGGGATAACCTTTCCAACCGCTTTCGCAGCGCCTGTGGAAGAAGGAATAATGTTGAATGCAGCACCTCTGCCGCCTCTCCAGTCTTTCTTGGAAGGACCGTCAACCGTCTTCTGTGTCGCCGTCGTCGCGTGAACTGTTGTCATAAGACCCTCTTTGATGCCGAATTTGTCGTTGATGACTTTCGCCAGAGGAGCAAGGCAGTTCGTCGTGCACGAAGCGTTGGAAACAACCGTCATGGACGGATCGTACGTTGTATTGTTAACACCCATTACGAACATCGGAGCGTCAGCAGAAGGAGCGGAAATAACGACTTTCTTCGCACCGGCTTTGATATGCGCCTGCGCCTTTTCCGTCGTCGTGAACACGCCTGTGGATTCCACAACATAATCCGCGCCGATCTGTCCCCACGGAATCTCGACCGGATCCATTTTATCAAACACTTTGATCTCATTGCCATTCACGATGATTGCGTCTTCCTTATAGGAAACTTCACCGTCAAAGCGACCATGAACCGTGTCATACTTCAGCATGTACTCCATGTACTTCGGATCGATGAACGGATCGTTGATCCCTACAACCTGAATGTTCGGGTTGCTCACGGAAGCACGGAAAACGAGTCTGCCGATTCTGCCGAAACCGTTAATACCAACTTTAATAGCCATAATAAAAAATCCTCCTAAAAATATTTGATATACCTTAAACTTTTGCGTACATATTACATTATATTTGATTCTACCGCGTTTTGCAACTACTTTGTATCACTTTTTCACAGGCAGAAAACCACCAGCCCCGCTACAATCAAAATGTTACCGATGATCTTCTTTTTTGTCAATTTTTCTTTTAGGATAAGGCAACTCAAAATTGCTACAATAACAAATCCGACCGATTCGATTGCCGGTCCATACTTGTAATCCATTCCCGTATATGCCCACACCGCAAACAGCATGGATATCAGAAGCATCACATATCCCATAATGACGCGCCAGTTAAGGTACTGTTTCCAGAACCCGCCATGCTCAATATTCGCGCTGGTTTTCAACAAAATCTGCGAGAATGCCGCAATCGTAACGCCGCATAACATAATCACAAAACTACTAACGCTCAGCATCTGTATTCACCAACATCGCACCCGCAATAATCAAAGCTGTACCGATTATGTTTGGCACGGTGATCCTTTCTTGGAAGATAAGCGCCGCCCACACCATCGACCAAATCGTAGCCAACGACCTGTTTGCATACGCGACATGCAGATCAAATTTCTTAAGCGCCTGCTGCCACAACAGGGCGTAAACGCCCAGCACCGCAACATCCAGCACCACGAAAATAATAAACATCGCGGACATAAAGTCGTTTCCGTTTGTCGCCATCTTTCCAAACACACCGGAAAACGTATATACAACAATGATTAGTTGCAAGAAGACAACGCTTCGCCAGTCTGTTTTCTTTGTTGATTGACCCATTCATACACCCTCCTCAGCACATTCTATGCTACTTTTTTGCTTTCCGTCTGTCAATCCCTCTTTTCATGAACATTTCCGTTTGGACTGTTGTTATTTTGCCTATCAAATAGTATAATAATTTTGTCTTAGCATGTATCAATATTTTTAAGGAGGATTTTGTCATGCCATTAGTTACCACGACAGAAATGTTCAAGAAAGCTTATGACGGCGGGTATGCCATCGGCGCTTTTAACGTGAACAACATGGAGATCATTCAGGGGATCACAGAAGCTGCAAAAGATCTGAACGCTCCGCTGATCCTGCAAGTCTCCAAGGGCGCGCGCAACTACGCAAACCCGATCTATCTCACAAAGCTCGTAGAGGCTGCTTTAGAAGATACAGGTCTTCCAATTTGCCTGCATCTTGATCACGGCGACAGTTTCGAAACGTGCAAATCCTGCATTGACAGCGGATTTACCTCCGTCATGATCGACGGCTCTCATCTTTCCTTTGAAGAAAATATCGCTGTTACAAAGCGCGTTGTTGAATATGCGCATGATCGCGGTGTTGTTGTCGAGGGCGAGCTCGGCCGCCTTGCCGGCGTGGAAGATGAGATTCAAGTATCCCATGAGGATTCTTCCTACACACGACCGGAAGAAGTTTTGGAGTTCGCTACCAAAACGGGCTGTGACAGCCTCGCGATCGCGATCGGTACGAGCCACGGCGCATTCAAATTCAAAGGCGAACCCAAACTGCGGTTTGATATCCTTGAGGAAGTAACAAGGATCCTTCCCGGTTTCCCCATCGTTTTGCATGGCGCTTCCTCCGTTATTCCGGAGTTTGTGGAAATGATCAATACGTATGGCGGAGATATGCCGGGTGCGCAGGGCGTTCCGGAAAATCTGCTGCGCAAAGCAGCGGAAAGTGCCGTTTGCAAAATCAACATCGACTCTGACCTTCGTCTTGCAATGACAGGGACAATCCGCAAACACTTTGCAGAGCATCCCGCGGATTTTGATCCGCGCCAGTATCTTGCTCCCGCGCGTGATGCGATCAAAGCAATGGTTGCGCATAAGATCGTAGATGTCCTCGGCTGCGACAACAAAGCATAAGTTTTGCCGAAAACAAAAACCCTTTGCCCTATGCAAAGGGTTTTTTCATTCTTTGAAAATCAGTATCCATTTGGGTTCTTCTGCTGCCAGTTCCAACTATCGCGGCACATGTCCTCTATATCATATTGCGCTGTCCAGCCGAGTTCCTCTTTTGCGCGGGTCGCGTCTGCATAACAGACCGGAACATCCCCCTCGCGGCGCGGGACGATTTTATAATCTACCGTCAAACCATTCGCGCGTTCAAACGCTTTCACCATCCCAAGAACGCTTGTCGGTTTCTCCGTGCCAAGATTATAAATAAACAAACCATTTTTCGACAACTTTTCAATTGCAACCACATGACCGCCAGCAAGATCCATCACATGAATATAGTCTCTAAGGCATGTTCCGTCCGGCGTATCATAATCGCCTCCGTATACACTCAACCTCTCTCGTTTCCCAATCGCGGTTTGTGTGATATACGGCATCAGATTATTAGGGACTCCGTTGGGGTTCTCGCCTATCATACCGCTTTTATGCGCACCAACCGGATTAAAATACCGCAACAACAAAACAGACCATTGCGGGTCGGATGCATATAAGTCTTGAAGCATCTCTTCTATCACAAGCTTCGTTCTGCCGTAGGGACTGGTGACACCGGTAGGCATGTCCTCCGTAAGCGGCATATTCTGCTGCGTCCCATAAACGGTTGCCGACGAACTGAATATCATCCGCTTCACGCCGTGTTCCTTCATCGCTTCCAGTAACACGATCGTTCCGGTGATATTATTATCAAAATAATCAAGCGGCTGCTTGACCGATTCTCCTACCGCTTTTAACCCCGCCATATGGATCACACCATAAATATCATGCTGCGCAAAAATCTTATCAAACGCATTCTTCTCACGAATATCCGCTTCATAAAATTCTATTTTCTTCCCCGTAATCTGCTCCACCCGTTCCAGCGCTTTCATGCTGCTGTTTGAAAGGTTATCCATCACGATCACGCCATAGCCCGACTCCAAAAGTTTCACACAAATATGGCTTCCGATGTATCCTGCTCCGCCTGTAACAAGTATATTTTTCATTTTGCGCCCCCCGCAAGAAAGGCGTATGCATTCTTGCACACGCCTTTCTCTTATTTCAAATTCTCAGGGTTTAACCCCTTTAGCTCATCCACGACAAAGATCCCATCCTTACGAATGAGCACATCATCAAGCCAAATCTCGCCGCCACCCATTTCCGGCGTTTGCACAAGCACCAGATCCCAGTGCTCCGCGCTCTCGTTTCCGTTATATGCGTCGTCATAGCTGCTGCCGGGCGTAAAATGCATCGACCCCGCAATTTTTTCATCGAACAAAATATCGCCCATAGCCCGATTGATATACGGATTCACGCCAAACGAAAACTCGCCGACATAACGCGCACCTTCGTCCGTATCAAAAATCTTGTTGATCCGCTTATTGTCGTTACTCGTCGCTTCAATGATTTTTCCATCTTTAAAAAGCAAGCTGACGTTTTCGAACTTAAACCCTTGATGAAATGACGGCGTATTATAGGTAATGCGTCCGTTCACACTATTTTTGACAGGTGCCGTGTATACCTCACCATCCGGTACGTTAAGGTGTCCGTCGCACTTTACTGCCCCGATCCCTTTGATAGAGAATGTGATATCCGTTCCCGGGCCTTTGATATGTACCTTGTCTGTTTTGTTTATCAATGCCGCAAGCGGATCCATTGCCTTTGACATTTTTCCATAGTCTAAATTACACACATCAAAATAAAATTTCTCAAACGCCTCTGTACTCATCCCTGCCTGTTGCGCCATTGAAGGCGTTGGATAACGCAAAATGACCCAGTTTGTTTTTTTGACGCGCAAATCATGATGTACCTGCTTTACATAAATCGACTGATACATCTCCATCTTATCTGCAGGCACATCCGTGAGCTCTGTCGCATTATCACCGCCGCGGAACGCGATATACGCCTGCATTTCCTTCATGCGCGCACTGCCCCATTTTGTAACATCTTCGATCTGCTCTTTTGATGCCTGCATCAACCACTGACGCTGCACTCTATTATGCGGTGTTTCAAAATACGGCAATGCCCCTGCTGCATATACTTCCTTGACCAGTTCTTCCGCAAGCGCATCATCACATCCGGAAACGTCAATCAATACTTTATCGCCTTTTTTTACACCACATGAATAGTTCACCAGCGTGTGACATAATTGTTTGATTCTTTCATCTACCATTTTGTTCACCTCATTTATGTTAGTGGTCTTTATTTCTTTGTTATATTATACCACAAACAAAGCCAAAAAAAACATTTCTCTACATCCCCGGCGCTTCTACCAAAGGGTTGCTCAATTCCTTCAAATAGCGCTTATATACATACCGATAAAATACAATACTCAAAACAAGCGACACGCACTCCGCAACCGGAAAGGAATACCATACACTGCCTATTCCGCCAATCCGCGCAAGAAGGTATGCCACCGGAAGCAAAACCACAATTTGCCTGCACAACGAAACCAACATACTCAGCATACCATTGCCCACTGCCTGGAACACACACGAAAATACGATCCCCACACCCGCAAACGCAAAACAAAGGCTGATAATACGAAGCGCGTTTACCCCGATTTCAAGCATTGCCGGCGTTGCGTTAAACATTTCAAGCAACTGCGCGGGAAACAGTTGGAAGACGATCGTCCCCACGATCATGATTGCAACCGACAAGAACACCGCAAATTTTACAGTATCCAGAATTCGCTGTTTGTGCCTTGCTCCATAATTATAGGCAACGATTGGTATCATTCCGTTGGTTAGTCCGAACACAGGCATGAAGATAAATGATTGCAGCCTGAAATATGCCCCCAGCACCGAAACCGCAGCAGCGGAAAACCCTACCAAAATGAAGTTGAACCCAACGTTCATCACCGAAACCAGCGCCTGCATAATAATAGAAGGAACGCCTACTTTATATATTTCTTTTATGATCCGCCCCGACGGACGGAATTTTTTCATTGTGACGTTTACTTCTTTTGCTTTGTGCCTGATAAAATACAGTCCAAACCCCATTGCGACGATCTGTCCGACCACTGTTGCAATCGCAGCACCTGCCGCCCCCATCTCCGGGAACGGTCCTATGCCGAAAATGAGAATCGGATCGAGTATGATATTGATCCCCGCGCCAATAAGCTGCATGATCATGTTGAATATCGTAACACCTGTCGATTGAAGAATCCGCTCACACACGATTTGGATAAAAACACCAAAAGAAAAAACGAGGCAAATCGATAAATACTGCGTTCCCATGTCCGCAATAACGTTTCCGTTTTCCAGCCCCGCTGTAAATGATTCAAAAAACATCCGCGAGAAAAAAATACCAATCAACGCAAACGCGATCCAACTAAGTATCCCCAAAAATATACCATTTGTCGCGGCCTTATTTGCGTCATCAAACTTTTTTTCGCCCAACCGGCGAGAAAGCAATGAGTTGATACCCACCCCCGTACCAACAGCTACCGCAATGATCAACATTTGCAGCGGAAACGCAAGCGATACAGCCGCAAAGGCACTCTCGCTGTATTGCCCCACAAAAATGCTGTCTACAATATTATATAGCGCCTGTACCAGCATCGAAATCATGATAGGCAGGGACATCGTCACCAATAATTTTTTGATAGGCATTACACCCATCTTATTTTCCTTTACTTCCCCCATAAATATAACTTAATCCTTTCTGTAAATTGACATTTTAGCATATTAGAGGCATAATGTAAACAAGGTTACTTATGTTTTCCTTTTTCGAATATATAGCATCTATACAGGAGGTCTTCTTTATGAAAAACGATATCATTATCACGATTTCACGGCAGTTTGCCAGCGGTGGGCGTTCTATTGGTAAACAAGTTGCAGATTCTTTAGAACTTCCTTATTATGATAAAGAGCTCATTACCCTTGCGGCCAAAGAAAGCGGATACGGCGAAGAGTTTTTCGAAAATATCGAAGAAAAAGCAAATAATAAGTTTTTATACTATCTTTCCTCCGGTTTTGGCAACGTCTCTTCCTGGGGTACGGATATCGCTCTTGACGATAAGCTTTTTTTGATCCAGGCGGATGTAATTCGCAGTGTCGCAGCTAAGGGCTCGTGTGTTATTGTTGGGCGGTGCGCAGATTATGTATTAAACAGCAATCCAAACTGTATCAATATTTTTATTTATTCGGACATTGATCACCGCATTGACCGCGCGAAAAATGATTATCATCTGGATGCGCCCAACCTAAAGGACGCGATTGTAAAATCCGACAAAAAGAGAGCCACGTATTATAATTATTACACAGATATGAAGTGGGGACAGATGGAAAACTATCACCTGCTTTTAAATAGTGACAGTATTGGGATCGATAATTCTGTGAAGCTGATTGAAAATTACGTTCATCTTCGACAGGAGTCCGGGAAATAAAAAATGAACAATCGTAGTAAACTATTTAAATCAGGTATTGTATGACAAAAGCTAATACATTTATCAACAGAAATATGCCGCGCATTATCACAGCCATCATTATTGTTATTTTATGTTGCTCTGTGTTCTTTTTGATGCAGCATGTTCAAGGGCTACTCGCTTCGGACGTGAAGATCAATCTGACGGAAGTGGTTACACAAAATAAAGACGTGATTGCAAACAAGCTGCGCCTTGAAATCAATAACCTCAATACCGCAAGTACGCAAATCGTTGAAAATCTCAATCAGTCCGTCGATGGCGAAGGATCCCTGCAAAGCGTCTTTATTGATTACTCCCGTGCGCACGAGGGTGCACGGCTTTTTGTTGCCAACGCAGATGGTGTCGCGACCATGTCTACCGGTGAAACAGTGGATGTATCCGGTCGAAAATATTACCGCATCGCTATGCAGGGTGATACAAATATTTCTGACAAATTGATTGCGCGTACCAACGGCGACGAAACATTTATCATCAGTGTGCCGCTCGTTGACAACGGTACGATCATCGGTACGCTTCAAAGGTTTTATTCTCCCGAGGATATGTACAATCTCTGTTCGATCTCTCTCTTCTCCTCGCAGGGATATATGTACATCATCAACAGCGACGGCTATATCCTGATTAGCTCGCAACCCTCAGAATATAACCGCGAATCCGAAAACTTATATCGCTTTTTGTATGCACAGGGCAATCAGGAGCAATCCAAGCAATTGGAGGATGGGATCAAAAAAAACGAGGCGGGATTTATTGAAACAACCATCGATGGTATAAAAACTTTTTCAGCATATACGCCGTTAGAAGATGTTCATGACTGGTTTTTGATTACCAGTGTACCAACTAGCGCAGTTTCGCCCAACGCAAATATCGTAGTAGAAATGTTTTACATCATTTTATTCGTTGTGGTCTTGATTTTTGCGATTTGGATGTATTATTTCTTCCGTTATAAAAACAAGCAGCAAGCGGCTTTGCAGCACATTGCTTTTGTGGATACGGTAACGCAAGGTAATACCTACAATAAATTTAGCGTTGATTTGCAGCATATTTTGCTTAAGAATCCTGAAAAACAATTTTATCTGCTGATATTCGACATCGATAACTTCCGTTATATCAATGCATTTTACGGCTTTGATTATGGCGACCGCATTCTAAGCAAAATCACACAGGAAGTCGGCGAAAAACTCTTGCCCGAAGAAGCTTTTGCGAGGATATCCGGCGATCATTTTGTTGCGCTGTTAACCGACGTATCGCAAGAACGTCTCAATGGTCTGCTGTCGCTCACCCAACCCGAAGATGGCGTAATGATCTATCTTTCCGGCGGTGTGTATGTAATCACCGATCCTAAAGAAAGCGTTAATTTAATGGTGGACAAAGCAACCACCGCCGCGCGTACCGCAAAAGAGAAATTCCACAAGACAGTTGAATTTTATTCAGAAAAATTCGATCAGCAAATGATCCATAACGAGCAATTAAAGCGTGCGCTTGAAAAAGCGCTTCGTGAAAACGAAATCGTTCCGTTTTATCAGCCTAAGGTGGATGTAAATACATGCAAGCTCGTCGGTGCGGAAGCTCTTGCCCGTTGGCGCAAACCCGACGGCAGGTTGATGCCTCCGGACGAATTTATCCCGATGTGTGAAAAGACCGGGCTGATTGTTGAGCTTGATATGGCTATTTTCGAACAGGTATTGCAATTTATTCGCAAAAATCTAGATGAAGGCATCGCTTGTGTGCCGATTTCTGTCAATT
The DNA here is from genome assembly GCA_964494645.1 of uncultured Christensenella sp. Classification (GTDB taxonomy): domain Bacteria; phylum Bacillota; class Clostridia; order Christensenellales; family Christensenellaceae; genus Christensenella. The sequence goes on along the minus strand of CAZBSH010000001.1, from coordinate 49,612 downwards.
TCTCGCGATTGCACCTGCTGGATAAACACTTTATGGATAAACTGGTTGAAAAAGTACGCAAATATGATGTTCCATCAGAACTCATCGAAATCGAGCTCACCGAAAGCCTTATTTTTGATAACCATGAAATGATTTCCGATTTCATTGCAAATCTGCATCAAAACGGCTTTCTTGTTTCTATGGACGATTTCGGCTCCGGCTATTCCTCGCTCAATATGTTAAAGGACATCCCCATCGATATCTTGAAGATCGACAGGGCATTTCTGAAAGAAACGTCTAACAGCGAACGGCAGCGCATTATTTTCGCATCAATTGCTCGCATGGCAAAAATGTTAGATATTCAGGTTGTTGTTGAAGGCGTGGAAACCATAGAAAATGTTGAAATGATGAAAGAATATGGTTGTCAGGCTGCTCAAGGATACTATTTTGCAAAGCCTATGGACGAGCGCTCATTTGAAAAAATTTACCGGGAGGGTAATCTATGATAAAACGTATCGTATGTTGTCTGCTTTCGCTGCTTTTGTTAACAGGGCTTGCGGCAGGTTGCAGCAAATCCAAGGAGGATGTTAAAATCGGCGTATCTTTTGGCGTTGGTCCGGCGGCACGTTGGCCGCAGGAACAGGGGTATATGGAAGAACGCGCAAAGGAACTCGGCATTCAGATCGAGACAAGATTGAATACCGATGAAAAGGTGAAGTCTCAGCTTGACGATTGCAAGGAACTGATTGACAGCGGTATCGACGTGCTGGTTCTGATTCCCCGCGATATCAATAATGTTTCCGATATTCTCGCGTATGCCGAACAAAAGAAGGTCAAGGTTGTTGATTATGCGCGTGCGATCCTCGGTCAGGATGTAGACCTGTTTGTAGGATACGACAGCACAAAAATCGGTCAGATTATTGGACAGTATCTTTCCGAAATGGTGTATGAGGGCGATTACATTATTTTGAAGGGTGACCCAAACGACAACAATGCAACGTTGCTTTACGAGGGCGCCATGAATGGGTTGGAGCCTGTCAAAGATAGTATCAACATCATCCTTGACGGTGCAGTAGAAGGATGGTCTGCAGATGTTGCAAAAGAAATGGTCAAGGAGGCGGTATCCAAGAACGGAAACCGGATCGACGCTATTTTAGCGCCCAACGATAAACTCTCCGGTGCGTGCATTGAGGCACTAAGCGAACTTGGTATCACCGATCCTGTTGTGATCACCGGGATGGATACTGAACTTGACGCAGTCAAACGTGTCATTGCGGGTACACAATCCATGACCGTGTATATGGACTTAAAAGAGCTTGCGCGCACAGCGATCGATCAGGCATATAATATAGCGATGGGCAAAGACCCACAGACAAATGCGGATTTCGACAATGGCATAGAAGGCGGCATTCCCGCCAGTTTGATCAACGGACAAATCATCACCAAGGAAAACATAGATAAAGTGCTGATAGACGGTGGTCATTTCACCAAAGAAGAAGTATACGGATAAAAAGCATAAGGAAAAGGCGTAGTCCCAAGGGATACGCCTTTTTTTGTTATGCGATCTTTACCTTCATCCACGCGTCTTCATATAGACGCAAAATCTCTTTGGGCAAATATTCATAATATTCGCAATGCACAAGGTCCTCTTTGGGTGGATTGAATGCATCATTGTCCAGCATCTCTTGGTCGACAAGCGCAAGCGCCGCGTCCTCCGGCGTAGAATAGCCCGTATATTCCGCATTGAGCGCAGCAATATCCGGTCGCATCATGAAATCCAAAAAACGCAACGAAGCGTCGTAGGCGTCCGTCGTTTTTAGAATACACATACCATCCACAAAAATATTCGCCCCTTCCTTGGGAACAACATAACGCAAATCCTCGTTATCCGCCATGGAATATGCTGCGTCACCCGCATACATGGGCGCCATCGCAGCGCTGCCGTTTGTCATCGTCATCCTAAGATCGTCCGTTCCATAAGCGAGCACGAGCGGTTTTTGAGAGACGAGAAGCTCTGCCGCCTCGTCAAGTTGCTGCGGATCACGCGTATTGACGCTATAGCCAAGCTTGATGAGCGCAAGACCGATGCTATCACGGATGCTATCATACATCAAAATCTGATTTTTATATTGCGGATCAAAAAGCGCATCCCAACTGTCAATCTCTTTTCCTGTCATTTTAATATTATACAGCAAACCAAATGTGCCCCATGTATATGGGAGAGAATACTTTCCCTCCGGGTCATAGGTACATGTTTTGACGAAGTCTTCCACATATTGATCATTCTCCATTTTGGAATGGTCTATCTCCGCCAGCCGGTCTTCGAGCATCAGTCGCTGGATCATATATTCCGACGGCACAACAATATCAATCTGCGTACCTTCCGTCGTAGCGATGACATACATCTCTTCATTTGACGGCACCGTCGTCATATTGATCTTTATATCCGGGTTTTCCTCCTCAAACATAGGGATCACCTCCGGGTCGATATAATCTCCCCAGTTGAGGAAGTTGACGACCGTACGACCGCCCTCTCCGTCTGCTGCCGCGCACCCCGCCAACATCACGGCTGCCATAGCTGCTGCTAAAATCATACAAATTATTTTTTTCATTGATTTCCTATCCTGTATCTATCGAAAGCTTTCCACATTTGGTGTCTTCTTTGTTTTCCTGATTGAGCGCAAGTTTATAACCAGCAGCAGAGCGATCACGACAACAAACATAATCGCCGAAAGCGCATTGATCATCGGATTGATCCCCACGCGCGCCATACTGTATATATATGTCGATAAATTTTGTGTCGTGCCCTGCGACGTAAAGAAGCTGATCATAAAATCGTCAAAAGACATTGTAAACGCCAGTAACGCGCCCGTAATGATACCCGGCGCGATTTGCGGCAATATTACCTTGCGAACCGCATATCCCGGCTTTGCCCCCATATCGAGCGCCGCCTCATAAGTTCCCGGATCCATCTGACGAAGCTTAGGCAGCACAGAGAATATCACGAACGGGATATCAAATGTGATATGTGCCAACAGCATTGTCCAATATCCACGCGGAATATTAAAGAAGATAAAAAGTAACAACAGAGAGATACCTGTTACGATCTCTGCGTTCACCATCGGGATATACGTCAGATTGATCATTGTATTCTTATTTCGCTTGCGGAAATTGTCCATCCCAACCGCCGCCAACGTCCCGATCAGAGTTGCCGCGAGCGAGGCGATGATCGCGATGGATATCGTTACCCAAATCGCCTCGGCAATCGCCGGATCAGAAAACAGCTGCTCATACCAATGTAGCGAAAATCCTGTCCATTTCGCCATAGATTTTGACTCGTTAAACGAGAAGATGATAAGCGCAAAGATCGGAAGGTACATAAACACCAGTATGATCGCCAAATAAAACCGTTTGAAAAATTTTCCCATACTCATCCCCGGCAATCCCTACATCAGGGTACTGCCGTCTCCTTCCTTGTCATATTTCCGCATCAGCCACATGAAAAGAATCGTCAAGATCATCATGACCACGGCGAGCGCACTGCCAAAATTCCATTCTGAAAGCAACAAAAACTGCATCTCAATCAAATCGCCATACATCATAAAATGGCTGCCGCCCAACAGTCTCGTAATAACGAACGTTGTCATCGCAGGCATAAATACCATTGTCACACCCGAGATGATGCCGCCTTTGGAAAGCGGCAGCGTCACCCGCCAGAACGTCTGCCATTTATTTGCACCCAAATCTTGTGCCGCCTGAATACATGAAGTATCCATCTTCTGGAACACCGAATAAATAGGCAGGATCATAAAAGGAAGGAAATTATATACCAATCCAAAAATGATCGCGCCCGACGTGTACAAAAATTGTACCGGTGGCAGCCCCAGCGCTATTAACCCCTGATTGATGATACCTGCGTTATCAAGCAACGCGCGCCATGCGTAAGTGCGCAGCAAAAAGTTCATCCACATAGGAAGAATAAACAAAATCGATACGATCGCGGCTGTGTTTGCCTTCATGCGCGATAGGATATACGCCACCGGATACCCAAGCAACAGGCACACCGCTGTCGCAAGCAGCGCCATCCATACACTGCGCCAAAAGACTGTCATGTAAAGCGGTGAAAACGCTCTCTGTATATTTTCCGCAGTCAGAACCATTACACCACCTGATCCCGTCGTTGTAAACGCATACAATAAAATCAAGATCAGCGGCGCGACCGTAAATATCCCGATCCAGATGACATATGGTAATGCGAATACCTTGCGCGACTGCAATGTAGCGCTCAACTGTTTGTTGTTCGCCTTCATCTTACCGCCTCCGCTACATCATCTGTGCGCATCTTATCGTATTGACTCACTTCCATAACGTGAATATCGTCCGGTTCGAGCGCAAAACCCACCCTGTCGCCCACATCGTAAAAATCCGTGGAATGGATAAGCCACTCAAAACCATTATCGCCGTCTACGCGAATCTCATAATGTACACCCATAAACAACACAGATGAAACCTTGCCTACGATCATATCGTCCGTGATCTTTTTGGTGATATTGATGTCCTCCGGTCGCACGACCACCTGCACCGGCTCATTTTCATTAAATCCTCGATCGAGGCACTCAAAATCCGTATTGGCAAAACGCACAAAATAATCGCGCTTCATAACGCCGCTGATAATATTTGATTCCCCAATAAAATCCGCTACAAAGGAGTTGCGCGGTTCATTGTATATTTGCTCCGGCGGTCCCAGTTGCTGTATCACGCCGTCATTCATAACCGCGATTGCATCACTCATGGTAAGTGCCTCTTCCTGATCATGTGTAACATATACAAACGTGATGCCCAACGATTTTTGCATACGCTTTAATTCAAGTTGCATTTCCTGTCGAAATTTCAAATCAAGCGCACCCAGCGGCTCGTCTAACAAAAGTACCTCCGGCTCGTTTACCAGTGCGCGCGCAATGGCAACACGCTGTTGCTGACCGCCTGAAAGCTTTGCGATATCTCTATCGCCATAACCGGCGAGCCCTACCAGCTTAAGCATATCGCTTACTTTTTTCTTGATGGACTGTTTCTCCATTTTTTTGATCTTCAAGCCAAACGCAATATTGTCAAATACATTCAAATGCGGGAACAAGGCATATTTTTGAAACACCGTATTAACACGCCGCTTAAAAGGCGGCAATCCCTTGATGCTTTCTCCAAACAAATGTACATCACCGCGTGTAGGCTCTTCAAATCCTGCAATAATGCGCAGCAACGTCGTCTTCCCACACCCCGATGGTCCAAGAAGGGTCAAAAATTCGTTTTGCTTGATGTACAAATTGATATTCGAAAGCACTTCCACACCTTCAAATTCCTTATATACGTTAATAAAATCAATAATATGTTCCGACATATTTTCTCCCCCTTAAAACATTGGCGGCGTGGATATCCACACGATCTCCGCATCTTTTCTCCCGCTATTTTCAATATGGTGCGGCACATTGGTCTTAAAATAAAAACTGCCACCCTTCCTGATCTTATGCCGCTTCATGCCCAAAACAAGCGTCACCGTACCCGAAAGCACATAACCGAACTCTTCTCCCTCATGTGGGTTATCTCTTTCGGTTGCCGCTCCCGATTTCAGACGCAGCAGGATCGGCTCCATTTTATTTTTTTGCGCATTCGGTACAAGCCAAAGGATACTTTTATCTTCCTCTTCCTTTTCGAATAGATCAGCAGGAGAAAACGCTACTTTTTCCTCTTCGCGTTCATTAAAAAATTCCTGCAAATCCGTCCCCAGACATTCCAAAATATCTGTCAGCGTGGCAATGGACGGCGATGTCAGATCACGCTCTAATTGAGAAATAAAGCCTTTGGAAAGCTCCGCGCGGTCTGCAAGCTCGCTTTGCGTCAATCCCAGGCTTTGCCTTCTGATTTTAATTTTTTCACCAATATCCATAGATCTCCCCTTGCAAAGTAGCACTTATATAAACTTTTTGTTTATCAAAACTAAACCAATAAGCGCAAATATTATTTTGCCACAGCCGCCCTTCCTTGTCAACATATTTATCGCTTCATAGAGCTAATATTTATTGATTCATTGCTGTAACATATTTTTATTTTTAAATAAACAATGCATCATAGTTTACTAATACTATACAATTTAATCCATTTTCTTGTTTTTCGGAAAATGAAAAAATGAAATCCGCCCAATCTGAGCGGATTTCACACGTTCGACAGAAATTTCATGTTATTGTTTGAGAGATTTTACTTGTTGTTTTGATTGTGTGCCTCACTCCCTTTCTTTACTATTGCAAATCTTTATGAATGCAGATATTCTTCCAGGCATACGCCCGACTGATATATCTCTTTTGCCGCTTGCTTTCCCACATAACGGTAATGCCAAGGTTCATAGACCACTCCCGTAATGCTTTCCTTGTCCTTTGGATAACGCATAATAAATCCATATTTCCATGCATTTTCCTTTAACCATTTTCCTTCGCGCGTATCACCATATCCATCATCTGCCGTGTCGTCGTCAACAGACAGAATATCTAGGGCAAGCCCCGTCGAATGTTCGCTTGCGTTGCCCGGCATTGCACGTACCGGCATTGTGAAAGGATCTCGTCCATATGCCGGATTTTTCTTCAATTGTGCCTGCCACAGCTGACTTTGCTGTGCAACCGATCGGTATACGCTGTTTATCTCATATTTTCCAACGCCTTCGCTTTGTGCTGCAAAAAACATCTGACGCGCCGCTTCCCCCGCTGTTTTGTTGATATATCCGCCGGCGTCTTCCACAGCGACCTCATCGCCAAAAACATCGCCCAACGCAACCAAATGATTGGGTCGTTCGCTCGTGATCGGGTGATCCCAGTTTACCAGGACAAGAAATCCGCTTTCCGTTCTGCCATGGTCTGAGGCGATCACGTCTGAGGTTTTATCGCTCGCCGCTCGCGACAAAGAGCTCTCCTCCGAAACCGGTAGCGTCTGACGCACATTTCCTGTCATAACAAGAGAATGGTCGGGTGAATCCGCCGCCCTGCCGGTGTCCAACGGAAACGCATGCAGCAGAAAAAATACTCCCATCATAATGAGCGCTGCGACGACCAGAAAAACACCAAACCTTTTTGTCGCCCGTCTGCGCCCTCTTCTTATTGTACCTTCATATGGTTGTACCAAACGCATGTTTGTCACGCTCCTTTTTTTAAAAAAAGACCCTGTATTCTTTCTTCTGTCTTCAAGAATACAGGGTCAAAGCATATTTTTCACATCAGTGTTGTATCATTTTTGTAAGGTTTATAAAATATCAGACGGTTTCAATACTATTCTGTAGGATTTATATGCGGGAAAACTTTGCACTTCCGTCATAATCTCATAGTCTTTGTTTGTCATCGCGTACAAACTGTTTATTAAGTCAACGCTCTCTATCTGCTGCTGTTCCTTATCAATTGCAAGCTCATGGTAGGCGGCAAATGCGTCCGCCGTTTTTCTCAGCTCTTTCATATCCCAGTTCTCATGAACGTTTGCATCCCAGTTTGGTTTGTTTTCATAGCCGATATTCATAAAATAGACCTTGCCAATGTCATCATCCATCATAAACCAGTATCTCTCACCTGACTTTGGATTAGAGATTGATCCCTGCCAGAAATAAAACTTGGAATTCGATACTGTCGGATCGGATGCACGCCAAAAGGAAATACTTTCCACCGCGCTATAGTCCCCTTGCTTACCCAAATCGAAATGCGGGATCGCACCGGCGCTCTGCAACAACCTCGCCTCGCGCACAAGCGCCATTTCTGCCTGTGCCTGCGTCATTACCGCATCTTTTTCCGCATCCCTTCCATCAAAAACATCGAGCTGCGCCGACGATGTATACTCATCCGGACGCGGAGTTGAAGCCGTATCGCTCGCCGCGGCGGATTCACTCATTGTTGCCCACTCTGTCTCTTTTGCTGACCTGCGCCACTCGCTCCCTATAAATTCTCCCTGCTGTTCGATGATCTCGTAAAGTACCTTTGTTTTCTGGTACTTCGATGCCTTGTACTGATAAGACTCTGACGCCTGTGTATCTTTATTGATTTTCCCCAAAAACGACTGATCGTTTTTCTGCGCCAGATAGGGCGGCAATATGGCACAGGCAACGACGACCGCCGCCGCAACGATCGCTACCGATACATATTTTATGATCCGCTTCATGCCCGTTTCGGCCTCCTTGCCCTGCGCACACGTACGCACACGATCGTCCCTTTATCCACAATACTCCTAAACTCAAGCCGCGCTCCGTGCAGCGACGCGATCTTATCCGAGAGCGCCAGCCCAAGCCCCGCTCCGTTTTGTGCGCGCGCCCTGCTCTTATCGACCATATAAAACGCTTCCGTGATCTTTCGTATCTCATCTTGCGGGATACCCCTGCCATAATCTTTTACGCAAAACACATAATCGCGCCCATCAATCTTTCCGTAAAGCTCAATCATACTGCCCGGCTCGGATGCTTTCTTTGCGTTGTCGATCAGGTTAACAAGCAGTGTTTTAAATAGGTCCGGCTCCAGCATGACAATCGAATTCTGCGCCGCGACATGCAGCTCCATACCCGCCTGCTCCATCACCGGTCGCATCAATCCTTCCAGCTCTTCAATCAGGATGCGCGGGTTGACGCGTCTTTTTTCAAACTCACTGCGATTCAGCACCATCAATTCCAAAAGTTTTAATGAAAGCGCTTCCAAACGTTTTCCTTCCGTGAAAATATAATTGGAGGCCATAAACATTTCTTCCGGCGACATATTGCGCGAGCGCAGCATGTCCGCATAGCCAATGATAGACGTGAGCGGCGTTTTCAATTCATGCGCAAAGCTGGCAACAAAATCCTCTTTTTGGCGCGCTGCATTTTCCAAATCGTATATTTTGTCTTCTACCGCATCCGTCATCAAATTGAAGTCGCGCGTAAAATCACCGATCTCATCATTGCTCGTCACCTTCATGCGCTCGCCGTAATTCCCCTGCGCAATACGCCTTGTCGTTACCGAAAGCCTGCGCAGCGGACGCGTCAAAAACATTGAGACCAGCCACATCACACCTGCCGCCGCAAGCAATAAGATGATGCTGATCCGAACATATGTTTCAAATTGCTGGGTACGCTCTGTAAAAATATCCAGAATATCGCGCGAAGTTTGCAGGTATACCGTTCTGCCGCCTGCGGCTGATTTACAACCTACGGTGATCCAATATCCCCCGTCTTGCTCCGTGAATGTATACGCGCGACCCTCATCCGCGCTTTTTAGCAGCTCCTGATCCACATAGTCGCCCGGAGAACCGACATATATTTCTCGATAGGCATCGTCCGCGAGCACGATGTCCCGCCGCCCATTGTTTTGCAGCTGTGACGCAATGATCGTAATCGCCTCATCCGTCAATTTCGTCCCTTCATAGGGGATCGCTGCGCTTTCGTACGCAAGCTTCATCAGCTGGTTTTCTTCGAGTGCCCGGTCAGTTTCCCGCCGCAAGGCGGAATCAAACGATGAGGTAATCAAAATATAACCGCCGATTGCAAATACGACGGCGATAACCATGATCGTCGATAAGAATACCTTCCAGGCAAATTTCATATTATACTTCCAGCCGATACCCTACTTTATATACCGCAACGATCAGCTTTTCCCATCCGAGTTTCTTACGCAACCTCTGTACGTGGAGATCGACCGTGCGGGTATCCCCCAAATATTCACTCTGCCACACGCGCTCAAAGATCGTTTCCCGAAACAACGCAATGTTCTTATTGCGAATAAAAAGCAGCAGTAACTCGTATTCCTTCATCGTAAGGTCGATTTGTTGTCCGTTCTTTTTTACACTGCGCGATTGCGTATTGATCTCCACATCCTCGATCACAAGCTTGCTCTCGCCTTTGTTATAGCGGCGCAAAACGGCTTCCACGCGTGCCAGAAGTTCCACGATCTCAAACGGCTTCACGATGTAATCGTCCGCACCCAAATGAAGCCCCTTGACCCTGTCCGCTACATCATTTTTTGCCGTAATAAAAATAACGGGAACATTAAGCGGACGAATATACTCCATCAACTCGTACCCGCTTACATGCGGCAGCATAATATCCAACAGAATCAGGTCATAGGTATTTTCTTCGATCAAATCCGCAGCCTTCATCCCGTCGTTTGCGACATCACAAAAATACCCGTTTTCCCGAAGATTCATGGAAATCAGGTTAGAGATCGGAATTTCATCCTCCACAACCAATATATGTATCATCTGTTTCCCCCGCCTCAATGTATTACTCTTGCTTTTTATTATACTCGTTATTGTATCATATTTGCATCAATCCCGCCGCATTAAAAAAGAGGACGTTATTCGTCCTCCCTCAGTTCATGATCCATTATTTTTTGCAGCATATCCATTGCCTCACCGATGCGCACACGCATCTCCGGCTTCTTAAGAGGAGTCCTGCTTTTTATATCCAGATCATTCGTCATACGCAAATGCACCCATCCCAAGGCGCGCCATGCGCTGCGAACCTTATCCTTTATCCGTGTAAAATCTTCTTCACAAAGCGTATCCTCCGACCCATACACGGCAATATTTGTCCACTTATCCTTTTCCATAAGCTGATTATAATTTCTTACCGCACTGCGAGCAATAGTTATCGCCTACATTGCATTTGTTTCCGCAATCTTTACACTCCTTGGTGGACTGTGCGCAATTAATAGCCACTTCGATCTGCTGCAACTCACCATAAAGTTGTTTGATATGCGCCGCCACTTCCGCCATATCGCCGCGAAGCCGCCCTTTGGCATATGCCATCTCTCCTAACTGCCTATATGCCTCATCCATCTCTTTTTGTTTTTGTGTTTTTTGCGTATTGAGTTTTGCGGTCTCCATGAGCTCCTTTGACTTGCTCGCTACCGAGCTTCCAAAAGCCATAAGACCTTCCTTTGCCTTATCCGCCGCAGTCTTGGCAGCTTTTCCAACCGCCTGTCCTGCATCCTTGGTGGCTTTTGCCGCGATCTCGCCTGCATCCTTAGCTTTTTTAGAAACATCCTTCATTGCCTTTTCCATCTTCTCGTTTTTTATTGCCATATGTACTACCCCCTCTTATTGTGTGACCGACATAGCAAGGCGCACCGCTTCCGCAGCTTCCGCCATTGCCTGCGCTGAATTTTTCAAATATTCCACCGACTGGTCGATTCGCTCCTTTGCGTCTTCCGCCGCCTGTGATGTTCCCGCAGCTTCGTATTCATCCAGACAGGCAAGAGCATCTTGCGCCGCCGCCCTTGCATTTTTCTCTGCCGCAAACGCTTCTTCCACAGCGTTTTGCGTCGCTTTAATATAAAATTCTTTGCTTTTCAGGCGGGCTTCTTCTAAAAAATCAGCCTCTCCCTCTTGATTTATGTGTTTTTCCATTCCAAATGTCCCCCGTGCCTCCATGGCTTTTATTCTACTTAAATATACACGGAAAACTCGTCGTTAAACACAAAATCAATCCCTGCTCCGTATTATATCAAAAATTATACTTCAACAAAAAACACGACCGGAAATCCGGTCGCGTCTGTTTGTTGCTTTTGGTTATTTCATTTCTACGTCTGCGCCAGCTTCTTTCAGTGCAGCAACAAGCTTTTCCGCATCGTCTTTGGAAATCGCTTCCTTGATTGTGGAAGGAGCACCGTCTACCATGTCTTTCGCTTCTTTCAGGCCAAGACCTGTCGCTTCTCTTACCACTTTGATTACTTTGATCTTTTCTGCGCCGGCGCCCTTCAGAACTACATCGAATTCTGTTTTCTCTTCCGCAGCAGCAGCGCCTTCGCCGGCTGCCGGAGCAGCAGCAACAGCTACCGGAGCAGCAGCGCTTACGCCGAATTTTTCTTCCAGTTCAGAAACGAGCTCCGCGAGTTCCAGAACGCTCATTTTTTCAATTGCTTCAATGATCTGTGCTTTATCCATAATAATTTAAACCTCCAAAATTTGTTTTTTCATTATTTTTTGTTTTTGTTTATGCCTGTTTTTGCTGTGCGATTGCGTTAAGCGCACATACAAGACCTCTCGGAATCGCCGCGAGCACTCCCACAAAGTTTGTAACCGGAGCGTTCATGCTGCCCAGCATTTTCGCGAGGAGCTCTTCCCTTGACGGGAGCTTGGACAAATTCGTGATGCCCTCTGCGTCCATTACCTTGCCGTCTAAGATACCACCTTTGATCTCTGTCTTTTTCGTATCTTTTACGAACTTACACAGGATCTTTGCCGGTGCAACCGGATCTTCATATCCGAATGCAACTGCGCTCGGACCTTTGAAATATTCTTCCACGCCCTCGATGTTCAGCTCGTCAGCCGCGCGTTTGAGCATATTGTTTTTGATAACTTTGTACTCTACGCCCGCTTCACGAAACTGGTTTCTTAAATTTGTGACCTCTTCCACCGTAAGTCCGCGATAGTCAAGTACTACCATGCACTGTGAACGCTTCATTTTATCAATCACGTCCGCAACAATCGCTTGCTTTTCTTGCAACTTCGCTTCTTTCAAATCGTTTCACCTTCTTCACTGCGCCGGATTCAAATAAAAAATGCTCTTCATAAAGCCACGAGGACTTTATAAGAGCACAATCAAGTATTCTTAGAAAATCGACCTCGTCAGGATCTTCCGTTTTAAGCATATGCTCCTGAGTCTATGGCTTTTTACATTATTCATTTTTACGCAAGTAAAATCATACCATACGGTCGCCTTGCTGTCAAGGCTTTCAATTTAGTTCATCGAGTGTCAGCGCATACCCCGGTAAAAAGTGCTCGATAAAGTACGACACCTCGGGCATTTCCATCGCTTCTACCGCTTCTTTGGTGCGCACGCACGCCTTTTCAAATTCCGTATTCCCACTCTTTAATTCTTCCATACACTTGATATACGCGCTCAATCTGTCCGCCGCTTTCACAAGAAGACGCACATCTTTATCCACTTCCTGCAACACATAACGTCCAATTTTTGCTTGCATTTCTTCCGGCAGCATCGAAACGAGCTTCTCCTCTGCGTGCCGCTCAATCTTCTTATACGACTGCGTGATATCTTCATCAAAGTATTTGATGGGCGTGGGCAAATCGCCCGTGATGACCTCGCTCGCCTCGTGATAAAGCGCCGCGCACAGCACATCTTTTTCGCTTACACTGCCGCAAAAACAGGTATTCTTGATCACGCACAGAGCATGCGCCAAAAGCGTCACTGTAAAGGTATGCTCTGCAACGTCCTCTTCCATATTATTGCGCATGAGTCCCCAGCGCTTGATATGTTTTAAGCGCGACATATATGCATAAAAGCTCTTTTTCATATTATTTCCCGCCTTTTCATTGTTTTTTTCATCATAGCATAAGCGTTAAAGCAAAACAATGCCCAGGACAAGAAGCCCTGTCGTGATCAGTGGAAACAATCTGTCTATCGGTCGCAGTACAAGCGGTCTGTAGCAGGTTCGTTTTGCCTTATCATCAAACCCCTGCGATTCCATTGCCGCCGCAAGCGCCTCCGACCAGCGCACCGCCTTTACCATCAACGGAGTCAAAAGCGACGGCGAGATCGACACGGGATAGAGTCCTCGCGCGCGAAACGCCGCCTTTGTCTTTTTGTATTCATGGCTGATGTTGGGCAGCAACTGAAAGGACGCCAGCAAACCATACACAAACTTGACAGGCATATGCAGCTGTTGTTCCATCGAACGCACCAGTTTCATCGTATCCGTTGTAAATACAAACAACATCCCAAGACTTCCAAACGCCAATACCCTGCTCGCGAGCTGCAATCCATTACCGATTGCGCCTCCTGAAATCAACGAAACCGTTGCGGCGCCCACACCGACGTTAGAGCCATCATGAAACTTATACCCCGTCATATACATTCCCACCGAGAGGATGAGTACAGGAATCAGTACCTTAAGCGCGTTTTTCCATTGAATACGCGAAAATACGAGCACCGCCATACACACTGCTACGATGACAAAATTCAACACCGTATTATATACGAAAGCAATGATGATGATCGGGATCAGCACACCGATCAGCTTTGACGCAGGATTCAAATTTTTCATCGCATTTCCTCCCGCGTCAGTTTTTTATCTCGCAATACAAAGAGTTCATCCGCATAATCGTGCGCAAGCTGCCTGTCGTGCGTGGAGAAAATCAAGGTCAGTCCCTTCTCCACCCGCTTATCAAGCAACTCCATGACTGCGCTGATCGCGCGCAGGTCTTGCGCGTATGTCGGTTCGTCGCACACCAATATTTCGCAGTCATAAGCCAGAAGCGCCGCCACCGCCAACCTGCGCTGCTGCCCCTGACTCAGCATAAACGGCGACAGGTAACGGTATTTCCACAGCCCAATCTCCTTCAGCACCGCCTTGACGCGTTCTTGCATCTCGTCTTCCGCCACCCTTTTTTTGAGGCTGACCGCGATCTCATCAAATACGCTTGGTGCGACAAATTGATCCTGCGGATTCTGGAACACAAACCCGAGCTTGTGGCTGAGTGCTTTCTTACGCATTTTTTTCAATTCCTGCCCGTCAAGCGCCACGCTTCCCCGATAGGGAACGATACCGCACAGCACGGAAAACAACGTGCTTTTCCCGCTTCCCGAAAGCCCGGTCACAGCATACGCTTTCCCACGGACAAAGTCAGCATCCAGACCGTCAAGGACCACCCTGTCCCCATATCCGGCACACAATCCGCGAATAGAAAGCACTGTGTCTTCTTTCTTACACTCCCGCCGCGACGGTTTCCGGTAGCTCTGCCCCGGATATACGATGCCAAGCTCTTCAAAGGTTTGCTTATATTCTTTTATCGTATCGCGCGTAATCCCGCGCGCAAGTAACTCCGCTCCCGCGCCGAGCAGCACAACCTCGTCCATGATCGGAAGCCAGTGCGCCACCTGATGGTCTACCGCCACGATACCAACACCCATTTCCCGATTGAGTCTCCCTAGCCTTTGCACCAGCTCCACCGTGGAATCCGGATCAATATTCGCAAACGGCTCATCAAGCAACAGCCATTTCGGACGCAATACTATCACACAAGCGAGCATTACCTTTTGCTTTTCTCCGCCTGAAAGCGTGTACAACAGCTTTTTCTTCAAATGGGAAATGCCGCAAAAAACAAGCGCCTCGTCCATTTGCCGCTGCATATCCGCCGGATCTTCCCCTTTGTTTTCCAAACAAAAAATGAGTTCGTTTTCCACGGTATCCATACAAAACTGCAAATCCGGGTTTTGAAACATCATTCCTATAAGCGGCATACGCTCGGAAGGTTCTAACTCACCGATCTCTTGTCCTTCCACCAAAACACGACCGCCATCAACGACTCCCGCATTTTGAGGATATATCCCCGCCATCAGGTAAAGAAGCGTGCTTTTTCCACAACCGGATGAACCGCTGATTACAGTAACGCGCCCCTGCTCGATCGCAAGGGACGCGTGGCTGATGATTTCATATTTACTTGTCTGCGAATACCGAAAGATCAGATCGTCACATACAATACCGGATTTATCCATGAAATTTGTTTGTGAAACGATCTTCGCTTGTTGCGTAGTCTGTTTTGATCATTCCCTTATCCTTCATAAATGCGCTGAATTTCGTCCAGCGTTCCGGACGGATCGTACCCCAGTGCCCCTGCTCGTTTAAGTATATTTTCGAAATATATTCCTGACTTTCGATGAGCAGGTCAAGGTCAAAGTGCGGCGTAAAGCCATGCAATATCTTCGCCGCCTCGCGTGGATCGTTTGCCGCGTCAATAAAACCTTGATCGCTTGCCTTTACAAACGCGCGCATCGCTTCCGGATCGCTTTTGATCAACGCGTTTTTCGCGGCGACTGCCGGTGCGCAAAAATCCATCACATCGTAAAAATCCGCAAGCGCAAAGTAATCGCAGGCTTTGCCGGCATGCTTCATCACGAACCATTCCCAGTTCTTGTATATCCACACAGCATCGCCGTCAACCCCCAATGTTTCCACAATATCTCCCACATCCTTCGTGACTAACTTCACTTTGGAATAGTCTCCGCCGTCTTGCTCCACCGCATAACCGATCACTGCGTGAAACCATGCAGGCGTCCAGTGCGTGAGGCGCTTCCCTTCCAGCTCGCGCGGACGGGTCGCGCCGCACGATTGCAGAGAAATGATCCCTGAATCGTTGCGCTGCGTAAGCACTGCGATCGCTGTTGCCTGTTCCTCCTCCGGCGCTTCGTCCATGTAAACAAGCATTGCCGGCTCCGGCGCGACAACAATATCCGGCTTGCCCGCAAACTGGTGTCCGCACCCCCCGAATTCGCCATTGATATGAAGGTCGACACCCAGATCTTTGTAATAGCCTTTATGCAATGCGACATAAAAGCCCGTGTGGTTCGTATTCGCAAACCAATCCAGTTCCATGTGTAATGTTTTCATTGTTTTCCTCTCATTCATCGTCCGCGATATCCTGATGCACATATTTTGCACCGATCGCATAGCCCTTCAAAACACCCGTGCGCGCCAGCCCCTTGCCCAGCAACCAGCTCAAAACACCCGCAAACAGCAATGATGTTCCCAAACGCACCGCAAACATCGCGATCAGCATCGACGTTTCGATCGCTGCGTATCCGTTTGTAAAATAAGTCCAAACAAAGCTCAATACACACGCGAATGTTGCCGAAACACACATACTCGCGAGGTTATATTTCTTGTAACCGAAGACCGCAAACCCAAGCTCTAAGCCGATACCCTGAACAAGCCCCGTCGTAATGACCAGCGGGAAATTACCCATCAGCAGCTCCAAAAATGCTGCCAACACTTCTGTTACCAATGCCACTCCCGGTTTTTGCAAAATAAACGCCGCAAGCGTCGCCGCCATAAACCATACGCCGTACACGATCTCAAAATTGAACGCCGCCAGACCGAACGGCGTCAACGCCACGCCGATCGCCTGACTCAAATAAAATGCGCCCAGATAGATCGCAGCAAAAATCAACCCCAGTATGCCGATCATGATGATGTCTTTCAGTTGCCATCCTTTTTTTGTTTTTGTGATTGCTTTTTCCATCTTTTCTTCTCCTTTTAGCGTTGCGCACATTACCCACGCACACGCCTTCCTCCTGTTTCCGGCTGCAATAAAAAAGTTCTTTCCCATACAACCGGAAAGAACCAACTCAAAAAACGTGCTCCCTCCGCCAGCGTGAACTGGATCAGGTTCAACGGGTCAAGACATAAAGTCTACTCTCAGCCGGCAATGCGCGACTCCCCTGACATTCCATATTTAATTTCTGGTTTTAATATAACAGATTCCGCCGCGCCTGTCAATCCGCGAAGAAGTCCCTGACCTTATGATAATTGTCCAGCAAATCATCATATGTCCTGTAATCACTCGGATATACTTCGAGCATCATCATAGCATGATAATCCATTGCGTTTAACTTCTCCTTCATGCCGCCCCAATCCATCTCTCCCTCAAACGGCAAACACGGTACGATCCCTCTTTTTTCGTCCTTGCGATAATCGCAAACATGGATGTGCGCAAGCTTATCACCCATGTCTTCAACATACTCCGCGACCTCGTATCCCGACTGCGCCGCTTGCTTAATATCTAATGTGAAATACAAATTATCGCTGTCTGTATGCTCCAGCAGCTTCTGCGCAAATCCGGGCTTGGCATACCAGCACCAGTGCACGTTTTCATATGCGAGCTTCACACCCCTTTGCTTCGCTGCTTCCGCCAACACGCCCGTACGCTCCCCGGCGCGCTCATAATTCACATGAAACGTTTTTGCACGCTTTAGGTTCATTGGTCCATGAAACACATAAACGCCGGCAGAAAGCTCCGCTGCCGCATCTAAAACCTGTTGATAGACGGTAAGCGCTTCTTCTCTCTGCCTGTCGTGCATAGAAAAAAGCTGCGGTTCGAACTGTGTACACAAAGCATGTACCGAGCGAACACGCACGCCTTCCCCGTCGCAGATACGCCTGATCTCGTCTGTGAAGGTCTTTTGATATTCGCCCATCGCTGAAAAAAACAGCTCCACATTCCTGATGCCCATATCCGCCATTTTACGGATAGACTCTTCATTATAAAGCCTGCAAAAAAAGCAGGCTGTCGACATTCCCGTCTCCATTCTTCTCTCCCGATTTCCTTCCAATACGCTACAAATCCATTTTATTTCTTTCCACCCCTTTTGTCCAATGTATTTTTATTATATAATAGCGGATGTAGCCAATTTGAAAACAGGAAGGTGAAAACAATGGAATACAAAATAGCTTTGATTCCCGGGGACGGCATCGGTCCGGAAATCTCCAAGCAGGCTTTACGTGTGCTTGATAAGATCAGCGCGCTCTACGGTCATTCTTTCTTATTTACAGAGGTTGATGCCGGCGGCGTTGCCATAGATAAACACGGCGATCCGCTTCCCGATTCCCAGCTTGCTATCTGCCGCGAAAGCGATGCTGTGCTGCTGGCAGCGGTCGGCGGCGAAAAGTGGGACGATCTTCCCGTAGGCAAGCGCCCTGAAAGCGGATTGCTCAAACTGCGCGGAGGTCTTGGTTTGTTCGCGAATCTGCGCCCCGCCATTATCTATAACGAGCTTAAGGAAGCGTGTCCCCTAAAGGACGAAATCATTGGGGATAACTTGGATATCCTTATCCTGCGCGAGCTTACCGGTGATGTATACTTTGGCGAAAAGGGCGGCGATGATCTCACCTATTCTTCCGACCTGATGAACTATCACGATTATGAAGTGGAACGCATCACACGCCTTGCTTTTGAATCCGCGCGCAAACGCGATAAACGCCTGACGAGCGTTGACAAAGCAAATGTGCTTGCTACTTCGCGTCTGTGGCGCAACACGGTAAACCGCATCGCAAAAGATTATCCCGATGTGTCGCTCACGCATATGTATGTGGATAACGCGGCGATGCAGCTCGTACGCAACCCGCGTCAATTTGACGTTGTTGTAACAGGCAACCTGTTTGGCGATATCCTGACAGACGAAGCCAGCATGATCACCGGTTCCATCGGTATGCTGCCCTCTGCCAGCCTCGGTTCCACTAGCCTCGGCATGTACGAGCCGATCCACGGCAGCGCGCCGGATATCGCGGGTACAGGCAAAGCAAACCCCATTGCCATGATCCTTTCCTGCGCAATGATGCTCCGTTACTCCTTTGACCTCGAAAAAGAAGCGCAATCCATCGAGACCGCCGTAAAGACTGTACTCAAAAACGGCGCGCGTACGGCAGATATCGCGGCAGGCGGAACGTTTATTTCCACAGAACAAATGAGCGACCTGATCTTGTCGGAGCTCAAATAAGTTTCGGATACTTAGACCATATGCGATATAATGGTATTGTAAAAATACGGATCAAAGGAAGCATAAAAAATATGCTTCCTTGTTTTTCGCAGGAGCGGATTGATCACAAAATCAAAAAGGACTGTCTCAGCATTTTCTGCTGCGACAGTCCTTTTTTACATTCTGTCTCGCTTGCGACCTGCCGGATGATCCGGTCTTCGCGTTTTTACCGTCCGCGTGGGTACGTTTCGGCTTTGCGCCGCATCCCTTGTCGACGTTTTTCTCGTTCGTACAGGTGAGATGTCCGCGCCGCGCCGTACACCGGCATACCGTCTTTTCCGCCTGCTGATATTAACCGTACGCATAATGAGCAATGTAAGGACCACCCCCGCGGGAATAATGATCCATAAATACCAAATCTCAAATGAGATGACCGGAACGCCGTACTCTTTGCTCGTCTCCATTTCGTCCCCGGCAGGATATACCTGCCTGCTTGCCACCAACGGCGCGCTATATATCTCTTCTCCGTTAAACAGGTAAGAAACAGTCCCTACTTGATCGCCCTGTTTAATAGGCGCCTTTAAAGGCTCTTGAATATTTGTTTTTTGTTCCAGCTGCATACTGCCGTCCGCAAGCCCTTGTGCCACAGCCGCCTCCACAAGGCGAACATCTGTCTTCTCTTGACTCAAGTCCGCAGTCACTTCCAGCTTGCCTTCCTCCGGATCGTTGCCCGCTGCGCCCTCTATCTGTTCTGTCACAGAGAGCGGAGCAACATACTGCGCCAAATCTACCTTCGCATAGTTTGTAAAACCATACTCAAACAGATACTTCGCAATGTCCCATCTTGCGTAAGCACTTGGAATGCCCGCCGCTTTATCCCCAATTGATTTATCCCCAAAAATCAACGCGATAAGATTCATATCACCGCTTTTCGCAGATGCGACCAAACATCCATACGACGAAACAGCTTCTCCGCCATTGAGCGTAATGTTTTCCAAAAGCCCCGTCTTCATGCCTGTCGCTTTATCATACAAATATGTCGCATATTCCGGTTTGTTTTCCGGCGTTGCCAGCAGAAAATTTGAACTGATAAACTTGCGCGGCGTTTCAGCCGTCGCGTCAGCATCCGGCGTATATTCCTTCATCTGTGCCGCTTCCATGATCTCCGGGTGCTTGTATGCCTCCCTTGCAAGGATCGCCATATCCGCAGCGGTAGTATAATGATCATATCCGACATTAAATATATAGAGACCGTACGGATTCAAAAAATGGGTGCCGGTCATTCCCAGTTCTTGCGCCTTTTTGTTCATCAGATCCACAAACGCGGCTTCATTGCCGCTCATATGTACCCCAAGCGCCGCCGCCGCATCGTTGCCCGAACAGATCATCAGACCATTGAACAGGTCCTTGACGGAAAGCGTTTCATTGCGTTTGAGCCCCATCAGGCTAGACCCTTTGGAAAATTCATCCACCTCTGCACCCACTGTAACCATATCTTCCATATTACAGTTCTCGAGTGTCAGAATCGCCGTCATCAGCTTCGTTGTACTCGCAGGAAACACACGCCAATCCTTATTTTTGGAAAAAAGAACCTCGCCCGTATCCGCGTCCAGCAGCATGACGGAATCCGCAGTGATTTTTGACATATCTATTTCCGGCGCGCCGGCTTTCAATTCAGACGTTGCCTCAGGCGTGGCTGTCGGTTCCGGCGTTGGGATGGGCGTTGGCGTTGCCTCAGGATCTTCAGCGCTCCCCGCTGCCGCAGGTTCCCCGCTTGCTTGTGCCTCCGGCTCTGCAAAGGCAACCACCGGTATTGAAACGGTCAGAACGACCGCGATGATCCATACTATAATCTTCTTCAAACTCAATATCCTCACAGAAATCTCCTCACTAATAACGTCCATAATTATATAACAAAACAGTGGTTTTGTATAGTTGGCGTATCACTTTTGTAATGATTTTTCATAGTTTCTTCACATTTCTTTTTGTCGATGTACCGGATTTGTATCCTCTGCACGATATACTCTTCCTATAGAAAAACAAAACGGAGGATATTAGCATGTTGGAAATTTTATTATCAAAAGAGATCATTGCCATATTGGTCGTCGTCGTTTCCGTGATCGGCACGATATGCGCATGTGCCGCATTGATGGAGCATAAGCCCCGTCACAAATACCGCCGCCCTACGCAACATCGCGAATAAACCGCAGTGAATATTTTTCTTGAAAATATCCACAAAATACAAGATAATAGGAAAGTATTGATATTTTGAAACAGGCAGGTATTTTCATGAAACAACAAGTAATCACAGCAAAAGAAGCCGCGGAGCTGATTGGCGACGGAGCAACAGTTGCCGCGGGAGGATTCATTATGTCGGCCGCAGCGGATGAGTTATATTACGCGATCGAACAGCGTTTCCTTTCCACACGGCACCCGCAAAACCTTTCCCTGCTGAGTGTTACATCAGTAGGCGATGGCGCAGAGCGCGGTCTGAATCGACTTGCGCATAAAGGGCTTGTAAAAAAACTTGTCGCGGGACATCTTAATCTTATGCCCAAATTGCAGCAAATGATTTTCTCAGAAGATATCGAAGGCTATAACCTTCCACAGGGCGTGATCGCGCAATTGATGCGCGACGTAGGCGCAAACCGCCCCGGTCTTGTCACGCACATTGGTCTTGACACCTTCGTCGATCCGCGTTATGGCGGCGGACGCATCAACAATATTTCGAAAGAAGAATTAAACGAGATCGTGTCGTTTGATGGAAAAGAATACATTCGGTATAAACCATTCGAGCGTATCGATTTTGCGTTACTGCGCGGCACACGCGCGGACAAAAACGGAAACATCAGCATGGAAAAAGAAGCGGCGATGGCCGACGCGATCTCCATTGCGCAGGCATGCCATACGCTCGGCGGAAAAGTCATCGTACAGGTTGAGGAACTTGTAGACGATATCGCCCCGCACGATGTGCGTATTCCGGGGATTCTTGTAGATTATGTTGTAAAAACAAGCGACATGAAATTCCATACCCAGACCGCGGCATGTGATTATAATCCTGCCTATTCCGGCCAATCCCGCGCGCCAAAAGGTGCCATGCCTGTGCTTGAAAGCGGTGCGCGCCGGATCATCGCGCTTCGGGCTTTAAAAGAACTGAAACCCGGTATTGTAAATCTTGGCATCGGCATGCCGGAAGGCATCGCCGCCGTTGCGGAAGAAAAAGGGATCGAAGGCTTTACGCTGACCGTAGAGGCAGGCGGCATCGGCGGCTCTCCACTCTCAGGGGTAGAGTTTGGCGCAACGCTGAATCCGCAGGCAATCATCTTCCAGCATCAGTTGTTTGATTTTTATCACGGCGGCGGACTTACACAAGCCTTTTTGGGTCTTGCGGAGGCTGACCCGCAAGGAAATATCAATGTCAGCAAATTCGGACCTCGTATTGCCGGCTGCGGCGGATTCATTTGTATTACGCAATCGACGCCCAAACTGTATTTTATCGGAACGTTTACCGCAAAAGGTTTAAAGGAAGAAGTTGTTGACGGTAAGCTGCGCATTCTTGCAGAAGGCAGCATCAAAAAGTTCAAAAAGGATATCGAACAGCTGACGTTTTCCGCCAAGCGCGCCAAAGAGCTTAACCAAGAGGTTATGTTCATCACGGAACGCTGCGTCCTTGAATTGCGCAACGAAGGACTGACATTGACAGAGATCGCCCCCGGCGTTGACCTCGAACGCGATATCATCGCCCATATGGAATTCCGACCTCTGATCGCAAAAGATTTGAAGGAAATGGATGCGAACATTTTTTCATAAAAGCATTATAATAAAAAGCCGTGCGCAGAGCAATTCCGCGCACGGCTTTTTTATGATCACGTATTTTCTTGCTCTGCGGAATAATCGTAAAAATTCCCTTCTGTTTTCCACAGGCGTTCGAGCTGATAAAACTCGCGTTCTTCCTTGTGGAAAATATGTACAAGCACATCGCCATAATCAATGACGACCCACCTGCCCTGCCGCTCCCCTTCCGTACGTATGGGGGTTGCCTCTTGTTCATCGCGCAGCTTAAGCTGCACTTCTTCTGCCAACGTCTGCACATGCGAAACGTTAGGCGCGCTTGCGACCACAAAATAATCAGAAATGATCGTCATGTCGCTGACACGCAAAATCACAATATCCTGCGCCTTTTTACTGTCCAGTATTTCCGCTATCCTTTTTGCTCGTTCAGAAATTTCCAATGCTATATCTCCTCCTCCGGAAATAACCTCCGGTAATCATTATATGCCTCCACGCTGTCTGTGTCGATCAGTCCCTTGTTTTTTACAACGTGCTCGATCGTCGTTTTAAGAGCCCACAACATCGCTTTGTCGATATCCTCAAACGCAAGCTCACGCGCGTACTCTACACCGGGAAAATCACGGTTCGGTTCGACATAATCCGCAATAAATACGATCTTCTCAAGCAGGCTCATATCCGCCCTTCCCGTAGTATGCCAACGGATCGCGCCTAAAACTTCTTCATCGGTTATCCGCCCGCTTTCTTTTAAAAGCGCAGCTGCCGTGTGACCGTGCAGCGTCTTTTCCGTTAAGTAAGGAAT
The DNA here is from genome assembly GCA_964494645.1 of uncultured Christensenella sp. GTDB lineage: Bacteria > Bacillota > Clostridia > Christensenellales > Christensenellaceae > Christensenella. The sequence goes on along the minus strand of CAZBSH010000001.1, from coordinate 25,787 downwards.
GTTGTACTTCTTGGCAAGCATTACATTATCCATTTGCTTGGTATAATCATGCAGCAACCCGGCAAGCCCTGCCTTTTCCCTGTCCGCTCCATAACGTCTTGCAAGCGCGAGAGCCGTTTGCTCCACACCCAGACTATGATCAAATTTTTCACCTTTTACTTTTTCCGCAAGCTCTTTTACAATGCTTTCACGTTCAGCGGTATAATCCATTTGCAATAATATACTCCTCCACGTCTCCGGGCACAAGCCCTTCAATGCTTTTGCCGCACTTTACCCGCTCCCGTATATAGGAAGAACTGACAAAAAGCCCTGTATATTCAGATAATAAAATACTAGCGTTATATTTTTCCTTCAGCCGCGCGATCTCTGCGGAAAGCCGCAGTGTATCATGCGTATTGCGTCGGACACATATGAACCGCGTCAGCAAGAACAACTTCTCAAACTCGTGCCATGAAGTGAGCTCAAATACCGTATCCGCGCCAATAATGAAATGATAGTCCGTCTCAGGATTTTTCTTTTTCAATTCACGCATCGTATCTGACGTATATGTATACCCTTTTCGCTTCGTTTCAATATCGAGCAGCTTAAGACCGCTTTCCCTTGCGATGCAAAGTTCCGTCATCGTAAGCCGCATTTGCGCAGAGATCATATCCTCCGTCTTGTGCGGCGGCGTGCCGCTCGGCATCAGGTAAACATCCTCTAAAACAAATTCTTGCCTCACATGCTGCGCCATATCCACATGTCCGTTGTGCGGCGGGTTAAACGTTCCACCCAAAATCCCAACCTTACGATACGGATAATTGATCCTCGTGCGCCCTGCGCCCGCCAGAGTTTCTGTGTACTCCATCTCTTAAATCTCGATCGTTTGCTTGTTCTTTGATTCGCGGTACAAAACAAACTTCCGCCCCAGAACAGATACGCCGTCCGCGCCCAATGCTTCGCACATTTGCGCACATGCTTCTTTTGCCGAAACATTGCTGTTTTGCTGTACCGTACCTTTAATAAGCTCACGTGCCTCAAGCGCGTCATTTGCCTGCGTCATCACATTATCTGTCAAACCGTCTTTGCCAATATGCACAATAGGCTCTAAATGCTGTGCCATACCGCGTAGTTTCGCGCGTTGCTTGCTTGTTAACATACCTACCTCATTTATTCCACAAAATCGAATTCTTCGCCGTTCAATCGAACGGTATCGCCGTCTTTCGCGCCCGCCTTCACAAGTTGCTTCAATATCCCCATATCCCGCAGTAATTTATGGAAATGCCGCATCGAATCGGGTTCGTCGGGATTGATACGCGAAAAGATCTCCTCGATCAGCGATCCGTTTGCCTCAAGCACACCGTCCTCTGCCCGTCCGACCTCCAGCGTCAGCTCGCTATCCTGCATCATCCATTCTTCAAGCACACCTTCCTCTTCGATCACCTGTTCTTCCGGCAATGTTTTGAGCACTTCCATCATTGCCGCCTTCAACTCATCTGTTCCCTGATGCGCCGCCGCCGAAATCAAAAACACTTGCTTATCAGGATATACTTCCTGAAAACGCTTCAAATTTTCCGCCGCTTCCGGCAAATCCGCCTTGTTCGCTACCACAATCTCCGGACGCTGTGCCAATGGCTGCGAATACTTCTTAAGCTCCTCACGTATCGTTACATAGTCATCTATCGGGTCGCGTCCCTCGCTGCCCGCAATATCCACAACATGCGCGATCATGCGAGTGCGCTCGATGTGACGCAAAAACGCGTGTCCCAGCCCCGCGCCATCAGACGCTCCTTCGATAAGTCCCGGAATATCCGCAATAATAAAATCATAATCATAAGTTTTCACCACGCCCAAATTTGGCGTAAGCGTGGTAAAATGATAGTTGTCTATTTTAGGGCGCGCAGACGTGATACACGAAAGCAAGGTAGATTTTCCAACATTCGGAAAACCAACCAGCCCTACATCCGCGATGGATTTTAATTCCAATACGATTTCGCGCTCCACAACCTTTTTTCCGGGCGTTGCAAATCGCGGCGTTTGGCGCACAGAATTCGCAAAACGCACGTTCCCCTTGCCGCCGGCACCGCCGCGCAGCACAATAATGCCGTCGCCGTCCCTGACATCCGCCGCAACGCGTCCGCTTTCCGCGTCCATAACAACAGTGCCGACCGGCACCTTGATCATCAGATCATCGCCGTTTTTTCCGCGCATATTTTTCTTTTTGCCGTTTTCGCCCGGCTGTGCTTTATATTTTTTATGATACCGAAAGTCCATCAGCGTACGCATGCCCGGATCCGCAACAAAAATAACGTTGCCGCCGTTGCCGCCGTCGCCGCCATCAGGTCCTCCCGCATTGATGTATTTTTCCCGCCGGAAGGATACCGCGCCATTGCCGCCGTCGCCCGCCTTGATGAATATGGTTACCTTATCTACGATCATTTATTATTGTATGGACACAGATCAGATATGCAGCAGCTGTCGCAAAGCGGCTTTTGTGCCTTACACACCCTCCGCCCATGCCAGATCAGCCAATGATGCGCCTGTGACCAGTCCTCTTTCCTGATTATTTTCTTGTCTTGTTCCTCTACCTTGTTTGGGTCATCCGAATGCGCGAACCCGATGCGGTTAGAGACCCTCTTCACATGCGTATCCACCGGAAACGCCGGAATCCCAAACGCAAAGGCCAGCACAACATTCGCCGTCTTCCTTCCCACGCCGGCCAGCGACGTCAGCTCTTCCTCCGTATGCGGGACAACACCGCCAAACTCGCTCATCAAACGCTGTGCGCACGCAATCAGGTTTTTCGCCTTATTCTTGTAGAGCCCACATGTCTTAATATACTCTTCCACCTCGCAAAGATCGGCTTTTGCCAATTCCTTCGGCGACGGGTACTTTTTAAAGAGCTCTTTTGTTACGATATTCACGCGTACATCCGTACACTGTGCCGCCAAAATCGTCGCCACAAGCAATTCATACGGATTTTCATAATCGAGCGCAGATTCCACGTCCCCATATTCTTTTCTTAACCGTTCAATGATTTCTTTATTCTTATCCATATTATCTATTCTAACACAAAAAATTTATTTTAAGCAACCAAACGCCGCTTTTCAATATTTTTTGTAACCATTTACACGAATGCCGGATTGGCATATACTACAGGATAGAAAACAAAAAGGAGAATGCAATGAAACGTTTGATCATCATATTGTCTGTCTTTTCCATGCTGTTTGCTTTGTGCGCATGCTTTCCGCAGAGAGCGCAACCCGCAGGAAGCGACGCGCCCCAAGAGGACACATCCGCTTCGCCGGAAAACACGCAATCTGTTACAAAACAAGACGGCATGCAAATCATCGGTACGGACGAGCTTGGTTATGTCAGTATCCCGGATAACTGGGTCACTTTTCAAGACGCGTCCGGCACGGAATCGTATCAATATTCCGATCCGACCGGCTCTTCTGTGATTACATTGAGCCTGTTTAGCAACGAAGGACTCACGCAAGAACAAAAGGAAATGGTTTCCGCAAAATCCGCAGCGCAAAACCTGTTGTATAATCTATCACAGGATGGCGTAGAGGAGGTCACGGGCGCGGAGACCACTTTAGGCGGCTATGAAGCGTATCAGGTCTATGGCGGCTACGTCAGTGAGGACAGCTCCCTGCCCGGCGCAATCGTTTGCTGGGTTTTTGAGGATGAAAACAAAGTGATCCACTATGTCGCGGCAGAGGCTCCTCTTGAGGATTCCCTTGCTGTTGTCGCTTATGTACAAGATTCTTATTCTCTGACAAAGACGGCTGCCTGAGTTAACCTATACAAAAAAGGAAGCGGTCTCGCTTCCTTTTTATATTTCTGTTCTTTTCTCAATACGTCTTGTTTGTCAGCATACTTTTGACACTGACGCCCTTCAGTTTTCCCAGACGTCCGGTGATCGCGCCCAATTGTTCGGTACTCACCTCTACGACCAACGAGATCACATAAATATCTTTTTCTTTGTTGGGCACCCCCATACGCGCACGGATACAATCCGAATATTCCGATAATATCCGGTTTACCTCCGCTACACTCTCCCGATGCTCTTCTATGATGATTGCAATGATCCCTATCCTGTTCATGGTTTCCTTAATTTTGCGCGATAACCGCTTCCTTTAATGTCGCAATAGCCTGCTGCAATTGTAAATCTGTTTCAAATGTCATCGCACTGAGGTCTGCCGGCGGATCAACAGGTACGTCCGGCGTAATGCCCGCGCCATTGATCAGGTTCCCATTAGGCGTATAATATACCGCTGTCGTCAGCTTCACGCCACCGCCCGAATACGGCATATCCAAAATCACCTGAATCACACCCTTACCGTACGTCTTAGAACCCACAACCTTGCCACGCGCCCTGTCTTGTACTGCTCCCGCGAATATCTCCGCCGCACTGGCGCTGTTTCCATCCGTCAACACAACAAGCGGGATATCATAATAATCTGCGTCCGCCGTCATCTCATCCTTCTGTTCATTTTTATCAATAGAATACCCAAGCGAACCCTCAGAAACGATCAAATTGAGTATATCCGCAGCGTTTTTCACGCTTCCGTCCATATTACCGCGCACATCGACGATCACACCGTCTGCGCCTTCATTCTTTAAATATTCGACCGCCTTCTTAAATTCCTCTACACAATTCCCATTAAATTCCGAAATCACAATCTGCGCAATGTTCCAATCGTCAATCGAATCAAGCATCGCATACGTCACATATTGCGTTTCAAATGTCGCGCGCGTGATCGGAATATCTTGCGATTGTCCTGCCGATACCACCGTAAGCGTCAAATTTGAGCCATTCGGTCCCTTTAACATATTAAACGCACTTTCGTAGTCGAGCCCCGCGAGAGCAACACCGTCTACCGCCACAATCACGTCGTTTTCCTTAACCCCTACCGACTCCGCAGGGCTGCCGGAATAGACCCGCTCAACCTTTAGCTGTCCGCTTCCCTGATAAGGTCCTGCCGACACGCCAATGCCCGCAAGATCCGTTTCACTCTTCGCCTTATATTCCTTATATTCGTCTTCCGTATAGTAAACAGAATACGGGTCTCCAAGCGCAGCAACCATTCCTTTTAAGGTCCCGTTCAACATCGGCTTTTCTTCCGCCTGCTGATAAAAGTTCTCATTGATCAGCATCTCCAGATCGCTGATCTCCATATATTTCTTGAGGTCTTCATAATTTCCCTTACCGTCCACACGAAGCTCGTTTCCTCTTGTTTGCGAGGTCTGGAAAAAATAGACGAACAACCCTGTCACAAAACTGGCTGTCGCGGCAATCGCCGCACACATCACAATGATCTTCTTTTTATCCAAATATTTGTACCCTCCGTTTTTTGCAAGCTAAATGCTCCCAATCAAACAACGCACCTTCCCGCCTTTCCGGTAAGCTGTGCGCCTGCTAAAAATATTACAAAGTTGTTACAGCTAAATTATACCCATTCCGCACATAAAAAGTCAAGTTTTTGTTATGCCCGCGCAAAAAATTCACTCTTTATTCTCATTTGCGAGATATGCTGCAAGCTGCTGTAGGTCCTGATCATATGTCGCTTTGAGCGGCGGATTATAGATAATGCTCGCCGGATGGTAAAGCGCAAACAGCGCATATGCCCGCCCTGCGACCTCAACAGGTGTTTCCCGTCCATGATACGCGCCAATGTTCGCCGAAAAATCACCAAGCACAGCCCGCAGTGGTGTGTTACCCAGCGTCACAATTATTTTGGGGGCAATATAACCGATCTCCTGTAGCAAAAAGTCCGTCGCTTGCGCGATCTCGTGCTTTGTAGGCGGACGATTCGAAACGCGTCCTTTTTCACTCGTCTTGTGCGGTCGAAACTTACATACATTTGTGATATAGATATCGTTACGCGCCAAACCAATCACCTGCAAAAATCCGTCTAGGTTCTTGCCCGCCTTGCCGACAAAAGGTCTGCCCTGCGCGATCTCATCCTTTCCGGGCGCTTCACCGATCAACAGCAATTGCGCCTGCCTGTTTCCATCCCCAAATACAAGCGGCGTATCCTGATAAAACGTACTGAGCCCATCGTATAATTTATCGAGCAATGCTTAAGTCCTCTACTCTCTTTTTCAGCAACTGAAAATCTTGTTTTGCGCTCTTGACATAATCAGGATTATGCAGCATCGCCGCCGGATGAAAGGTAGGCATGATCGCAAAATTCTTGACCTCTATGCATATTCCGTGTTCCTTCATCATCTTGACTTCACGCCCGAGAATCACCCCTGCGGCAATGCGCCCCAGACAGACGATTACTTTTGGTTTGACAAACGCTACCTGCGCGCGCAAATAGTCCATACACGCCGCGCGTTCTTCCGGTTGCGGATCACGATTGTTCGGCGGACGACATTTGACGACATTCGCAATATACACATCCGCGCGCTTAAGACCAATCTCTGAAAGCATCTGATCAAGAAGCTGCCCTGCGGGTCCTACAAACGGCCGACCCAGCTCATCCTCTCTCGCTCCCGGTCCTTCGCCGACGAACATGATGTCCGCATGCAGATTTCCTTCGCCAAATACAACGTTTTTCCTGCGTCCTGCAAGCGCACATTTTTTGCATTGCATCACCGTTTCATACAATACCTTGAAATCATTATACATCGCAAATCCCCCTGCATCATAACATGCCCGCTAACGCTCGCTTATACGATGGTTCTTCCCTCAAGCGCCTTGGCAAGCGTGATCTCGTCCGCGTATTCAAGCTCCGCGCCAATTGGGATGCCATGCGCGATGCGTGTCACCTTCACGCCAAATCCCTTAAGAAGCCTGCTGATATACGCGGCGGTAGCCTCGCCCTGCACGTCCGGATTTGTCGCCAATATGACTTCCTTCACCTCGTCCGTCAGCCGCGCAAGAAGCGGCTTGATCGCGATATCGTCGGGTCCAATCCCCTCGAGCGGCGATATCGTCCCTCCCAGCACATGATAAAGCCCGCGATATTCATGCGTTTTTTCGATCGCAAATACATCACGCGCATCTTTGACAACGCAAATCACCGAGGTATCGCGCTTCGCGTCCGCACATATTTCGCACATCTCACCCTCAGACAGGTTTCCGCACACCGTACAATAGCGCACTTTACGGCGCGCGTCATACATATCCACGGCAAACTGCTTCACATCCGCTTCCGGCATTTTTAAAACATAATAAGCCAGCCTCTGCGCTGTTTTTGCGCCGATTCCCGGCAATTTGCAAAATTGTGCGACCAGCTTTGAATATGATTGCAAATTCATAACGGTTTAGAACAACCCTCCGAGGTTCATCCCTCCCGTGATCTTGCCCATTTCGCTTTGCATCATCTCATCCGCCTTCGTAAGCGCCTCATTCACCGCCGCAATAATCAGATCCTGCAACATTTCCACATCATCCGGATCGACCGCTTCTTCTTTGATCTCAATGCTCTTTACCATCTTTTTGCCTGTTGCAACCACGCGCACCACACCGCCGCCAGCCGTTGCCTCTACCTCGCGCTCCTCAAGCTCTGCCTGCATCTGCTGCATTTTCGCCTGCATCTGCTGTGCCTGCCGCATCATATTTTGCATGTTCATCCCGCCCGGGAATCCACCTTTTGCCATAATTCATTCCTCCATAATCAATTTATTTGATGATCACTTTATCCTTGCCAACCAGCTCCGCCAGTTGTTCTTGCATACTTTTTTCTTCTTTCTTTTGTTCCTTTTCATATACGATATCCACCACCATCGGGTGACCGAATATCTTTGTCGTAATCTCGCTCATGTGCGATGCGTATTCTTCTTTTTTTAGCATATCCATCAGCGCGCCGTCCGCTTCGTCGGCATAAAGGTCAAGAATACTGCCGCGCAGTTCCATCTTTTTAATGGACGCTGTTACCGGTCCTAAAACCGGAATTTCCTGCGATACAAGCGTTTTAAATTGCTTGCATGCTGCGTCATCTGACACCGCGGACGCTTGCTTTTGCTGTTCTGTATGTTCTTTTTCTCTTTGTTCCTCCGCCTCGATCTTGCCAATCGCTGCAGACTGCACCGGCTTTTGCACGGGCATCTCTTGCGCCGCCGGTTTGGGAACAGCGGGCGCAGCTTCCTTTGCCACCGCAGCAAGCCCTCCTTGCGCAATGCCTGCCGCGAGCTTCTCTACACGCTGCTCCAGCTTCTTCACGCGCAACTCCATGTCCTTCGTATCCACATCCGTCGTATTGCTTGCCGCACGCACCACTGCCGCAATTAAAACCGCGTCCGGCGTGCTCGCGTAACGCAGCGTGTTCTGACTATAGATAAACACCTCCAGCACACGCAGCAGGTTCGCACATTTATACGCGTCGCCCACATCATGTGCCAGCCGCGCCGAAAGCTCTACCACAAGATCACGCAGGATATTGTGTGGCTCTACTCCTGTTTGAAGCATTTCGTTAACCAGCAAAAGCGCCTGCTTCTGGTTTTCCTCCAAAATCGCGTCACTCAACGCCTTTAGCTGCACACTGTCCGCCACACCCATTGCGTCGTTTACATCCGCGAGCGTCAAATTTTCTTTGCCTGCGATGCATTGATCCATGATGGAAAGCGCATCGCGCATCGCGCCTTCCGCCGACTGCGCGATCATAACAATCGCTTCTTCTTCGTACGCTACCCCCGTCTTTTGGGCAACCTCTTTTAACCGCGCGATGATATCTTCATCCGATATCCGTTTAAAATCGTATCGCTGACAGCGCGAAAGGATCGTCCCCGGAAGCTTTCTAAGCTCTGTCGTCGCAAGGATGAACACCGCATGCGGCGGCGGCTCCTCCAACGTTTTCAACAGCGCGTTAAACGCCCCCGGCGAAAGCATATGCACCTCGTCGATGATGTATACCTTATACTTGCCGAGTGCGGGCAGCAGCGACACTTTTTCGCGGATATCCCGCACATTGTCCACACTGTTGTTGGACGCAGCGTCAATCTCTACGATATCCACAAACGCATCATCTTTTAAGCTCAAACACACTTCGCATTTTCCGCACGGATTCCCATCCTGCGGATCAAGGCAGTTCAGGGCGTTTGCAAGTATCTTTGCCGTGCTTGTTTTGCCTGTGCCGCGCGGACCGTAAAATAAATAAGCATGCGCCTGCCGCCCTGTCATGATCTGCTTTTTTAATATGTCAGTAATATGCTGCTGTCCGTAAACCTCATCAAAGGTTGACGGCCGGAAAACCCGGTACAGCGTTTTATATGCCATAGATCGTTACTCCCTGTTTTTTGTCTTTCCTATTATACCATAAAGGCATGAAAAATCGGGTACGGATTATCCATTTAATCTGTTTTTGCGTTCCTCGATATATCCATTGAACACAGCAAGACTGCGGCTCACAATGAGTTCCTGCGGGAATCCCGCTTCCTTAAGTGCCTCTCTTACCATATCAAAAGCGCCTACACGGTAACAGATGTGCGCGTCTGAAGAAACCGTAATGCGCACATCATGTTTTTTGCACAGCGTCAAAAAATCTTTACAGTTTGGTTTGCTGCCCTTTCTGTATATAAACGAATGGTTGTTGAGCTCGATCAGCTTGTTCAGCTTCTTTGTTTCCTTCACAAGCGTTTCCCTGTCAATATCATAATGCGGGTTGCCCGGATGTCCGATAACATCTATGTATTTGTTTTGTAACGCGCCCAGCATTGCGTTTGTATTCTGTTCCTTTGTCCCCGGATCAATCACGATATCATGCATAGAAGCAATCCCAAAGTCCGTATGCCGCATCCATTTATCAATGATATCAATGTTTCCCTCAAAATCTACAATATTCGTTTCCGCGCCGTTAAAGACGCGTATGCCTTCCATTACATCAGGCGCTGCCGGCAGTACCGTCACAATAAAATCAACCGCGCCGTTTCTGAGCGCCGGACCGTGATCGGTACAGCAAATTGCTTCCATTCCCAGTTCCTTTGCCAAAATCGCATTTTCCCTTACCGTAGAATAAGCATGCCCGCTCGCAACCGTATGCGTATGCGTATCCACCAAAAGTTCCATTTTCTACCTCCGTCAAATTTCAAAAATTTATATCCATTTAAATATTACTCTCTTTGTCATGTTTGTCCTTGTCTCGCTGCCAAAAAAACAAATATTGCTGCGCAATGCCCGCGTACTCCCCAAACTTCTGTCTTGCAAACGCATATACCTGCCTGTCGTTTCCCTCGAAGCCATATTGCTCTTTTAACATCCGCTTGATCCACACATCCGCAGGGAACGCGTCCCGAAACCCAAGCGAAAACAGCAAGATACAATCCGCTACCTTAGGTCCTACGCCGCTCAGTTTCACAAGTTCCTTTTTTGCATCCTCATAACTTTTTTTACGCAGCGCTTCAAGGTCAAACCCGTCCGCGACCATACCCGCCGCTTTCTTTATATACGGCGCACGATATCCGCAACCACACTTTCGAAGCGCCGACTCGTCTATTCTTGCCAGATCGTGCGGCTCCGGAAATGTGTAATAAGTTTTTCCTTCGAAAACGAACGGCTGTCCGCATCGCTCGCATATTTGCCTCAAAATCCCCTTGATCCGCTTCATATTGTTGTTTGCCGATACAATAAACGCGATCAATGTCTCAAATGGCTGTTGATTGAGCAGTCGGAGGCCGCACCCATATTCCCGTCCCTTTTTTAATGCTTCGTCATCACAATCACAAAAAAGTCCGCCGTACTCTGTTTCGAGATCAAAGTAATTTTTCCAGATCGTATCATACTCATTCTGTGTAACAGGATACAGCGTGACCGTATCACTTTTTTTTGCAACGCGCAAAAACTGCCCATGCGCGACACCCTCAAACACACCCGGCTTGACCTCGTCAAAACGGAATGTCTGTCCATTATCAAAAATGTGCCGCAGCTCAAAACAGTCCACTCCTGTGATCACCGCCGCACCATGTAAAAAACTTACTTTCATATGTTTTAGTATATCACAAACGCCCTTCCAAATACAGCGCGCAACAAAAAAGAACACACGGTAACCGCGTGTTCTTTTACTCTTTTGCTTGATCAGTCAGAGACATACGGCAACAACGCCATGATCCTCGCGCGCTTGATCGCGATCGCAAGCTCTCTCTGGTGCTTTGCGCACGTGCCGGAGGCACGTCTCGGCATAATTTTACCGCGCTCTGTGATAAACTTTTTAAGCTTTACAATGTCTTTATAATCTATCGTTTCCGACTTATCCGCACAGAACATACAAACTTTCCTTCTCGGACGTCTTGCACGCATAGGTCTTCTTGCTCTTTCTTCACTCATTGTGAGATACTCCTTTACTTAGAAATCAGAAAGGCAGCTCCGCATCATCTAACGGCTGGAAATCAGAGAGCTCCTCAGCAAACAGATCATCTGCGTTTTGCTGTGGCGGCTCGCTCGGCGGAACATAATCGCCCTGACCGCCTCCCTGGCCGTCGCGCCTGCTGTTCAAAAATTCAACTTCGTCTGCGATGATCTCGGTCACGTAGCGCCTTACACCGTTTGCATCGTCATAATTACGCGTCTGGATCGTCCCCACAACGCCAACCTTAGAACCTTTCGAACAAAACCTCGCAACATTTTCCGCAAGTCCACGCCAACAAACCACCGGAATAAAATCCGCCTGCTGCTGTCCGTCCTGCGACTTATACCTGCGCTGTACCGCCACCGTAAAGCTGGTGACAGAGATACCGCTCGATGTTGTGCGCTGTTCAGGATCCATTGTTAAATTTCCAACCAGAATCGCTTTGTTCATACTGGAACCATCCTTTTTTCGTCGTTTTCAGGCACAAAAACATGCCTTTGCCCATTCTTTATTTCGCGTCAAGATTGATAACCATATACCGCAATACATCGTCTGAAATTCTGTAATTTCTTTCAAGCTCGGCCGGAAGTTCCGGTTCGGCTTCAAAGTGCATCAGTACATAGTAACCGTCATTGATATACTGAATCGGGTAAGCAAGACGTTTTTTGCCCCACTCGTCGACTTTTTCTACCGTACCGCCATTGTTTGTGACGATATCAGAAAATCTCTTTACGAGCGCGTCTTTCTTTTCCTCTTCCATATCCGGCTTCAAAATATACATCGATTCATACTTTGTCATCCGTAATTCACCTCCTCGTGGACTAATGGCCCTGCTTTTTGTCCGCAGAGCAAGGACGCTACATCAAAATATTATATCCTACTCTTTATAAAGAAGTCAAGCAATTCGCTATTTATCCTCTTTGTGCTGTGTTTCCTGCTCCGTCGTTGTTGGTTGCCGAACCTCCTCCTGTGCCGGCGGAATCGTCTGCGAAGGCGCGGGCGGCTGCATATTATTGGTCGGCGGCTGATATTCCTGATTGGTATGCATTTGTGCCCCCATACCAAACTGCGCTTCCTGCTTTTTCTTTTTATTCTTGACCTTGCTGATCGCGAAAACTACGGCTCCAATGACCGCGCCCACAATCACCCAGCTTATTAGCTTAATAAACGGATTTAGAGAAGCGCGTTCTTTGTCTTGCGCATACGTTTTTCCGCTTGCCGGAACGTTTTCATACTCCGCGCTTTCCACGACCATTTTCAAATCTGCCAGTTGTTCTTCCGTTGGAGGTCCTCCGTAGCTGATCAACCGGATATAAATATATGACCCGTTTTTGATTGTAGAATACATATCCAGCCATATGTCACTGCCGTCTGCCGACCCGTCCATTGTTGCAAACAGATAATTATGCCCGTTTATTTTTTGGATCGAATCCATGTTGATGTTATCGATCTCATTCAAACTCGCTCCATTGTCACGCAGCTCCTGCAGCACTTGCTGATCTATATCCTCCATACCGGTGATTCCTGACGCCGCTTTCATCACCTCGCTTAGCTCCGCGCCCGAGAGCACATCCATATCGTAAAGATATTCCGTATCGCTGTTTTTCATCGAGGTTATAGAAAATTCATATGCCCCTTGCTCATCAATTGCTGTGAACGCAATTGTATTTTGATCCGCATATGCATTAAAATCTTCTGCTGTTAAGCCATCCTCTTCTAAAAACGCAACCATCAAATCGTTATATTCTCCGCCCGTCACAGCTGTCGACATGTTTTCTCCGTTCGGGATCGTGACCGTCATATTAAGCGACGGTATCTCAAACGTGCTCCCGCCCGCCGCAAATCCGGTCACCGTGAATGCAAACAAAATCAATAGTACTACACTGATACAAATTCCTTTTTTCATTTTTTCCCCCATCGTTTTTGCGGCAAAACCGGCATCTTTTTATACCAGCTTGCCTTTTAACAGCGCAATACTTTTTTCAAGTCGGCTGAGTGTTTCATGTTTTCCTAAAAGATACGCGATCTCGATTGCGCCGCCCGGCGTAACTGCTACCCCTGAAATCGCCACCCGCAGCGGATACAGAAGCTGCCCGTTTTTGATGCCCAGCCTCTCCACCAGCTCCATCATCGCATCATGTATCGCTGTTTCACCAAATTCCGGCAGGTCGCGCAGCACAGGATAAGCCGTCTCAATATTCACAAGCGCGCTTTCCGGTGTTACCTTCATTTTTTTGTGATTGTAAAGGTCTATGTCATACGCAGGCATCGCATCAAGAAACGCAACCTTGCCGGGAATATCGGTAAGTATCTCGAGACGCGGCTGGATTAAGCGCGTCAAGAGCGGCAGATCAAATTTATCCGGATCGATAGCCTTCTCAAAATAGGGCATCGCGGTCTTTATAAACGCTTCTTCACTTAACGCGCGGATATATTCTCCGTTCATCCATGTCAGCTTTTCTACATCAAAAATAGCCGGGCTTTTGCTGATTCCCGAAACATCGAATGCGTCGATCAGCTCCGGCAGCGTAAAAATTTCGCGGTTGTCAGAAGGACTCCATCCAAGAAGCGCAATATAATTGAGGATTGCCGGGGATAAAAATCCCTTCTCGACAAAATCTTCATAAGACGCGTCACCATGCCGCTTCGAAAGCTTTGCGTGTTTGTCGCGCATGACCGGCGGCAAATGGATATACGCGGGCACGCTCCATTCAAGCGCTTCATACAGCAAATTATATTTGGGTGTAGACGACAGGTATTCGATCCCGCGGATCACGTGCGTGATTCCCATCAAATGATCGTCCACTACGTTCGCCAGATTATACGTCGGATACCCATCTGATTTCAAAAGGATATTGTCCTCCATGTCGCTGTTCGGCACCGTGATATCGCCATACACCATATCGCTGTACGTCGTTTCTCCCTCAAGCGGGATATTCTGGCGTATCACATATGGCACACCTGCGTCAAGGTTGTGCTGAATTTCCTCCGGCGTCAAGGACAGGCAGTGCTTATCATATTTGAATTGCTCACCCTTCGCCTCGCATTGCGTACGCAGCTCCCCCAAACGTTCCTTGGTACAAAAGCAATAATATGCCGCCCCGCGCGCAACCAGTTCCTGCGCATACTGACGGTAGATATCCTTACGCTCGGACTGGATATACGGACCATACTCGCCGCCTACGTCCGGTCCCTCGTCGTAAATAAGCCCCGTATCCTTTAACGTACGATAGATGATCTCGCTTGCATGATCCACAAGCCGCTCCCTATCGGTATCCTCGATGCGCAGGATAAACTTTCCACCATGTTTTTTCGCAAACAAAAATGCGTAAAGCGCCGTCCGCAGTCCACCGATATGAAGATATCCCGTAGGGCTGGGCGCAAATCTCGTTCTTACTTCCATTGTTTTACCCCTTCAAAACCTGTTTTGCAAAGCTATCTTTGAGACTTACGATCTGGTTAAACACCGGTCCGCCGTCTGCATTGTCTTCCGGATCGATAGAAAAATATCCTTGCCGCATGAACTGAAACCTGTCACTTTTTTGTGCCGACTTGATGTGCGGCTCAACCAGCGCGTGATCAAGAACTATCATTGAATTTTCATTCGTCACATAGCTGCCGTCCTCTTGTTCCAAAAACAGATAATCCAGCAGCCTGACCTGCGCTTGCACCGCAGTGTCAGCATCTACCCAGTGCAGCGTACCCTTTACCTTTTTACCGCTGTTTTCACCTCCCGACTTGGTTGTCGGATCGTAGCTGCAAATGACCTCTGCCACATTTCCGTCCGCGTCCTTCACAACACGCTCGCATTTGATGATATACGCATTTTTCAGGCGCACTTCGCCGCCTACATACAAGCGGAAATATTTGTTGTTTGGCTTTTCTTCCATAAAGTCGTCCTGCTCAATATACAAGTGCTTTGAAAACGGTACTTCATGCCTGCTCTCTCCTCCCGGCAAATCTTCTGCGCTGAGCATCTCTGTCTGATTATCCGGATAATTTTCGATCGTAAGCTTGAGCGGTCTTAATACCGCCATCACGCGCGGCGCATGCGCGTTCAGATCTTCACGCACGCAATGCTCTAACAGCCGTACATCCACCTCAGACACCGCTTTTGCCACGCCAATGCGTTCGCAAAAATCGCGGATCGCCTCGGGCGTATAGCCACGTCGGCGCACGCCCGAAAGCGTGGGCATGCGCGGATCGTCCCAACCGGACACCACTCCTTCATCCACCAACTTCTTCAAGTAACGCTTGCTCATTACCGTGTTGGAAAGATTGAGGCGCGCAAATTCATATTGATGCGGGATATTCTCACAATCGCAATGCTCAACAAACCAGTCATAAAGCGGTCTGTGATCTTCAAATTCCATCGTACACACCGAATGCGTGATCCCCTCCAGCGCATCTTCTAACGGATGCGCAAAATCATACATCGGGTAGATGACCCATTTGTCCCCCGTCCGGTGGTGTGCGGTCTTTACAATGCGATAGATTGCCGGATCGCGCATGTTTAGGTTGGGAGAAGCCATATCGATCTTCGCGCGCAGTATCTTCTCTCCATCCGCAAATTCGCCTTCCTTCATCCTGTGAAAAAGATCCAGATTCTCTTCCACGCTGCGATTTCGATGCGGGCTTTCCTTCCCCGGCTCTGTAAGCGTCCCGCGGTACTCGCGCATTTGTTCGGCGCTCAGATCGTCCACAAACGCAAGCCCTTTTTTGATGAGTGTTTGCGCACACTCATACATATAATCAAAATAATCAGAGCCATAGACTTCCCGATCCCACGAAAATCCCAGCCACTCGATGTCGCGCTTGATCGCGTCAACATATTCAACATCTTCCTTTAAGGGATTCGTATCGTCAAAACGCAAATTACACTTCCCGCCGTACTCCTCCGCAAGCCCGAAATTCAGGCAGATCGCCTTGGCATGCCCCAAGTGCAGATACCCATTCGGTTCGGGCGGAAACCGCGTCACGACCTTTGTCACAATGCCTTTTTCAAGATCGCTTTCGATGATCTCTTCAATAAAATTCTTCGATTCGCTTTCTGCCATTTCCTGCTCCTATCAATCCAAATAAATAATACACCTATTATATCATAACTATTTATGGTATGTCTCGTGGTTTAGTATCTTGAACGCGCGAAACACCTGCTCTAAAAGTACGATGCGGAACAATCGGTGCGGCATTGTCATTTCAGATACGGACAGCTTTAGGTCAGCGTGGTTTTTCACTTCCTCCGAAAGTCCCAGCGACCCGCCGATTACAAAGCTGACTGTACTGCTGCCACCCGTCATCAACGCGTCCAGTTTTTGGGCAAACGCCTCAGAACTAAGCTGCTTTGCGCACACGTCGCACGCGATCACGTATCCCTCACATTTCGCGAGAATACGCCGCCCCTCCGCTTCCCTGACCGCAGCCTCCGCTTTTTCGCCTTTGACATTTGTAAGCGGCTCATCCGCAAGCTCGTCAATCACCACATCACAAAAACGCGCAAGCATTTTTGTATATTCCGCCTGCGCCTTTGTATAAAATTCTTCCTTCAATTTTCCTACACAAATAATCTTTACTCTGATGGCTGTATCCCCTATTCCTCACTTGGCTGCGCGTCCCGTTCGGGCGACTTAGACGGCTCGCTTGATTTCAGCGCCGCATCTTTCAGCTCAACAAACACTGTGATCGTCCGTTCTTCCTTCGCGTCGTCCGCAAGCGTAACGTACACCGTAAGATCGTTATATCCTTCTTTTAACTCATACGTTTTCAATTCTTTGGTGATTTCTTCACCGTTCACGACCTTCGTCCCACTTAGCTTGATCTCTTTGCCAATATTTTCCGCCGGCAACGTCACGCTTGATTTTTCCATCATATCGACCGTCGATCCGTCCGGCAGCTCAAGCGTAAGCGCTGTAAGCCCGTCTTCCTGTATAGGTGCGCACGCGCACAAACCCATCGCCATAACTACCGCAAGAACAGCGGCTACTACAATTTTCGTTCTCCTTATCATATACCCTCCATGATATTATACAGCAGTGTAGATTCCCGTCACGCCTTCGCGCTTCGCCATCCCCACCGCAACATGTTTGCCGATCACAATATTGTTTTGTTGCAAAAAACCGCATACTGTCTCGTACGCGAGCTCATAGAAATTATTTTTTTCCGAAAGATGCCCCAGCAATATTCCACGCACGCCGGACGCAACCAGCCTATAGGCGGTTGCCGCCGCGTCGTCATTGGAAAGATGCCCGCTCCCCGACAGGATGCGGCGCTTCAGGTAATACGGATACGGACCACATTTGAGCATCTCTACATCGTGGTTGGACTCCAACAACACAATGGAAGACCCCGCAACCTGCTTAAGTATCTTCTCTGTCACATGCCCCAGATCCGTCATCACGCTGACCTTTTTGCCCTGTGCCGTAATGCTGTAGCCAAACGGTCGCACCGCGTCGTGTGATATTTCGTAAGGCTGCACGCAAAGCTCCTTCACATAAAAATCCTTTTCATCAATGATCCTGACATTCTTCGTGCTCACCCCGCCGACGCGCGATTCCATTTGTTGCCAGGTCTCCTCGTTTGCATATACGGGAATATCATATTTACGCGAGATAACTCCCACCCCGCCAATATGGTCGCTGTGCTCGTGCGTCACAAGAATACCGTCGATATCCTCCATGTGCGCACCCGCCTTCTTGAGCTCTGCCGATATCTTCGCGCACGAATACCCTGCGTCCACCAAAACCTTAGACTGTTCGGTTCCGATATAAATGCAGTTCCCCTTGGAGCCGCTGAAAAGCGGCGCGATCTCAAGTCCCATATGTTGTGCCTTTCCTTATTTCCAATACATTTTATTGTATACCCATCTTCCTTTTTTTTCAACGTGTTATTTGCATTTGCCTTGCATTTTCGTGTACCGACAGAAAACAGCCGATTATTTTTTCCTTGCATTTTTATAAAAAGCGATTACTATATAATTGTACTGACCGGTCAATCTATCCCAAGGGAGAACGCTATGAACAAAACCAAGGAATCTATTTATAATGCCTCTATTGATATTTTTTCGCGCTGTGGCTATACCGGTGCGTCCATGGATGAAATCGCTGTCTTGGCGGGTGTTGCCAAGGGAACACTTTATTATCATTTCAAGAGCAAGGAAGATTTATTTCTGTTTGTCATGCAGACCGGTCTTACTTATCTGGTCGACGACGCAAAAAAGGCGCTGGAAAAGAAACTGCCGCCGGCGGAAAAGCTTCGTCATTTATGTAAATCTCAGCTTAGAGCGGTACGTCAAAACGAAAACTTTATCAAGGTCGTACTGAGCCAGCTTTTTGGTCAGGAAGAACGCCAACAGCTTTTGCGCAAGGAATTAAACGAATATTCCGAAAAGATCCGCGTCTGTATCCATGAGCTGGATGGCGGTCCGAAAACGCCGCAGGAAATGGATGCGGCGGTCGCCGGTTTTTTGGGAATGCTTGTTTCCGCCGCAGTTTACAGTGCCCTGCACCCATCTTCCAAAAAGGATGTGCCGGATATTCTTCTTGAAAATTACTTGCGCGGCATTTTATAAAAATACATATTTTTTGCAGCAGTTTTTATTAACTGCTGTTTTTTTATACGAAAAAGTGTTGACAAATAGATTCAAACACAATATTATTTATACTGACCAGTCAGTTTAAACTTTGTATAAAAGGAGTGACTTTTTTGAAATTCGCAAAAATTACGGGACACGATATCTCCAGCATCTTCCGCAACCGGTTCATCCGCATTTCCGTTATCGCGATCCTGATCGTACCCATGCTATATAGCCTTTGCTATCTGGCTGCATTCTGGAATCCTTACGGCATGCTCGATCAGCTTCCTGTCGCAGTACTGAATCTCGATCAGGGCGCGACCCTCGACGAAAAAGACGTCAATTATGGAAATGATGTGATCAGCGACCTGAAGCAAAACCACGAGGTAGCATGGTCATTTGTATCACAGGATGACTTAAAAGACGGGCTGGCCTCCACCAAATATTATTCTCTGTTCACCATTCCCGCCGATTTTTCGCAAAAAATCGTGAACGCAAAAACCGGCGAACCAACTGTGGCGGACATCGTCTACACCTCAAATCAGGCAAAAAACTTTCTGGCTTCGCAAATCAGCGGAAATGTGGAGACACAACTGAAAGAACAAGTTTCCGCCTCTGTTACAAAAGAATATGCACAAGCCGCCTTTGACGGTCTTTATGAGGCGCGGGACGGTTTGTGGCAAGCTTCGGATGGTTCAACGCAACTTTCAAACGGTATCAATACGTTGAATGATAAAATGCCTGCCCTTTCCGACGGAATTTCTCGTCTTTCCGACGGTTCCTATGCGCTTGCAAGTGGTCTGCGTACGCTTAACGCCAATACGCCCGCCTTAAAAAGCGGCAGTACGCAGCTCGCATCCGGTTTGCGCTCCTTAAACGATCAAATTCCTACGCTCATAGGCGGAACGACACAGCTTTCGAACGGTACGGATACCCTTAAAACAGGGCTTGCCGCACTGGATACCGATAGCAAGGCGCTCGCAGTTGGGATCGAGACGGCATATGATGGCTCCAAAAGCCTAAATGACGGGATCGACAAGCTTAACAGCAACATGCTTGCGCTCACCGATGGCGCGGCAGCAATCAAATCAGGCACCGCTCAGCTCAAAACATCCGCAGATCAGCTTTTGCAAGGTACAACCGCTGTTTCTTCAGGGTTAGATAATATGATCTCCGCCACCTCGTCCTCTGCACAGTTCGAAGCAACCGTTGACCAGATCAATGCATTCATTGATGCAGGAGACCCGTCAAGCATTGCAAACGCAAAAGCACTCCTCTCCGGACTAAAAACCGCTTACACAAGCGGTCAAGATCAACTGCACGACGGGCTTTCGGCTTCAAAAGACGGGCTTTCCCGCATAGAATCCGGTCTTGGTAGCATACAGTATACGCTCGATCCGGCAAACAGTACAATGCCCGACGGCTCTCCTGCCTTTGCCGCCGGAATAAACAACTTGAACGCAGGCATCAATGCCGCCGCAGATGGCGTTACCCACCTTTCCGACGGTTCTTCGCGTTTGTATTCAGGTCTTACCGCAATCAACGAAAAAGTACCCGCCCTGTCAGACGGAGTCGGACAACTTGCGGATGGCGCTGACCGGCTAAATGCAGGTACAAGTGCGCTATCCGAAAAGATGCCTGCCCTCTCTTCCGGCGTGGCGCAACTCACGTCCGGCAGCAGTACGCTTGCCTCAGGCATTGCGCAGTCCACTGACGGCGTTGAACGCTTGACAAGTGGTTCTTTTGAACTGAATGAAGGTCTTTCCTCTCTCCATGCGCAAGTTCCATCTCTCACAGATGGCGTCAGCCGACTTTCAGACGGCGCAACAGAACTAAAAACCAAATTAGCGGACGGCGTATCTTACATAGATGGAAATTTGGTAAACTCAAGCGAAGAGATGGCCGAATTCATCAGCGCCCCTGTCGTAATGGACAACCGGCCCATCAATCCCGTTCCCGATTATGGTACCGGCTTTGCTCCCTATTTCATCCCCCTCTCGCTGTGGGTAGGCGCTATCCTGATGTTTTTTATCATTTCTCCCAAAGAAGACCCTCTCCTAAAAGCCAACAGCGCGCAGGCGGCGATTGGAAAATACCTTTCATATGCCTTCATTGGCTTGTTACAGGCTGTCATGGTTGGCGCCGTGGTATTTACGCTTGGCTTAATGCCAAACAATATACCGCTTTATTTCCTGACGATTATTGTAATGTCTATGACAGCGATCGCCATTGTTCAGGCGCTGATCTCTCTTCTCGGTGATGCGGGACGGCTTATTGCTATCGTCCTTCTGATTTTGCAGCTCACAGCCGACGCGGGAACATTTCCGCTGGAACTCGTACCGGATT
>CAZBSH010000001.1:0-4495 GCA_964494645.1 uncultured Christensenella sp. | reverse complement strand
CCGCTGGAACTCGTACCGGATTTCTTTAAAATACTCAATCCGTTCATGCCCTTTACCTACTGCGTCACCGCCTTGCGCGAATCAATATCCGGCACCGATATCACGCTCATTTGGCAATGTATCGGCATGCTGCTTATTTTTCTCGGTATCTTTCTTACGCTTACGGTCCTATTCAAAAAACGTGCGGAAAAGATACAGGAACGCGTCCAACAGGTACAATCCATTCAGTAACAATGTGAGAAAAGAGGTCTCTGCACCTCTTTTTTCATATCTTCATTTTATCTATACAATATTGATCTTATTTATAGTATACTGTTTACGGACAATATGATCTTATTATTACGCACGGTCGAGGAAATGGCTTATGTCGATATCATTTTCAGAATTTCTTACACAAATGGGTACGAACCCCGCTTTTTTGATTACTGTGATCCTTACGCTCGCTGTTATCTTGGTCAACGGATGGACTGACGCCCCCAACGCAATCGCTACCTGCGTTTCCACAAGGGCATTAAAGCCTAAACCCGCGATTTTGATGGCAGCTGTTTTTAACTTTCTGGGCGTATTTGTAATGACTATGGTCAACGCTACCGTCGCATACACCATCTACAGTATGGTAGATTTCGGCGGAGACCCGCACGATTCCATCGTTGCGCTGTGCGCTGCTATGGTCGCCATCGTTACATGGGCTACCGTTGCATGGCGCTTCGGTATTCCCACCAGCGAAAGCCATGCGCTCATCGCGGGACTTTCGGGCGCTGCGATCGCAATGCACGGTGGTCTGGGCGGCATCAACGGCGCGGAATGGGTCAAGGTGCTTTACGGGCTTGCGCTTTCTACCGGTCTTGGCTTTGGTCTTGGTTGGGGTTCCGCCAAACTCACCGCCCGTATCTGCAAATACAAGGATCACCGCAAAACGACAAGATTTTTCCATGGTGGTCAGATCGGCGGTGCTGCGGCAATGTCCTTCATGCACGGCGCGCAGGATGGTCAAAAGTTTATGGGCGTATTTCTGCTTGGTCTGTTTCTTGCCAAAGGGCAGGCCAATGTTACATCTTTTGAAATTCCCATCTGGCTGATGGTTTTATGCTCTGTGGTGATGGCGCTTGGCACATCCATCGGCGGTTACCGCATCATCAAAGCGGTAGGTATGGATATGGTCCACTTAAAAGGTTATCAAGGCTTTGACGCCGATATCTCCGCGACAACATGCCTGCTTGTTTCCTCACTGACAGGTCTTCCCGTCAGTACGACGCACACCAAGACGACCGCAATCATGGGTGTAGGCGCCGCGCGCCGCATCTCGTCTGTCAACTGGGGCGTGGTCAAAGATATGTTCATGGCATGGATCCTGACATTCCCCGGCTGTGGTATCATCGGTTTTTTGATGGCATTGCTATTTATGGCAATTTTCTGATAAGAGAAAGGATAGAACAACTATGGCAAGAAAACGTTCTTATGATTACTATGAAGGATTCGTCAATCTGGCAGGGTATTCCTGTTCTGCCGCACATCTGTTAAACGATATTCTCCATCATTTTGACCCGGATACGGTGGAAGACGTCATGAACTCCATCCACGAGATCGAGCACGCCGCGGATATTGCCAAACACGAGATGATGCAGATACTGCTTCACGAGTTTCTTCCGCCTATCGAGCGCGAAGACATCAGCGCGCTTGCGCAGGACATTGATGATGTGACAGATGCAGTGGAAGATGTGATCGTTAAAATCTATACATTCAATATTCGGTCCATCCGTCCGGAAGCGCTGGAGTTTATGGATATCATCGTTTCGTGCTGTGATATGCTCAAAAAGGCGATGCAGGAATTTTCAAACTTCAAAAAATCCTCTTTGCTTGCCGATTGTATCATCGAGATCAATCGGTTGGAGGGGGAGGGTGACCAGCTCTATACGAAAGCAATGCGCGATCTGCATGTCAACTCTACAGACCCAATCGAGATCATGGTCTGGTCCAAGACCTTCAATTACTTTGAGGGTTGCTGCGATGCATGCGAAGATGTTGCCAATACATTGGAAAGCATCATCATGAAAAACAGCTAAATAACAAATACGCAAAAACACCGCAGAATATCTGCGGTGTTTTTTAATTGTCCTTATCACGCTCAGTCCCGATAGCCGTTCTTTTTCGCCCGCTGTACTTTAATGATCAAAAATACCGCTAACGCTGCGACCGCAATTCCGACAATGATCAACACGATCACAATCGGGCTCATACCGCCATCCACTTCATTCCCTGTGCCGGGCTCTGTCGGCTGAGGGCTTGCGGATACGCTTGCGCTAGGCTGTACGCTGGGGGAAGGTGTTGCCGGAACGGTTGCCTGTGTTTGCGAAACATTGGAAATTATAAGCCCTCCGCTCCCATTCGCTTTTAAATTTATATATACTTCTTTTGCGTCTTTAGAAATACTCAGCACAAGCATCCCGCTCTGTTCGGCAATCCCTGTCACTTCCGCCGGTTGTACGGTAACCACCACCTCGCCGATCAACTGACCATCCTTCGCCGTTGCCGTGATTTTATGCTTCCCCTTGGATACGGCAGAAACTTCAAAATAGCCCGAAGCATTTGTTACGCCGCTCAGCATGCCTTTTGTCTCAAGGTTAGCACTCTCCACTGTCGCGTCCGCAACAACGATACCCGCCGCATCGACCAGGTAACCATTTAAGCACGGCTGCCCCATCAATTCCGCCGGTTTTTCATGCCCTTCCTCATCTGTTGCCGTTTGTGACGTCTTTCCGGGCGTAAGCGGCTCATCCGAGACCTTTTGCAGAATGATTTCTGAATCTTCGTTTCCGTCGGCTTTCACATCCGCTGACAAAAAGATATCCTGCGTATCCTTTGCGTAAGAAACCGTATACACTGCGTCATCCAAAGCGATTGATGTTTTGCTTCCTTCGGAAAATTCCAGTTTGCACACACCGCGTTGATTATCTTTTGTATCATAAATACGAAGCGTTTCCGTTTTATCCGGCACTACATTTGCAAAATATAACGTTCCTGTTGCGTTCGCTGTTTTTTTATGATTGTCCCCCATTGACGCTGTATACCCGCTTAATGCCACCCCTTTTGCATCCATCAGATATAGCTTTACATTGATCTTATTCGGCGCCGTCGTAGGTGCTGCCGTGGGCTGCGGCGTAGGCACAGGGGTTACCGTTGGCGCAGGCGTAGGTGCCGCAGTTGGGGTCGGCGTAGGCGCTGCTGTAGGCATTGGGGTCGGTTCTGTCGTCGGTGTAGGCGTAGGCTCTACTGTCGACGTAGCAGTCGGTTCTGCCGTAAATGTCGGCGTAGGTTCAGGCGTAGGCTCGGGGATCACACCGTCCGAAACTCCCGTAAGAACGATCTTTCCATCTGAGGGAATCTGATATGCAAAGTCAATCGCCGGCGCGCTTTGATTGATGTTTACTTCATAAATATACGGCTGCATATCATCCGGGATAATCGGTCCTGTAGAAGCGCTTGCGCTTGATGTTGAGCTTTGCGAAGCACTGGGGGAACCTTCACCCGACGCCATTGGCACAGTATTGCTCGTTGCGAGCGCCGCATTTTTTGCCTCGCTTAGATGTAACGTCATCAATACGCCCTTGGGCTGGTTCAGTATCTCCGTTTCCTCCGCCAGATACAAGTGTACGCGCACCGCGCCCGTCAAAACGCCCTCCTTTGTCTTTGTGACCAAATCAAAATCAGATACGGGAACGCCGGGCAAATACAACTGCCCATTCTCGTCCGTCACATCGTTGTAGACATATTCCGTATCCACGCTCTCCCGTAAAAAAACGTCGATATCTGCAAGCGGTTTTCCATCTTCTGCCACAAAGGAGAGATTCATACCGATCTGCTCTATCCGGGTTTCAGTGCTTCCTTCTTGTGCGACCGTCTGTGCAAACGCAGGCAGGGCAAGCGCCGCAACAAGCAATATCGTAACGATTATACACAGTGTCTTCCTCATAGTTACCTCCAAATATCATTCCAAAGCAATAAAGTATACGTTGGTTACTTTATTATGATAGCATACCCGACAAAAAAAGCGAAGGGATTTTAGCCCTCCGCCTGTTTGTTTTATTCGCTGATCGCATCTTGTCCAAACGACCGTATCTTAGCGTAACGCTTTTCCAAAAGATGATCGATCGGCTCTTTTTGCAGCTCTTTGATGCTATCGAGAAGATATTGCCTGATGACCTTGGCAAATTTTCCGTTGTCATCGCTTTGCGCGCCGCCCTCCGGTTCGGGCAGCACATCGTCAATCAATCCCATTTCCTTGATCTCTGCCGCAGTCATACGCATCAGCTCCGCAGCTTCTGCCGCGCGAGATGAGTCCTTCCACAAAATACTGGAAAACCCTTCCGGAGAAAGGATCGAATATAACGCATTTTCAAGCATCATCCGCTTGTCTGCCACGCCTAGCGCAATCGCGCCGCCGCTGCCGCCTTCACCGATAAAAATACTGATCACAGGCGTCTTTAGACGCGAGAGC